>CAKZXZ010000146.1 GCA_937883775.1 uncultured Paracoccaceae bacterium
GGGAGTATTGCGTAACCATGGCGCGGTATTCTCAGTGGCAGAACCGCGAAATGCTGAAAACGCTGGAGCCGTTGTCGGTTGAGGAATTGACCAAGGATCGCGGCGCGTTCTTTGGCTCGATTTTCGCGACGATCAATCATCTGCTCTGGGGCGATCAGCTGTGGATGAGCCGCTTTGACGGCGGTCCCGGTCCCAGCGTCGCGCCAGCGAATCACAAGACCCTGACGCCCACGCTAGCCGTCTGGGGGGCGGAGCGGTTCCGCACCGATGGGCGCATTCTGCTTTGGGCCGAAAGCCTCAGAGCGCTCGATCTGCATGGCGATCTGACGTGGTATTCCGGCATGGCCAAGCGCGAAATGTCGATGCCAAAGGCGGTCTGCGTGATGCAACTTTTCAATCACCAGACCCATCATCGGGGGCAGGTCCATGCGATGATGACGCAGGCCGGGCTCAAGCCTGCTGTGACCGATATTCCCTTCATGCCTGAGGACAACTGACATGGCCAATATCTCTCCGTCGCGCCGTTTGCGGCGGACCCCGTTTTCGGACGGTGTCGAAGCAGCAGGTGTCAAGAACTATACCATTTATAACCGGATGATGCTGCCCACAGTCTTTGAAAGCGTGGAGGCCGATTACCGCCACCTCAAGACTGCGGTGCAGGTCTGGGACGTCTCGGTCGAGCGTCAGATTGAGGTGAAAGGCCCCGATGCGGGGCGTCTGATGCAAATGCTGACCCCCCGCGATCTGCGCGGGATGCTGGCGGGGCAATGCTACTATGTGCCCATCGTGGACGAGACGGGCGGGATGCTGAACGATCCCGTCGCCGTCAAGCTGGCCGAGGATCACTACTGGATCTCAATCGCCGACAGCGACTTGCTGCTTTGGGTCAAAGGCATCGCTTATGGCTACCGTCTGGACGTTTTGGTGGACGAGCCTGATGTCTCTCCGCTGGCCGTCCAAGGCCCTAAGGCCGAGGATCTGATGGAGCGGCTCTTTGGTGAGGATATCCGCAACGTCCGCTTCTTCCGCTTCGGCTGGTTCGATTTTCAGGACACGCCCATGGTCATCGCGCGCTCGGGCTATTCCAAGCAAGGCGGGTTCGAGATTTACATGCCCGACACCGCCCTTGGCATGCCGCTTTGGAATGCGCTGATGGAGGCGGGGCAGGACCTGGATGTCCGTGCTGGCTGCCCTAACGGGATCGAGCGGATTGAGGGCGGTTTGCTGTCCTACGGCAACGACATGGACGACGACAATACGCCCCATGAATGTGGGCTGGGCCGGTTCTGCAACACGCAAACCGCCATCGGCTGTGTGGGGCGCGATGCGCTGTTGCGGGTCGCCAAAGAAGGGCCGGTCAAACAGGTGCGGCCTATCTCGATCCTTGGGGACGCCGTGCCGCCCAGTGATCGGGCCTGGCCGATCTATGGCAATGGCAAGAAGGTGGGGGCCGTCACGTCGGCGGCGTGGTCGCCTGATTTTGAGACGAACGTGGCCATCGGTATGGTGCGCATGACCCATTGGGACCCGG
>CAKZXZ010000147.1 GCA_937883775.1 uncultured Paracoccaceae bacterium
TGACCGCGATGCTGGCTGCTGCTGCATGTGTCACGACGCCCGGATCAACACCTGCAGCGGTACGACGAACAATCCGACGCTGTCGTTCAGTGGCGGTAGCGCGGTCAAGCTGGTGCTTCCGGATGGTGCCAATACCGTCGAGCAAAATAACTCTGTTGCGCTGTTCGAGGATGCCGCGCACGCGGTCGAGATCGGAAATGGCGGGACCCTGCGGACGATCGATACAACCGGAAACGCCGTGATTGAGTTTTTCAACGCGCCGCGCAGCACGATCCGCGTCAAGACCGGTGGCACCCTGGCAAGCCTATCCACCGACCTTCGATCCGAGGTGATCTATCTTCGTGCAGGCTCGGATGATGTGTGCATTACGATTGAAAAGGGTGCTGTCTTCGAAGGGGCTGCCGGTGAAGTCATTCGGTCGATCAATGCGGCCACAGGCGCTCTGTTGGATAACGCTGGTACGATCCGGCGCAGCAGCGCAGGTGGTGATCGCCTGATCCACCTGTTCGAGGCCAGTGTGCTCAACCGCGCAGGCGGCTTGATGCAGAACACGCGGTGGTCGAGCTGGAAAAGGGTGGCACGCTGACGAATTTCGGCACCATCCAGAACCTTGGCAGCGGTCTGGCCTTTGAAGGTGATCTGACAGACACAGTGACCGAAGCTGCGGCGATTGCACAGAACCTTGCGGTTGTGGAATTCGGCGTGCGTGCTGAACTTCAAAAGGCTGGACATATCTTCCGGCGCCTGCAGGGTCGCCGGTCAGAAGACACTACCGAGCATCTTGGAAGCTTTGGCCTGTCGTTTACGTTTTGATGTCTGATGCGGGATTGCCCTGGGCGGCGCGGCAAAGTCTTCAGCTTAACGACGACACTGATTTCAGCGTCGGATAAACCGACCGGAACTGCTGATAGGCGGAGTCGAATGCCGGCTGGAGCGCCGCATCAGGCATGACACGTTCAGCGACCTCGGGAGGTGTCAGAACGCGGTCTGCCACGTCTGCCGTATGGGCGATCATGGCCAGACGCGCCGCACCTAAGGCTGCGCCAAACTCACCATCCTTTGGCAACTCAAGCGGCACGTTCAGCACCGTTGCAATCAGCTTGATCCAGTACTGCGATCGGGCACCGCCGCCAATCGCAAGCAGCCGATCAATCCGCGCACCGGTGTCGATCAGCGCTTCATAGGAATCGCGCAGGCCAAAAGCGACCCCTTCCAGGACGGCATGGGTCAGATCGTTGCGCGTCGTGTCTTTGCCAAGCGAGGTGAAACTTCCCCGAATATTGGCATCGTTATGCGGAGTGCGCTCGCCAGACAGATACGGCAGAAATCGAACCCGTCCGGGGCCGCGTAGGGTGTCGCCAAGATCTGTGGTCAGGTCAGAGGGCGACTTGCCGGTGATCTGGCCAAGCCAATTCAGGCTGTCTGTCGCCGACAGCATAACCCCCATCTGATAC
The DNA here is from genome assembly GCA_937883775.1 of uncultured Paracoccaceae bacterium. GTDB lineage: Bacteria > Pseudomonadota > Alphaproteobacteria > Rhodobacterales > Rhodobacteraceae > JAHTBL01. The sequence continues at coordinate 1,455 of CAKZXZ010000147.1, forward strand.
CAGCGGTCCGGAACAGCGTGGCAGAACGTATGCAGCGCAGAAGCCGGGTCAGGGTGATAGCCATCTCGAGCAGCCAGCAAGACCCCGGATGTGCCAAGCGACAGAAATCCGTCGCCCTCGTTCAAGGCGCCGATCCCACAGGCGGCAGCGGCATTGTCACCCGCACCACCTGCGATGATGACGGCGTTGCTGACACCCCATTTGCGCGCAAGCTCGGGGCGCAGCGTGCCCGCCGGCTGACACCCTTCGACCAAGCGTGGCATCTGATCCTGACGCATTTGCCCGGCGTTCAAAAGAGTATCTGACCATTCGCGGTCTGCGACGTTCAGCCAGGATGTGCCAGCGCTGTCCGACATGTCCGCGACAAAGTCACCGGTCAGGTAGTAGTTCAGATACGCAGCAGGCAGCAAAACCTTGTCGACCCGCGCGAAATGCTCGGGTTCGTGTTTGGCGACCCAGAGCAGCTTGGGCGCGGTGAAGCCTGGAAAGACGATGTTGCCCGAGATGTCGCGCACCTTGTCCATCCCGTCCAGAACGCGGGCTTCGGCATCCGCGCGGGTGTCGTTCCACAGAATGCACGGGCGAATAACGCTGCCGTCTTTGTCCAGCAGCGTTGCGCCATGCATGTGGCCTGCGACACTGGCAGCTTTGAGGTCACTGAAATCAGGGTAGCTGCTGCGCAAGGCGCGCACGGCATCCTCCAGCGCGGCAATCCAGTGTGCGGGATCCTGTTCGCTCCAGCCGGAGTGTTTGTGCTCTGAGCTATAGGACCGCTCGACCGAGCCGATCACGCGTCCGGTTTCCGCAACAAGAAGGGCCCGCAAACCGGACGTGCCCAGGTCAATTCCAAGGTAGCTCATCGGGTGGGACGTTCCTCGATCTCGTCGGGGACAGAATTTCCCAGTGCTTGCCCGCGTGCAAGTGGTTTTGATGCCAAAGCGGCAAAGCTGTCGAGGATCAGATCAGCACCAGCACATTTCAGCGTAGCCGCGTGATCGTCGCGGATCCCGGCCATATGCGCACCGCCAACAAACCCTGCACAGCGCATCCCGGCTGCCTTTGCGGCGCGCACGCCGAAGGGCGAATCCTCGATCACCAGACAGCTGGTTGGATCGGTGCCAAGCTGCTGGGCCGCGTGCAGGAAAAGATCAGGCGCAGGTTTGCCGCGGTTTACCTGTTCTGCGCTGAAGACATGGGCAAAACGATCGCGAAGCGTCATCGACTCAAGGGCAACACCAAGGCGTTTGAACGAACTGCTGGAGCCGATGCAATAGGGCGTTCGGGTGGCCTGCAGCCTGTCCAGCAAGGCCACAACACCCGGAACTGGCGTAAGGTCGCGCGTTAACTGTTCAAACAGCATCGCCTGCCAATGATCGGCAAATTGTTTGGTCGAACAAGACGGCTTCAGGCTTTCGACATGCTTCAGGATTGTCGTCATCGAGGTGCCCAGAAACGTCTCGCGCACAGCGCTGAGCGGCATGTAGATCCCGAAATCATCCAGCGCCCGATGCAGCGTGGACAGCGAGATCACTTCGCTGTCCGCAACGACCCCGTCAAAGTCGAAGATGACCAGATCAATATCGCGCAGCAGGTCGTGTGCGCGGTCCTTAGATGTATGGGACGAGGTCATCGCAGGCTCATTGTAGCGCGCGGCCCGATGTATCGAACTGGTGCAGACGATTTTCGGGAATGCGCAGACCGATGCTTTGGCCCACATCTGTGGCATCATCGCCGTCAACGCGGGCGACCACGTCGGTGCCGCCGTCCATCCCGAGATAAAGCAGGCTTTCACCCCCCAGCTGTTCTTTCACCTTCACGGTTGCATTCGCATGGCCTTGACCGCTGGCGACCAGTTCAAAATGCTCGGGCCGGCAGCCAATGAACGCAGCAGCCGGGTCGAGCCCCAGATCGCCAAGCCCCGCATCGGGCGTAAAGACATTCATCGCGGGTGAACCGATGAACTCGGCCACAAAGCGAGAATTTGGGCTGTGATACAATTCCATCGGCGTGCCGACCTGTTCGACGCGACCACCGTTCAAAACGACGATCTTGTCGGCCATGGTCATCGCTTCTACCTGATCGTGGGTTACGTAGATCATCGTGGCAGCAAGCTGTTTGTGCAGGCCTTCCAGCTCGACCCGCATCTGCACGCGCAGTTTTGCGTCGAGGTTCGACAAAGGTTCATCAAACAGGAACACCTTTGGGTCTTTGACGATGGCGCGGCCGATGGCGACGCGCTGGCGCTGACCGCCGGACAGCTGCGAGGGCCTGCGCTCAAGATACTCTTCGAGTTGCAGCACGCGCGCAGCCTCGGCGATGCGCTTGTCACGTTCAGCGGCGGCAATGCCATTTACCTTCATGCCAAAATCCATGTTCGCACGTACACTCATGTGCGGATAAAGCGCGTAGGATTGGAACACCATGGCCAGATCACGGTCCACCGGCTCGGCATGGGTCACGTCACGCCCATCGATGTCAATCGTTCCTGAATTAACGCCTTCAAGGCCTGCCAGACACCGTAAAAGCGTGGACTTCCCGCAGCCAGACGGGCCGACAAAGACAACAAACTCACCGTCGGCAATGTCAAGACTGACATCGAAAAGCGCCTGTGTGTCGCCGTAAAACTTGTTCAACCCATTGATCTTGATGCCAGCCAAAGCCCTTGTCTCCCTGCGTTTCGGTTGCGCACTCCTCAGCGCTCACGATCATAACTTATGTCATTTGTTAAAAACATATGTGTTGACTTTCAAGTATATTATAACTTTTGTATAACTTATCATGCATATGGATCATAAGACGGGATCCAGACAAAAGAGGGAGGACTTTTTGTCATGAGAAAACTGCGTAATCTTTACGGCACGGCTGCGTTGGCAAGCATCATCGCGACCGGAGCGGTCGCTGATGGGCACGGGTGGAGCCTGAAAGCAGCAGCAGAACCTTACGCGGGCACGACCGTGGATGTCGTGTTCCTGTTGCGTCCGGGCTATGAAGCGATCGAAGCGATGTTGCCCGCGTTTGAGGAAGAAACTGGCATCAACGTCAACATCATCAAGCACCCCTACGAAAACGCGCTGGGCGAACAGGTGCGTGATTTTGTGGCCGGTGGCGATCTGGACATTGCGCTGATCGACCTGGTGTGGATGGGTAACTTTGCAGAGAACGAGTGGGTCTTGCCGCTGGCCGATGTGCAAGCGAAATTCCCTGATACTGTTGATCCTGATCTGGATATCGACGATTTCTTCCCGCTGGTGCTGAATGCATTCGGCGGTTGGAACGACACGATCTATGGTCTTCCGGTCGACAACTATTCAGGCCTGATGTTCTACAATCGTTGTATTCTGGAAGAGGCCGGTTTTGACGGCCCGCCCGAGACATGGATGCAGCTGAAGGACGAATATGGCCCTGCACTGACCAAGGACGGAAAATATGCGTTTGCGTTGCAGTCCAAGCGCAACGAAACGCAGTCGGCTGACAGTTTTGCACGTGTTCTTTGGCCCTTTGGCGGATCGTTTCTCGACGAGAACTTCCGCTCAAACCTGAACAGCGAAGAAAGCCAGGCCGGTCTGCAATTCCGTCAGGATCTGATGCAGTACATGCCCGATGGTATCGTCGCCTATGACCACGCCGAGACGGTGAACGCCTTCGCTCAGGGCGATGTCGCGATGATTACCGAGTGGTCGGCGTTCTACTCGTCGGTCGTCTCGCCCGAGACGTCGAAAGTTGCCGATTGCGTCGAAATCGCACCCGAGCCGACAGGCCCTGCGGGCCGTAAGCCCGCCCTTGGTGGCTTCTCGATGGCGGTGGCCTCGCAAGCGGATGAGGCAGAGCAGGCAGCCGCCTATCTGTTCATTCAGTGGGCCACATCCAAGGCAAACGCGCGCGAATATCTTGAGCGTGGCGGCGTGCCTGCCCGTCAGTCCGTTTATCAGCAAGACGGTCTGGAAGAGTTCAAGTTTGTGCCCGCGCTGGTCGAAAGCTGGCAGGACGGTGTCCCGGAATTCCGCCCGCGTTTCGCCGAATGGCCCGAGATCACCGAGATCGTGCAGGAGTGGGGCACCAAGATGATGCTGGGCGAGGTCACAACCGAAGAAGGGGCGACCGAGATCGGCACGCGCATGGAAGAAGTGCTTGAGGCCGCCGGGTATTACTCTGGTGACAAGCCTCTGGCGCAGTAATCTGCTGCCGACACCTGAACCGGAGGCGCTCTTGCGGTGCCTCCGGTTTCCATAAGAAGACGCAAAGTCCGGAGGACGCCATGCGCGGTCAAGTTCCCCGTAAAACCATTCTTTCGTTTATCGGACCGGCGGTCCTCGGGCTTGCCATCGTTGGCATTGCGCCGTTGCTTTACGCAATCTGGACGTCACTGCATTTCTACAACCTGACGCAGTTGCGGCGGGTCGAGTTTATTGGGCTTCAAAATTACTGGGACGTGCTGACCGACGACGCGTTCTGGCAAGCGATGTCGCGGACGTTTTTTCTTCTGGGAACAGCGTTGCCGCTGCAAATTGCTCTGGGCCTTGGTATCGCGCTGGTGCTGCACCAACCCGGTTTGACTATTCTCAAAACGCTTGCACGGCTCAGCCTCGTGCTGCCGATGGCCACGACATATGCGGTGGTTGGTTTGTTGGGGCAGGTGATGTTCAACCAGAAATTCGGTGTTGTGAACCAGCTGATGGGCGGGGCGGATATCAACTGGATTGGAGACCCGCAAAACGCCTTCATGATGATTATCTTCTGGGATGTCTGGCAGTGGACCCCGTTCGTGGCGCTGGTTTTGCTGGCTGGCCTGACAATGGTCCCCGGCGAGATTGAAGAAGCCGCCCGCCTTGAGACGAAATCAAAATGGACCGTCCTGCGCTATGTGCAACTTCCGTTTCTGCTGCCCGGGCTTGTGGCAGTGCTGATCCTGCGCACGGCCGACACGCTGAAGCTCTTTGACATGGTGTTTACCTTGACGCGCGGCGGACCCGGCGCCTCGACCGAGTTCATATCGCTGTTGATCCAGCGCGTCGGCTTTCGGGCCTTCGATCAAGGTCTTGCCTCGGCCCAGGCGATCATCTTGCTTATTGTCACAATTGTTTTGGCGCAGATCTACATCCGCGTCTTCTACAAGGAGGTCTGAGCGATGACATCCACCCGCTCCCTCTGGTCGCAAATCGCACTGCTGGCGATCATCATCGCAATCTGCGTCTTTCCATTCTACTGGATGGTGACCACATCGCTGAAAACGCAGGTGGTCGCGCTTGAAGCGCCGCCGGTTTGGCTGTTCGAGCCGACGCTGAACAATTACCGCGAGGCGCTTTTTGAAGACGGTGTTCTGCGCACATTGATGAATTCGCTCATCATCGCAGTCTGTACCACCTTACTGGCCCTGATCCTGGGTGTGCCTGCCGCCTTTGCGCTGGCCCGGTTTGAGTTTCGCGGCAAGAAAGACCTTTGGTTCTGGTTCATCACCAACCGAATGGTGTCGCCCATCGTTCTGGCGCTGCCGTTCTTTCTGATCGCGCGCAATCTGGGATTGCTGGACAAGCATATCACGCTGATCCTGATCTATCTCACGTTCAATCTGCCGATCGTGATCTGGATCGTGACCGATCAGTTTCGCGGCATTCCATATGACCTGGACGAGGCGGCGCGCCTTGAAGGGGCCTCGCAGTTCACCATCATGCGCAAGATTTGCCTGCCGCTGGCGATGCCGGGTGTGGCGGTCTCGGCGATCTTTTCGTTCATCTTTTCGTGGAACGAATTGATGTTCGGGCTTGTGCTGACCCGCAGTGAGGCCAAGACAGCGCCTGCTATGGCCGTGTCGTTCATGGAGGGCTACAACCTGCCCTACGGTAAGATCATGGCGACCTCGACGCTGATCGTGATCCCGGTGCTGATCTTTGCGCTGATTGCATCGAAACAACTGGTTCGCGGCTTGACGATGGGGGCGGTGAAATGATCCTGCTTTCCGTCAAACGCAGCCCCATCGTTGCGCCTCGCTGAAAAGGAACCGCCCCTCGTGTCGCGCAGCATTAAACTTGACCAGATTGACCCTGAAGAGCAGCTTTTGGTGCGGCTGGCCTGGGCGTGCGAAATCGAAGGGCTGACACAGGCTGATGCCGCCGAACGCTTTGGTGTCACCCGTTTGCGGGTCAATAAGGCGCTCAGCGAAGCACGTCGTCGGGGGATCCTGCGGGTCAGCGTCGATTCCGTTTTTGCTGCTGCCGCTGATCTGGAATGGCAGCTCGAACGCCGGTTCCGGCTGTTGCGCGCCGTCGTTGTGCCGTCGCCCGCCGATGGCGCGTCGGTAACGCCTTTGGTCAGCGCCGGTCTGGGGGCGCATCTGGGCGACTTGCTGCAGCGCAAGGATCTGACGCGCTTTGGCATGTCCTGGGGCAACACGCTGAACCTGGCGACACGGCACATGCAGCCGCTGGAACGCGCCGATCTCGAGGTCGTGTCGATCATGGGCGGTGTCTCGCGCGGATCAGACGTGAATGGCTATGAAATCACGACGCGGCTTGCCGATCTTTGCAACGCTGAACACAGCTTTTTCACTGCGCCGCTTTATGCAGGCAGCGCAGAAAGTCAGGCGCTTTTTCTCGAGCAAGACGTCATCAAGGCGATGCTCGAGAAAATCCGCTCCTGCGGGGCGATTGCGCTGGCGACCGGCGACCTGGAAAGCTCCCTTCTGGTGCGCGACGCGTTGCCCGGCGATGTCGACCCGCAGGACCTGACGGCGCTGGGCGGCGTAGGCGATATCACCGGTCACATTTTGAACGCGGATGGTGATTTGATTGACCACGATCTGAACCGGCGTGTCATCGGGATGTCGCTGGATGACATGGCGCGGATCGACAATGTCATTCTTGCGGCAGGCGGGCTGCATAAGGTTCCGATCATCGCTGCTGCGTTGAAACGAGGGTTCGTGGACACGTTGGTCACGGATGAAAACACGGCAACCGCGCTGCTTGAGCGCGCAGCGCGATGACATCAGCAAAACAGAGGGGGACGGCTATGGCCAAGGCACTTGTACTAGAGAAGGCAAACGAGCTGTCCCTGCGCGAGATCGATTTACCTGCCGATCTGGGGCCGGAAGACGTGCGTATCGCGATCCATACGGTCGGTGTATGCGGCAGCGACGTGCACTATTACACCCATGGCAAGATCGGACCTTTCGTCGTCAATGCACCGATGGTTCTGGGGCACGAGGCGGCAGGTACGGTGACCCACGTTGGTCGCGATGTGACCCATCTCGCGGTGGGCGATCGTGTCTGCATGGAGCCAGGCATCCCTAACACGCGCTCCAAAGCGGCCAAGCTTGGCGTTTACAACGTGGATCCATCCGTGCAGTTCTGGGCGACGCCACCGGTGCATGGCTGCCTGACGCCCTCGGTCGTACACCCCGCAGCTTTTACCTTCAGGCTGCCCGATCACGTCAGCTTTGCCGAAGGTGCGATGGTCGAACCGTTTGCAATCGGAATGCAGGCTGCTGCCAAGGTACAGATCAAACCGGGCGATGTCGCACTTGTCACGGGGGCCGGACCTATTGGGATCATGGTGGCGCTTGCGGCTTTGGCGGGCGGTTGTGCAAAGGTCTACATCTCGGATCTGGTTGAAGATAAGCTGACCGTCGCAGCGCAATACGATAACATCGAACCCGTGCTGATCCCGCGTGACAACCCGGGCCAAGTGCTCCGCGATGCGACCGATGGTTGGGGTGCGGATGTGGTCTTTGAATGTGCTGGCGCCGCCGCGTCGATCCAGACAGCCCTCGAAGCAGCAGCCCCGGCGGGATGCGTTGTCTGGGTAGGCATGCCGGTCGATCCGGTGCCTGTTGATATCGTCCTCGCACAGTCCAAGGAACTGCGGATGGAGACGGTCTTTCGCTATGCCAACATGTATGACCGCGCGATTGCGCTTTTGGGGTCTGGCAAGGTCGACCTGAAACCCCTTATTTCAGAAACCTTTGCCTTCGAAGACAGCGTCGCCGCCTTTGATCGCGCGGTCGAAGCGCGGCCCACGGATGTCAAAATCCAGATCAGGCTGGGGGAGGCATGAGTTTGGATCTCGATACGCTGGCCGATCAGCTGCTTGAAGAACTGCGCCCGGGGCTCTCGGCGGATGTGCTTGCACAGATCGCGCCGCTCTCCATGGCCTTGGCCAAGGCGGGGCGTATCGTCTGCCACGGTGTGGGGCGCGAGGGGCTGATGATGAAGGCGCTTGCGATGCGGCTTTATCATTTGGGCCTTGATGCCCATGTGGTCGGCGATATGACTGCGCCGCCCGTGGCGGCAGGCGATGTGCTGGTTGTCAGCGCGGGTCCGGGCCAGTTTTCGACGGTGGCCGCTCTTGCGAAGGTTGCACAGAACAGCGGTGCGCAAGTCATCTGTATCACGGCTGAACCGGATGGCGCGGTGCCGCAGGCTGCTGATCTCGCGGTGCATCTGCCTGCCCAGACAATGGCCGCCGACCAAGGCGATGCGGCCACCTCGATCCTGCCGATGGGCTCGCTTTACGAGGCGCTGATGTACCTTTTCTTCGAAGTGCTTGTTCTTGATTTGCGGGACCGGCTTGCCATCACTCCCGCGGCCATGCGCGCCAACCACACCAATCTGGAATAGATCATGGCCTGGGAGACACGTTTCAGCCTTGCCGGCAAAACCGCGCTTGTCACCGGCGCATCATCCGGTATCGGCACCGCCATCGCCGAGGTCTTTGCCGATGCAGGCGCGGATATTGCCGGGCATGGTCGTGACACGGCACGGCTGGATGCTTTGGGACAGCGGATCAGCGCGACAGGCCGCCGTTTCAAAGCTATCACGGGTGATCTTGCCGATCCTGTTCAAACTGAAAACATTGCCCGTCAGGCGCTCGACGCGTTTGGTCAGATCGACATTCTGGTGAACTCTGCCGGGATTGCCGTGACAGGACCCGTCATAGAGTATGACCTTACCGATTGGCAGCACACGATGGCTGTGAATGTAACGGCGCCGTTCATTCTGTCCAAGACCTTGCTGCCCGGCATGATGGAACGCAAGCAAGGCAAGATCATCAACATCTCGTCTCAAACCGGTGTCATCGCGCTTGAAGATCACGCAGCCTATGCGACGTCGAAAGGCGGGCTGAACGCGCTGACCAAGTCGCTCATGACCGAGGCCGCGCCGCATAACGTGCAGGTCAATGCGATCTGTCCAACCGTCGTCCTGACCGAGATGGGCCAAGAGCTTTGGTCGGCTCCCGAAAAGAAAGACCCGTTCATTGCGCGCACACCTTTGGGCCGGTTCGGCGAGCCGGTCGAGATTGCGGATATGGCGCTGTATCTGGCCGCGCCTGCCTCTGATCTGGTGAACGGCGCCATCCTGATGATCGAAGGAGGGTATTCAAGCATATGAGGGGGTTTGGCGTTCATACCAGCATGTGGACGATGTCGTGGGACGCAGACGGCGCTGCGCGCGCGATTGCAGCTGCCAAGGAGTCGGGGATGGATTTCATCGAAATCGCATTGCTTGATCCGGCCTCCACCGATGCTGCATTGGGGCGGCGCTTGTTGCAGGATGCTGCCCTTCCGGCTGTGTGTTCGCTGGGCCTGCCTGAAGCTGTCTGGGCATCGCGCAATCCTGACGGTGCCATCGATTTTCTAAGGCTTGCGTTGGAAAAGGCCGCCGCTTTGGGGGCCGAAGCGCTGAGCGGGGTGACCTACGGCGGGATCGGGGAACGCAGCGGTCTGCCACCCACGCAGGCCGAGCTGGACAATGTCGCCCGCGCCTTGGAGGCAGCTGCGAAAATCGCGCATCGGCATGGCTTGGCTTTCGGGATCGAGCCGGTGAACCGCTACGAGACCCATCTCATTAACACCGCCGCTCAAGGCGTCGCCATGATCGAACGGATCGGGGCCAAGAACATGTTTCTGCACCTCGACACCTATCATATGAACATCGAGGAAAAGGGCGTCGGCAATGGCATCCTCGCTGGACGCGATCACTTGCGCTACATCCATCTGTCAGAGTCAGACCGTGGCACGCCAGGCCACGGCACCTGCGACTGGGACGAGATTTTTGCGACACTTGCGGCGATTGGCTTTCATGGCGGCCTCGCCATGGAGAGCTTTATCAACATGCCGCCCGAGATTGCCCATGGGCTGTCGGTCTGGCGCCCTGTGGCAGACAGTGCTGAAGAGGTGATTGAGCAGGGCCTGCCGTTTCTGCGCGGCAAGGCCGCACAATACGGATTGATCTCAGGGGGAGACCGCGGATGAGCGATTTATCAGGCAAGGTTGTTGCGATCACCGGAGCGGCGTCTGGCATAGGGCTGGCCTGCGCGCAGGCCTGCCTTGAGGCCGGCGCCAAAGTCGCGCTTGTCGACCGCGACGCCGCAGCGCTTGAAAAGGTCTGCGCGGGCCTTGGCCCTGATGCGGTGCCTGTCGTTGTGGATCTTCTCGACAAAGACAGCGTCGCTACGATGCTTCCGCAGATTCTTGAAAGATGTGGCAGGCTTGATGTGTTTCACGCAAATGCGGGTGCTTACATTGGCGGTGATGCGGTCGAAGGCGACCCGGACGCGTGGGATCACGTGCTCAACCTGAACATCAACGCCGCCTTTCGGTCGATCCATGCTGTGTTGCCGCATCTGGCCAAGCAAGGGTCAGGCGATGTCATCCTCACCAGCTCGGTTGCGGGGGTGATCCCAGTGGTCTGGGAGCCGATCTATACCGCCTCAAAACACGCAGTGCAGGCATTCACCCACACGGTGCGGCGGCAGATGTCAAAGCATAACGTACGGGTGGGGGCTGTGCTGCCCGGGCCTGTCGTAACGGCGCTTCTGGACGATTGGCCCAAGGCAAAGATGGACCAGGCCCTTGCCGAAGGCAGTCTGATGCAGCCCAAAGAGGTCGCCGACTGCGTCGTCTTCATGCTGACCCGTCCAGCCAATGTGACGATCCGCGATTTGGTTCTTTTGCCAAATGCTGTCGATTTATGAGCGTGTTCATCGGCATTGACGTGGGCACGGGCAGTGCGCGGGCCGGCGTGTTTGATGCAAGTGGTGCGCTTCTGGCCAGCCAAAAGCACGACATTCAGATGTGGCGCGCGGTGGGAGGCATCGCCGAACAATCGTCCGACGATATCTGGCAAGCTGTGTGTTCAAGCGTGCGTGCGGCAGTTGCCGATGCGGGAATTGACGCGGGCGACATCGCGGGGATCGGCTTTGATGCGGCATGTTCGATGGTCGTGTTGGACGAGCAAATGGCGCCGCTTTGCATCAGCGCCTCACAAGAGCCGCAGCGCAATGTGATCGTCTGGATGGATCACCGCGCGACGCCGCAGGCCGAACGCATCAACGCCCAAGGCCATCCGGTTCTTGATTATGTCGGTGGGCGAATTTCGCCCGAGATGCAAACGCCCAAGCTGCTTTGGATCAAGGAAAACAAACCTGAGACATTCGCAGCGGCTGGTCAGTTCTTTGACCTGCCGGATTTTCTGACATGGGCCGCAACAGGTGCGCTGACCCGTTCTGCCTGCACGGTGACCTGCAAGTGGACATATCTGGCGCATGAGGATCGATGGGACGACAGTTACTTCGATCAGATTGGCCTGTCAGAGCTCCCCGCGGAAGGATACCAGCGCATAGGTCAGCAGATCGTGCCACCCGGACAGGCGCTGGCAGCCGGGCTGACCGCCGCCGCCGCCGCGCAGATGGGTCTGCGTGCCGGAACGCCGGTGGGCGCGGGATTGATCGACGCACATGCTGGCGGCATTGGCACTGTGGGCGCAGACCCGGCTACGACGATGGCTTACGTTTTCGGGACATCGGCCTGCACCATGGCAACCTCGGCCAAGCCGCATAAGGTGCCCGGTGTCTGGGGCCCTTACTATTCAGCGATGGTGCCGGATTTGTGGTTGTCCGAAGGCGGCCAGTCCGCAGCAGGCGAGGCGATCGCCCATCTGTGCGCCATCCATCCTGCCCGCCATCAGGCGAGCGAGATGGCCGATGCTGCAGGGCTGTCATTACAGGCGTCTCTCTTGAACGAGGTTGAGCGGCGGATGCCAGAGGTCAGCCAAGCCGTGACGCTGGCTGGGCCGCGTGTAATCGTGCCTGATTTTCATGGAAATCGCGCGCCGTACGCCGATCCGGACGCAACCGCCGTGATCTCGGGGCTGACGCTTGCGCAAGATCTTGATGATCTGGTCGCGACATATGTCGCAGGCGTTCTGGGCATCGGCTACAGCTTGCGCCAAATCATGCAGGTGCAAGCCGAACATGGCGTCTGCCCGTCTGCCATTGTGGTAAGCGGCGGGGCCGGTGAAAGCCCGACGATCAAACAGCTGATCGCAGATGCAAGCGGCTTCCCGGTTCTGGCCACGCACTCGCCCGAGCCTGTTTTGCTGGGCGCTGCAATGCTGGGTGCCGTCGCGGGTGGGCAGTATACGACGCTAACAGATGCGATGGCTGCGATGTCGTCGATCAAGACGCGTTTCAGCCCGGCTCGTGGCCCGATTGCTGATCTGCACGATGCGCGCTTTGATGCGTTCCAGACCTTGCAGCAGGCCGATCATACTTTGCGCAGCGCATTGGCGTCCTTGGCTATAACCACCTCTTAAATAGTAGGAAATCACGGCGTAGGGTTTGCGGGTTTGTGTCTTGAGGCGCGGGCTGTCACATATATCCTGATAAAAACACTTGGATATAAAAGCGGCTCAGTGTAGGTCAGATCTCGTAGCCAATAGGAGATCGCTATGACGTTCATGAAAAACGTCAGCGGCTTCGCCGGTGCTATAGCAGCAACCGCAATTACAATCGCGGCAGCCCCTAACGCTCATGCAGAAGCCCTGACCCTCACAGATATCGCTGGCCGCGAGGTCACTCTTCCCGAAATGCCAGACAAGATCATTCTGGGCGAAGGCCGGATGATGTATTCGATCGCCGCAATCACTGACGGCAATCCATTCGAAAAGATCGTCGGGTGGAAAGACGATCTGATCTTGTACGATCCGGATGCCTTCCGCAAATTCGAAGCGGCCTTCCCCGAAGACGCCGCCCGGATGATTAATTTCGGCAACCCCTATGCGGGCGATTTCAGCATCGAAGCCGTGCTTGAGGCCGAGGCCGACCTGGTCTTGCTGGATGTCGGCAACCTCTTCAAAGCCGAGGAAACCGGACTGATCGACAAGCTTGATAAAGCAGGCGTGTCTGTCGTCTTTATCGACTTCCGCCGTAACGCGACTGAGAACACGGTGCCGTCTCTGCTGACCCTTGGCCGCGTGCTGGGCGAAGAGGACGGCGCGCTGGAATTCGTTGATTTCTACATGGCCGAGATGCGCCGCGTGACCAACGTGATCGATCAGATCCCGGCAGAAGAGCACCCGCTTGTCGTGATCGAGAATGCCGCCGGGTGGCAGCCTGATTTCTGCTGCTGGTCGTTCGGGCCTTACAATTACGGCCGCTTTGTCGAACTGGCCGGCGGGAAGAACTACGGCTCAACGCTGGCCAATGCCTATTCGGTCGATGTCTCTTTGGAAGGCATCATCGAAGCCGACCCCGATCATATCATCGGCACCGGTGCCAATTGGGCCGAGGCCAAGCCAGAGGTCACGGCGACCCTGTTGGGCTATGAAGGCGATCCGGCAGTGAATGCCGAGAAAATCAAAGCGCTCGCATCGCGCTCCGGCTTTGACGAGTTGCGGGCGGTGAAAGAGGGAAATTACCACTCCATCTATCACCAGTTCTACAACTCGCCTTATCACTTCATTGCCGTGCAACAGATCGCGAAATGGCTCTATCCAGACGATTTTGCCGATCTCGATCCGCAAGACACCTTCGACCGGATGCACGCCAAGTTCATGCCCTATGAAAACTCGGGCCAGTTCTGGCTAAGCGTCGGCACGGCTGGCAACTAAAGGCAAAAGCCCGTAGCGGTGCGATCTGCTGCGGGCGCTTTTCTCATGAGTGCTGACACAACCACCCCCCTTAGCGCGGGCGAGATTGTCGGGGCGTATCGCCGCCGCACGGCCCGCCGCGTTTTGCTTGTGCTTCTGGCCGCGCTGGCCCTTTGCACCACCATTCTGATCGACATCATCACCGGCCCCGCCGATCTGAGCTTTCTGCGCACGCTGCATGTGATCGTTGATCCCTCCGTTGCCACCGTTAAGGAAGAGGTCATCATCTGGGACCTGCGCATGCCCGTCGCCCTTATGGCCGTCGTCGTGGGCGCCATGCTGGGCGTGGCGGGCGCCGAGATGCAGACGATCCTGAACAACCCACTGGCCGATCCGTTCACGCTGGGCCTGTCGTCGGCGGCGTCCTTTGGCGCGGCTTTGGCGATTGTGTTGGGGTTCTCGGTCATCCCGAATGTTGGCGGGCTACTGGTCACAGTGAACGCCTTTGTGCTGTCGCTTTTTGCGTCGCTTGCACTTTTCGCCTTCACCCGTCTGCGCGGGGTCACGCCCGAGGCGATGATCCTTGTGGGCATCGCGATGCTGTTTAC
>CAKZXZ010000148.1 GCA_937883775.1 uncultured Paracoccaceae bacterium
TGGCCTGCCTGCACATGGCTGAGCAGGCAAATCTGGTTGAGATACTGAAGCTTTTCGCCGATCCAGAGGGACGCGACGGGACGGCGCTGTGGAGTGGTCATATTTTCTGCCCTTTACCTGCCGATGGTTGAATTTGTGCCATCAGTCGTCATTCGTTGCGCAACAATATGAAGTATGGGTGAATCATTGTCTACAAGTCTGGAACGCTGGAGTGCTTGCACAAAGCGCACTTGAAGGCCATCAAAGGGGGCACATGAACAAGCAGAGCCCCTCAGTCGCGTCCAAACCGCAGCTTCCCCGGAAGCATGAGAGCCCGCATGGCAAAGTCATGGCCGTGTCGATGATGAAGGACGAAGGGCCGTTTGTGCTGGAATGGATCGCGCATCACATGGCGGTCGGGTTCACGGATCTGCTTGTCTACACGAATGATTGCAGCGACGGCACCGACGATATGCTGATCCGGCTGGAAGAACTTGGCCTTGCCTATCACCGCCGCAACGATATCCCCGAGGGGATCAAGCCGCAGCCTTCGGCGTTAAAATACGCGCAGGTCGAGCCTTTGACGGCTGACGCTGACTGGCTTTTGGTTTTTGATGCGGACGAGTTTTTATGCATCAAGCATGGCGATGGGTCGCTGGATGGGCTGATCGACGGGATCAAGGCCGAGGGCGGCAATGGGATGGTCATCACGTGGCGCATCTTTGGGTCGGGCGGCGTGCATGACTGGTCGCGTGATCCGGTGACGGAGCAGTATCTTTATGCAGCCCCACCGATGTGGAACAAGGGCTGGGGCGTGAAGACGCTGTTTCAGTTTGATCCGGATGTGTGGAAGCTGGGCATCCATCGGCCTAAGATGAAGAACAAGGTGTTGGATACGCCGTTTCCCGATAGCGTGAAGTGGCTGAACGGGTCGGGTCGCCCGATGGAGGACTACTTCAAGTTTCGCGGTTGGCGGTCGATCGTGCGGACGGTGGGATATGACTGGGCGCAGATGAACCACTATGCGGTCAAGGGCATCGACAGCTACGCGATGCGCAAGTTCCGTGGCAACGTGAACAACAAGAAAGACAAGTATAACGACGCCTATTGGTCGCTTCAGGACCGCAATGAGGTGCGTGACGACAGCATGCTGCGCTATTCCGAGCGGCGGCGGGAGATTTTCGAGGGGTTGTTGACAGACCCGGAGTTGAACCGGCTGCATCATGCCGCTTTGGAGATGGCAGAGGGCAAGCTGAATACGTTCAAAGGCACGCCGGAGTATGACGCGTTTGTTGCCAATCTGAAGACCGCCAGTGCCGTACCGATCACGCAGGTCGAGGCCAAACCGCCCAAAGCGCGTGATAAGGAAAAGATCGCGGCACTGATGTCGGATGTGGAAAAGCGGGCGACTGCCAAGCCGAAAGAGCAGAAGAAAAAGCCGGTAGAGCAGCAGGACCTGTTGCCCACAGATGTTTACGTGCGCGGCACCGTTGATATGTCTGCGACCCCGCCGTTGGAGTGGTTTGCCAACCATTCCGTGCAACTGCCCGCCGATCCACGGTTGTTCACGCCGCCCGCGCTGATCCAAATCTCGGAAGGCAAGTTCGAGCGGCCTTTGGCGCGCAATGTGCCGAAATGGATGCCCGCCGGAGGCACGTATCTGGATATTGGGGCCGCGTCGGGATTTTTGGGCACGCATCTGGTGCAAGAGCGATCAGACGTGACCGTCATTTTGCAGGAAGGTTCAAGCGCGTTGCGCGATTTCATTCGGGGCCTTTGGGACAAGAATGGCGTTGTCGAAAGTGACCGGGCGCAGTTGCGCCGTGATGCACCGCTGGACAAAGCACTGAGCGCCCAGAAGGTCGATATTCTTGCGCTTGGTGACAGTTCGATTGATCCATCAATGTTGCAGGCGGCTTTTGAAGCGGCCGGTAGCCCCGAGATCGTCTTGTTGATGGGGCGGCTTTGGGCAGATCGTGTGGGCGAGTTGAAAGCGTTTGAGACCGTGTTTGCGCGGCATGGCTATGCGGAAAGGTTGCAAATCTCGCCTTTGGTCGCGGCTGGATACAGGAAAGCTCCGAAATGACAAAAGTGGCGATTTTCTTTGTTGTGCAAGGGGTTGGGCTACAAGCGCAGGGGCTTTTGCTGGCCTCCAGCTTGCGGGCGCATCTGGGTGATAAGGTTGATCTGATCGCCTATATCCCGGATGGCGACATGCCATCGGAGGCTGTTTGTGCGGCTTATGCCAGCCTTCGCGTCGATCTGCGCGCCTTTGAGGTGCCAAAGACCGCATGGGCGAAACCTTATCCACATGGCAACAAGATCCTCGCAGCGACCCAGCCGCGCGATGCGGATATCCACGTTTTTCTTGATACGGACATGGTCTGTGTTGCGCCAATTGATTTCAAAGGGATCATGGCGCCCGGCAAGGTGTCTGTTGTGCCTGAAGGTATCCCGTCATGGGGTAAGACAGGGGATCGCTGGGACCGTGCATACGCGCATTTCGATTTGCCCATGCCGACCGAGCGGGTCAGATTGACCCGACGCAAGCGGCGCGAGTTTCTGCCCTATTTCAACGCAGGTCTTGTTGCGTTTCATGACAGCTATGACGGGCGCAACTTTGCCGAGCTTTGGTACGAAACCGCGCGCGACTTTGATGTGAATTGCGCTGTCGGGGGAAAGCGCCCGTGGCTGGATCAGATCACGCTGCCTTTGACCATGGCGCGGTTTGGTATCGGGTATAACGTCATCCCGGCAGAGCATAACTTCTCGATCTCGGGCCGCCCGTTTGAGCCGAATGCGCGCCCGAAGATCCTGCATTACCATCGCATGCGCTATGGGGCGGACTGGCCTCAATTCACGGCAGAGATGACGCGGATGATCGACTGGCTTGGGGACACACAGATCAGTGCGTTTCCGCCAGAGGTGATTGAGGTTTGGGAAGGTGTGGCTGCCGCGCCATAACGCGTCCCGTTCAATCTGTGCTCACAATCATTGTGAGGGAATTTCAGTTGCCACGACTCGTCTTCTTTGCAATCAGTTAGGTGTGAACAGCTTGGTCGGGAGAGAGCGATCCCCGCCGCCGAAGGAGCAACCGCCCCGGTAAACTCTCAGGCAAAAGGACCGGTTAAGCTGCAACACTCCGAAGAGCCGCCCGGAAAGGGGCGCACCGAAGGAGCAAGCCTTGCGTGACATGTGTTGCGACGGGTGAATCTCTCAGGTTTCAGACGGAGGGGGCATGGCCTGTTGGCTTGAGAGACAGACATGACCCATATCGCTATTCTTGGCGCCGGTATCACCGGTGTCACCACCGCTTTTCAACTGCAGCAGCGTGGCTTTGACGTCACCGTTTTTGACCGCAACCGGTACCCCGCCATGGAGACGAGCTTTGCCAATGGCGGGCAGTTGTCTGCCTCAAACGCGGAAGTGTGGAACACCTGGTCCACGGTCTTCAAGGGGCTGAAATGGTTGATGAAATCGGATGCGCCTTTATCGGTGAACCCGATGCCAGGTTGGCACAAGGCGTCGTGGATGGCAGAGTTTCTGGCGGCTATCCCGCGCTATCGGTCTAATACGGTCAAGACGGCGGCGATGGCTGTTGCCTCGCGCGGGATCATGTTTGACATGGCCGAACAGGCCGGCGTCGATTTTGACCACTCCCCTGCTGGTATTCTGCACTTTTATAAAAGCCAGAAGGATTTGCAGCATGCCCGTCGTGTCACGCAGATGCTGGCCGAAGGAGGGCTTGATCGGCGTGAGCTGAGCGCTGCGGAGACGCTTGAAAAAGAGCCGACGCTGCGCGGTGATGTCATTGGTGGTTTTTGGACCGAGAGCGACAGCACCGGTGATATCCACAAGTTTACGGTTGGTTTGGCCCGCTGGCTTGAGGCAAATGGCGTGACCTTCGCGCTGGGCCATGAGGTGCGCGACCTGAAAGCGGAAAAGGATCTTGTCACGATAACCACCGACGCGGTGCAGCAGCGGTTTGATGGTGTCGTTGTCTGTGCCGGGGTTGGTAGCCGCAAGTTCGCGCGTATGGTGGGCGACCGCGTGAACGTCTATCCGGTCAAAGGCTATTCGATCACGGTTAATCTTGAGGACGCAACCTCGCAGGCGGCGGCGCCGACAGTGTCTTTGCTGGATGACCAGGCCAAGATTGTCACTTCTCGTCTGGGCAAGGGGCGTTTTCGCATTGCCGGGACGGCTGAGTTCAATGGTGAGAACCGCGATATTCGTGCCGACCGGATCAAACCGTTGACGCAATGGTGCGAGACGCATTTCCCACAGATCAACACTGAAAGTGTTGTGCCATGGGCTGGCTTGCGTCCGATGATGCCCAACATGATGCCGCGTTTGGGGCGTATTGGCCAAAATCGGGTGTTTTACAATACAGGCCACGGTCATCTTGGATGGACGCTCAGCGCGGTGACCGCAGACATCGTTGCGGGCCGTGTTTTGGAGGCGTTTGCGGGCACAGTTGCCTCTCAATCTGGCAGGTTTCGTCTTAAAAACGCCTGAAATGGGCTTATATGGGAGGGAACAATCGTTAATCCTCGAGGGACCCCCCAATGAATATCGAGCAGATTTTGCTAAACTTTTTGGGTGAGAACCTGTTTTTGCTGGTTCTCGCCGTCTTTATCATCACCTGCATCCTGCTGGGTGTGCGGATTGTGCCGCAATCCGAGCAGTTTGTGGTGGAACGCTTTGGCCGACTGAAATCAGTTCTTGGGCCGGGAATTAACTTTATTGTCCCGTTTCTGGACCGCGTGGCCCATAAAATCTCGATCCTTGAGCGTCAGCTGCCAAACGCCAGTCAAGACGCAATCACGGTCGACAACGTGTTGGTTCAGGTCGAAACAAGCGTGTTTTATCGCATCACCGAGCCAGAGCGCACGGTTTACCGGATCCGCGACGTTGACGCCGCAATTGCCACGACGGTTGCGGGTATTGTGCGTGCCGAAATCGGTAAGATGGAGTTGGACGAAGTTCAATCGAACCGATCGCAGTTGATTACCCAGATCAAGGCACTTGTTGAAGATGCCGTTGATGACTGGGGCATCGAAGTGACCCGTGCGGAAATTCTTGATGTGAACCTCGATCAGGCGACACGCGACGCCATGATGCAGCAGCTGAACGCTGAACGTGCACGTCGTGCCGAGGTCACAAAGGCCGAAGGTAACAAACGCTCGGTCGAGCTGGCTGCGGATGCTGAGTTGTACGCAGCCGAGCAAACCGCGAAAGCCCGCCGGATCGAGGCCGAGGCCGAGGCTTATGCGACCCAGGTGGTCGCTGCCGCGATTGCAGAGAACGGCCTTGAAGCGGCGCAGTATCAGGTGGCGCTGAAACAGGTGGAATCGCTGAATATGTTGGGCGCCAGTCAGGGGTCCAGTACGATTGTGGTGCCCGCCAACGCGCTTGAAGCCTTTGGTAATGCGTTCAATATGTTGAAAGGACGAGGCTAATGGATCTGGTATTTGAATGGTGGACCTGGGCGGTTGCCGCCCTCGTGATGGGCATTCTTGAGATCATCGCGCCAGCCTTTGTCTTGCTTGGCTTTGCAATTGGCGCAGGCGTTGTTGCGGTGCTGCTTTTGATTGGCGGTCCTGCCTTTGTGGGCGGAACCGTCCCGATGGCTGTCGTTATCTTTGCGTCGGTGTCGCTTGTGGCGTGGCTGGTGCTGCGCAAGGTCTTTGCTTTGAAAACCGGTCAGGTGAAAACCTTCGACACGGATATCAATCAGGGCTGATCCCAAAAAGCGCGCGCAGCGTTTCACCCTTGACCAGCCAGGCGATCGCAAAGGCTATAATAGCAATCGTCTCCAGCCAGAAAACAAGGTTGATCGCGTTGAGCTGCAGTTGCAGTTCAGAGCCATCTTCGACCAGCAGGAAGAAGGCAATCAGCGCGGCAAGCATCGCCAGGATGGTGATGCCGCACCCACGGTAGATCCTGTTGTCGCGCCGCTTTTCGGCATCCGGCTGTGTGCCGGGCGCAGTGCGGGTGAAAAGCACAAGGCAAAAGACCGCCATGGCAGCAAAGAAGACGCCTGCTCCTGCAAAATGAAGGGTCGAGGCGGGCAAGCCTGTCACAAGGCAGGCAGGATCGCAGCTTGGCACATCGTCAATCGGTGTTGGAAACACGGCCGTCACGATAGCACCCACCCCCGCAATCTGCGAGACGCGACGGTCGGTGATCCGTTCGTCTTTTTCGGGTGGATAGCCTTTGTAGCTGAAAAGAAAGACGCCAATCGCGCATAGGATGCCGACAAAGATGTCGCCCATGCTTGTATAGTAAAATGCGCTGACGGAGTCTTCGATACCGTCACTGAACAGCACCCCGAAGCCGATCAGCAGCAAGGGTAACGCCAGCCCCAAAAGACCAAGCGCACGGCGCACGGTCAGGAAGGACAGCACCAATTGGTTCTTCTCTTTTGCGGTGTTCATCGCGGTCTCCAATGCAAGCAGCACAGGGTGTGTATTACCACTGCGTGAAGAAACCGCGCCTTGTGCGCGCGGTCACATGATCCGTGCGCCCAGGATCACCAAAAGCCCCGCGCTTGAATAGCGAAACAATCGGAAAACAGCAGGCTGAAAAAGCGCCTTTTGAAAGGCGGCGCCGATCATCAGCCAAGCTGTCGCGCCGGCAAGCACGATAAGGCTATAGCTTAACCCGAACAGGATGCAGGCCCACAGCGAAGCGGGTTGGCTAAGAAACAAGCCCGCAGCAAGCATCCCGCTGACCCATGACTGCGGGTTCAGGATGGCCAGGACGGCACCTGCCATCGCTTTGGGTTGCTTTTCTGTGCCGCCGCCAACCGACGGCAGATCGGTTTGGATTATTCTGTATGCGAGCCACAAAAAATACAACATTGCCAGATACTTGATGAAGCCGAACATAGCCGGTTGAACACGGGCCAACGCGTCGGTCAGGGCAGCGGCAACCAGCCAGACACCACCGAACCCGGCGGCACCGCCAACAATGAACGGTGCCGCGCGGGAGGTGTTGCGGGAGACCCCGAACATGAGGGAGATCACGTTCAATGGGCCGGGAGAAAACGCCAGAGGTCCCGCAAATGTCAAAAATGCAAACGTCAAATACAAAAGCATATCGTCGCCCCTTAAGAGGCAAGTTTGAAAAGGGCTTGGTCTAAAAAACCGTATCTTGTCACCGGCGAAATGTGCCGATGACGTTAGTAATACGGGAGAAGAGTGGCCTGAACGAAGGGCGCGTTTTGGGAAACGGCGCGCTTTGACGGAACTTTCACGGCTTCGCGCTAGGCCAGCTCTGCCAGAACGGCTTTGGCTGCGGCTATGGGGCTGGTTGCTTGCCAGATCGGCCGCCCCACCACGATATGATCGGCGCCGTCCAGAATGGCTTGCGCAGGGGTTGCGACACGCTTTTGATCGCCAAGCGCAGCACCTGCAGGGCGCACGCCCGGTGTTACGATCAGCTTGCCTGCAGCTTCTGGCAGCGCGCGGATGAGGGCCGCTTCTTGAGGGGAGGCGATGACGCCGTCCGCTCCGGCAGACAGCGCGTTGGCAGCCCGCTCAAGCACCAGATCCTGAACATCGCCGGGTTTCAGACAGCTGGCGTTCAGGTCGTCGCGGTCGAGCGATGTCAGGATTGTCACGGCAAGGATCTTCATCTCTTTGCCGCCTTTGCCAATCTGGGCTGCGCGCACCACATGCGGATCGCCGTGGACTGTCAGAAAATCCAGATCAAACTGCGCAAGCCCGCGCACGGCAGCTTCAACCGTGGCGCCGATATCAAAGAGCTTCATATCGAGGAAAATGCGCTTGCCGTGATCTTGCTTGAGCTCATTTGCCAGCGCGAGCCCGCCTGTCGTGAGCATGCCCAGCCCGATCTTGTAGAACGAGACCGTGTCGCCAAGGGTTTCTGCCAGTTGCAGACCGTCAAGCGCATTTGGGACGTCGAGAGCAACAATGAGGCGGTCATCGGACATGGGCAGGCTCCTGGGTGGTTGCCCTCCTATGACCGTAAACTCACCCGTTTCGCAAGCCGGATCAGGCGGCTTTTGCGAAGAGACCGTCAAGCAATTGTTTGAGCGGCGCCAGATGCGCAGCGGACAGGGGAAGCGTTTCGCGGTCTGACATCAATCGCGCGCGTAGGCCGGGTCGGGCCGACCCATGTTGTTTCAACGCGCGGGCGATCATGCCGGCGCTGATCGTCTCAAACGCCGCATTCAGCGGGGCTTTCAGGCTGGCGGCGTAGTGCGCGGTGTTTGGGCCGTCGTGAATTGTGACGACCGCTTCGAACGCGGCCTCAGCGGCATTGTAGGTCAGGTCGGTAATTTCTGTGCGGTGACTGCTCATCTTAGCACCTCTTTTATTTGTTTGCCTTTGGTATACGTGGGGGCGGAACGTATGGATTTAACGGGGAAATCACAGTTTTGTTCCCCTGCCGTGAGGGGGCGTCTTGAACGGAAGCGTTTTACCTCCCATTTGTCTTTCGAGGTCCTTATTGGGGTATGCCGCAAAGTCGGGTGCGCCAGATCCGGGACGCTTGTAAAAGGAGAGAGCTTATGAACTTGGACAAGTTCACTGAGCGGTCGCGCGGCTTTATTCAGGCCGCCCAGACGATCGCGATGCGGGACAGTCATCAGCGGATGACGCCCGAACACCTGTTGAAAGCATTGATGGATGACGATCAGGGGCTTGCGAGCAACCTGATTAAACGCGCAGGCGGGGCGCCCGAGCGTGTGGTTGAAGCCGTGGATGTTGCGCTGGGCAAGATGCCCAAGGTGACGGGGGATGCTGGCCAGACCTATCTGGATCAAAGCACCGCCAAAGTGCTGGCAGAAGCCGAAAAGATCGCAAAGAAGGCCGGCGACAGTTTCGTGCCTGTGGAACGTGTCTTGATGGCGCTGGCTTTGGTGAAATCCAAAGCACGGGAAGCGCTGGAAGCGGGAGCCGTTTCGGCGCAGTCTTTGAATGAGGCGATCAACGATATTCGTAAGGGCCGTACGGCGGATTCAGCATCGGCCGAGGAAGGCTATGACGCGCTGAAGAAATACGCGCAGGATTT
This sequence comes from uncultured Paracoccaceae bacterium, assembly GCA_937883775.1. Lineage (GTDB taxonomy): Bacteria > Pseudomonadota > Alphaproteobacteria > Rhodobacterales > Rhodobacteraceae > JAHTBL01. Next base: position 9,022 of record CAKZXZ010000148.1, read on the forward strand.
GACCGCGCGGGCCGAGGAAGGCCGCATTGACCCGATCATCGGGCGCGACGAGGAAATCCGTCGCACGATGCAGGTGCTGAGCCGCCGTACCAAGAACAACCCTGTTCTTATTGGGGAGCCGGGCGTGGGTAAGACCGCGATTGCCGAAGGTCTGGCGCTGCGCATCGTGAACGGCGATGTGCCGGAAAGCTTGCGCAACAAACGTCTTATGGCTTTGGATATGGGCGCGCTGATTGCCGGTGCGAAATATCGCGGTGAGTTCGAGGAGCGTTTGAAAGCGATCTTGTCGGAGGTGACGGCTGCAGCGGGTGAGATCATCCTGTTCATCGACGAGATGCACACGCTTGTCGGCGCGGGCAAAACCGATGGGGCTATGGATGCGTCGAACCTGTTGAAGCCAGCGCTTGCCCGGGGCGAGTTGCATTGTGTCGGAGCCACGACGCTGAACGAGTACCGCAAATATGTCGAGAAGGACGCGGCGTTGGCGCGGCGCTTCCAGCCTGTTTTAGTTGAAGAACCGACAGTCGAAGACACGATCTCGATCCTGCGGGGCATTAAAGAGAAGTACGAGCTGCACCACGGTGTTCGGATTTCGGACAGTGCTTTGGTTGCGGCGTCTACTTTGAGCCACCGCTATATCACGGATCGCTTCCTTCCGGATAAAGCCATCGACCTTGTGGACGAGGCCGCGTCGCGTTTGCGGATGGAAGTGGACAGCAAACCCGAAGAGCTTGACGCGCTGGACCGTGAGATCCTGCAAAAGCAGATCGAAGCGGAGGCCTTGCGGCTTGAGGATGATGCGGCGTCCAAAGATCGTCTTGCGACGTTGGAGAAAGACCTTGCGGACCTCCAGGATCGTTCGTCTGAAATGACGGCCCAGTGGCAGTCCGAGCGGGATAAGCTTGCATCGGCCCGTGACCTGAAAGAGCAGCTGGACCGTGCGCGCGCCGAGCTGGACATCGCCAAGCGTGAGGGCAATCTGGCCAAGGCCGGTGAGCTGTCTTACGGTGTGATCCCCGAGCTTGAGAAAAAGCTGGGCGCTGCCGAAGAGCAGGGCGATGAGGTCATGGTCGAAGAAGCCGTGCGGCCTGAGCAGATCGCCAGCGTCGTTGAGCGGTGGACGGGTATCCCGACTGCCAAGATGCTTGAGGGCGAGCGCGACAAGCTGCTGCGCATGGAAGACGAAATTGGTCGCCGTGTGATCGGTCAGACGCAAGCCGTCAGGGCTGTTGCGAACGCTGTACGTCGTGCGCGCGCGGGGTTGAATGACGAAAACCGTCCACTTGGATCGTTCCTGTTCCTTGGGCCGACTGGCGTGGGTAAAACCGAGCTGACAAAGGCTGTGGCCGAGTTTCTGTTCGATGATGACAGTGCAATGGTGCGTATTGATATGTCGGAGTTCATGGAGAAGCATGCGGTCGCCCGTCTGATCGGTGCGCCTCCGGGGTATGTGGGCTATGATGAAGGCGGTGTGCTGACTGAAGCCGTGCGTCGGCGCCCCTATCAGGTGGTGCTGTTTGATGAGGTCGAAAAGGCGCATCCGGATGTCTTCAACGTGCTGTTGCAGGTCCTTGATGACGGTGTGCTGACCGATGGTCAGGGCCGTACGGTGGACTTCAAACAGACGCTGATCGTGCTGACCTCGAACCTTGGAGCGCAATCGTTGAGCCAGTTGCCGGATGGCGCGGATCCCAGCGATGCACGGCGCGACGTGATGGACGCTGTGCGCGCTCATTTCCGGCCTGAATTCCTGAACCGTCTGGATGAAACGATCATCTTTGATCGTCTGGCGCGCGGGGATATGGCGGGGATCGTCGATATCCAGCTTGGTTTGCTCGACAAGCGTCTGGCGGGTCGCAAGATCACGCTTGAGCTGGAAGACAGCGCGCGGGCGTGGTTGGCCGACGAGGGTTACGACCCGGTCTTTGGCGCGCGGCCTTTGAAGCGGGTCATCCAACGCGCTTTGCAGGATCCGTTGGCCGAGATGATCCTTTCAGGGGATTTAAAGGATGGCGACACACTTGCGGTGTCAGCGGGTGCGGATGGTTTGCTGATTGGAGACCGTGTTGCGTCGAGCAACCGTCAGCCGCCTGAGGACGCGGTGGTGCATTAACGGCGTTTGTTTATCACCTAAAGGGGGCAGGCTGGGGGCCAGCCCCCAGACCCCCGCGGTATTTACGGACAAAAGAAAAAAGGCCCCGGAGCGCATCGCTTCGGGGCCCTTGTCATTTGACTGTCGTCAGAAACTTAGCTTTCTGGCGGCAGGATCACAGAGTCGATGACGTGGATAACACCGTTCGATGTTTCGATGTCTGCCGTTGTCACGGATGCCTCATTCACCTTCACGCCGCCTTCGGTCATGATCGTGACGTTGCTGCCTTGGGCGGTCGCTGCTTCCATGCCGTTGGACAGATCGGTCGACATCACTTTGCCGGGCACAACGTGATACGTCAGGATCGCGGCCAACTGCTCTTTGTTTTCGGGCAGGAGGAGCGATTCAACTGTGCCCTCGGGCAGAGCTGCAAACGCCTCATCGGTGGGTGCGAACACTGTGAACGGGCCTTCGCCTTTCAACGTGTCAACCAGATCAGCGGCCTGCACGGCTGCCACGAGGGTCGAGAACGAACCAGCTTCAACAGCTGTGTCCACGATGTCTTTCTTCATGGAACCGGCCCATGCGGGTGCGGCAATCAAAGTGGCGGTCGCGAGTGCAACAAAAGTTCTGCGGATCATTAGATTATTCTCCCAAAGAAAGGCACGGGGACATCCCGCGCTGACTTGAGGGCAGATAGAGACAGTCGCTGGTAAGAAAATACGCAGAAGTTTGCCATGGGCGAAAAGCGAGGGCTTGCCATCGCGACGATCCTGCCTAAGCCACGCGTTCTTTTGCTTTCCAGTAAAAAAGTGTTGAGCGGATGTGACCCTGCTTGTGATTGCAGGGTGGCTCACGCAAGGTCCCAGACAGCTAGGGAGGACCACGCCATGATGAGTTGGGCAGGATACATTCTGGAAGCTTTGGCCGTGGCCTTTGTTGGTGTCATCGGTGTTATCGCTTTGCTGGCACTGGTGTTTTTCGTTGTCGATAGCACGCAAACCGGCGATGCGATCCGGCGCAACTATCCGGTGTTGGGGCGATTTCGCGGATTGTTCAGCACGTTGGGTGAATTCTTCCGCCAGTACTTCTTTGCCATGGACCGCGAGGAATTGCCGTTCAACCGCGCGCAGCGCGAATGGGTCAAGCGCGCGGGCGAAGGGCATGGGAATACGGTGGCATTCGGATCGACGCGCAACCTGAGCGTTGTGGGCACACCGTTGTTCGTGAATGCGGCTTTCCCGCCGTTGGATAACCAGTTTGCCTCGACCGAGCCGGTGGTGATCGGTGGGGGTACACGGGTGCCTTACACGGCGACGTCGATCTTTAACCTGTCGGGCATGTCTTACGGTGCCATTTCTAAACCCGCTGTTCAGGCGTTGAGCCGGGGCTGCAAGGAGGCGGGTGTCTGGATGAATACGGGCGAGGGCGGTTTGTCTCCGTTTCATCTGGAAGGTGGGTGCGACATCGTTTTCCAGATTGGGACCGCGAAGTATGGTGTGCGGGATGCCGGGGGCGCCCTTGACGATGCCAAGCTGCGCGAGGTTGCGGCGCATCATCAGGTGCGGATGTTCGAGGTCAAACTGGCGCAAGGGGCGAAGCCCGGCAAAGGGGGTATTCTGCCCGGCGAGAAGATCACGCCTGAGATTGCAGCTATTCGCGGGATCAAAGAGGGCGAGGATAGCATCTCTCCGAACCGTCATGCGGAGGTGGACGACTGGGAAGATCTGCTCGATTTCATTGCCCATGTGCGGGAGGTCACGGGTAAGCCGGTTGGTATAAAGACGGTCGTCGGCGCTGAAGAGCCGTTCCGCGACTTCTTTATGGCGATCAAGGCACGGGGGGATGAAAGCGCGCCGGACTTTATTACGCTGGATGGCGGCGAGGGTGGTACGGGGGCTGCCCCCATGCCATTGATCGATTTGGTGGGCATGCCGATCCGCGAAGGGCTGCCTTTGGTTGCGAATTTGCGTGATGAGTTCGGATTGAAAGAGCGCATTCGCCTTGTGGCGTCCGGCAAGTTGGTGAACCCCGGCGATATTGCGTGGGCGATGGCGGCAGGGGCCGATTTCGTCACATCTGCCCGCGGGTTCATGTTCGCGCTGGGCTGCATTCAGGCTTTGAAGTGCAACAAGAATACCTGTCCCACAGGCATCACCACGCATGATCCGCGTTTCCAGAAGGGTCTCGTGGTTGAAGAGAAGTACAAGCGCGTCGCCCGCTATGCCCGCGAGATCACCAAAGAGGTTGAGACGATCGCTCATTCCGTCGGCGTGGCTGAACCGCGCCTGATGCGGCGTCGCCATGTGAGGCTGGTGCAACCCAATGGCCGCTCCGTCCCGATGAACGAGATTTATCCAAGTTACAGTGCGACCACAGCTTCGTGAGGACAGTTGGTTTGGCTTGGTTTTGACACACTCTTATCTATGAGTGAGCAAAACAGAGGAACGGACCCGATGGCTGGACGCTGGAAAAACGATCTTACGTATAATGATGTGACGCCCGAAGCGGTGTTCCTGAACCGCCGTCAGTTGATCGCTGGGGCCGCCGCCGCTGGCGTGGCGGGAACGATTGCCAGCCCCGCCATGGCTGAAGAGCTTGTCCCGAACAGCTTTGAAGACATCACCAACTATTGCAATTTCTATGAGTTCGGCACCGGTAAGGATGATCCGGCACGCTATGCCGGCGCGCTAACAACGCAGCCTTGGTCGATTGAGATCGACGGTATGGTCGACAATCCCGGCACCTATTCGTTTGAGCAGGTGATGGACGGCATGGCAGTCGAGGAACGCATCTACCGGTTCCGTTGTGTCGAGGCGTGGTCGATGGTTGTGCCGTGGAACGGGTTCGAGCTGGCCGATCTGCTGGAAAAGGTCGGCGTGCAGTCCGGTGCCAAATACGTGGCGTTCGAAACGGCCTACCGCCCCGACGAGATGCGCGGCGTGGCGTTCCCCGTTCTGGATTGGCCTTACCGCGAAGGGCTGCGTTTGGACGAGGCGATGCACCCGCTGACGATGATGGCGACGGGTCTTTACGGCAAACCCATGCCCAACCAAAACGGCGCGCCTATTCGTTTGGTGGTTCCATGGAAGTATGGCTTCAAGTCGATCAAGTCGATTGTGCGGATCACTTTGACGGATGAGGAGCCCTTCGCGAGCTGGAACCAGGCCAACCCGCGCGAATATGGTTTCTATAGTAATGTGAACCCTGAGGTGGATCACCCGCGTTGGTCGCAAGCCACTGAACGCGTGATCGGTGGGGGCCTTTTTGCGCGTCGCCAGCCGACGCTGATGTTCAACGGGTATGAGGACGAGGTCGCATCGCTCTACGAGGGCATGGACCTGACGAAGTTCATTTGATCCTGACTGATACCATAAACGGAGCCGCCCGGCGGCTTCCAGCGTGGCCTATATATATAGTGGGACTGATCCCGGCTGGGTGGCTTTTCTATCTGGGGGCAACGAACCAGCTGGGGCCAGAGCCGGTGAAGGTGCTGGAACATGAATACGGCCTCATCGCGCTTCAGCTTCTCGTTGGCGGTTTGGCGATCACGCCGCTGCGCAAATATGCCGGGCTGAATCTACTGAAATTCCGGCGGGCGATTGGTGTTCTGTCTTTTCTATATGTGGCGTTCCATTTGCTGGTTTGGCTGGTGCTCGACGTGCAGATCCTAAGCGAGATCATTAAGGACATTTATAAGCGTCCTTATATTACCATCGGCATGGTGGGTTTCTTGGTGATGCTGCCCTTGGCGCTGACGTCGAACAATTGGTCAGTGCGCAAGCTTGGCGCAGTCACCTGGAGAAGGCTGCATCAGCTCACTTATGGGGCAGTCATCCTGGGCGCAGTGCATTTCGTGATGCTGTCCAAGGGGTTTCAGCTGGAACCGCTGCTTTATTTGGCAGCTGCGCTTGGTTTGGTGGCACTTCGCGTAAAGTGGAATCGGCGTCCGGTGCCCCAAAACGGGTGATCTTCGGGAAATCGCGAGTCGGATTTTAGTGAATCGCACGGGTTAGGTGCGATTCAGGCGACTCGAACGGGCGATTCACAGGGTGATTTGGCAGTGAGTCTGCGCTGTCTTGGGGATAGGTCTGTGGATAACCCCATATGTAGGGGGTGGGACGTGGTAAATGCTTACCTAATGCCTTTGGCGGCGGCGATGTTTGCGGTATCGCCGAAAGAAAATCGACATCTAAATAGCTGATAATAAATGACTTTAAAGAAAATCAGAAAAAATACGACGTTTGTGTAAAAAAGGGGTTGCGGGTATCGGGCAGTAACCGTAGAACCCCCCTCACCGGCGGCGCAGAGATGCACCAACGGGGCGCCAGACGGGCCACACGGCAACGAGACGCAAGACTAAAAACAGAGATACTACAGGCGGGGCGCGCCGAACAAGTTAGGGCGCACACTGTCATTTTTGTCTCTACGCTATTTGAAATCGATGGTTTCTGAAGAGATATGTGGGCGGTTTGGTTCATTCGATGAACAAACAACTGCATATCGACTTCCTAGGGTTTCGGCTCGATCATGGAAGGTCAGCTTCACTGTTTGAACGGTTTCCGGTTTCTTATGAAACCTGAAGCACAACAAACAGATGACTGATTGGTTTGAACAACCAATCGATGTGCAGAGGTTCGAACGTCAAGGATATGATCGTAAGATCATTTCAACTTGAGAGTTTGATCCTGGCTCAGAACGAACGCTGGCGGCACGCCTAACACATGCAAGTCGAGCGCACCTTCGGGTGAGCGGCGGACGGGTTAGTAA
>CAKZXZ010000149.1 GCA_937883775.1 uncultured Paracoccaceae bacterium
GCGTAGAACGCGTCGCAATCCATGTGGGCGATGGTCAGATCAAAGAGCTCAGGGTGGCTGCGCACGCGCGGCGAATTGCAGGACGGGCAGCGTTTTGCGTCCTCGAACTGGGTCAGGCAATCTTGGCATAGCGCGGGCATATACTGGTGATACGCCTCTTTGCGCCGGCGCACAATTCGGTGGCGTTCGAGGCGTGTCGCGGGCAAGGTTGGGCCATGACGGTTTTGATTTTGACGTCGGTGCGCAATGAGGCACCTCATCTGCTGGAATGGATCGCGCATCACCGCGCCATGGGGGCGGATTTTCTGATCTTTTCGAACGATTGCGAAGATGGCTCGGATACCTTGCTGGATGCATTGGACGCGGCCGGGACCCTGCGCCATGTGCGCACGCCCGAGGGCGACAAGCCTCCGCAATGGCGGGCGCTAAAAGCGGCAGAGGGGTTGATTGACGCTGACTGGGTCCTGCATCTGGATTGCGATGAGTTTGTGAACCTTCGCGCACCGCTTGCGTCTTTCGATGATCTGATCGCGGCTTTGCCCAAGGACACGGATGCGCTTGCACTGCGCTGGCGGTTGTTCGGCAATTCGGACCGGATGGAGACGGGCGAAGGCCTGACGATTGAGCGGTTTACGGAAGCTGCATCCGAGACCTGTGCCCTGCCTTTGACGTGGTTTTTCAAAAGCCTGCACCGCGCGGACAGTTTCCAGAAAGCCGGGGTCCACCGGCCCCGACAAAAGAAGGGGGCCGTGCCCAATTGGGTGAACGGCAGCGGTGCGTCTTTGCCCGATGCGTTTGCGGCGGATGAGGGGCGTATCAATCTGTGGGGGACGCAACATGGAAGCGGTCTGGTGCAGTTGAACCACTATTCCGTCCGGTCGGGCGAGGAGTTCATGACCAAGCGCCAACGCGGGCTACCAAACCGGACAGGGCGCGATATCGGGCTGGCTTATTGGGTCGAGCGGAATTTCAATTCCGAGCATGACGAGAGTATTTTGCATGCGCTTGACCAGACCCAGGATCAGCTAGCCCAGCTTCGGGATATCGACGGGGTTGCCGATCTGGAAAAGAAGGGGCGCGACTGGCACAAAGCGCAGTTCGCAGCGGCGATGCGCGATCCAAAAGAGGCGCAGTTATATTGGCATCTGCATCTGGCGGGCAGCAGTGCAGAACCCACGGCACAGCAGGTCACTGCGCATCTTGAGCGGCGCCGGCTGCTTTAGTAATCGACGTAATGGCCTTGGACCGGAAAGCGGTACTTCGGGGCTTTCAACGGTTTGCGGCAGCAATAAAACAGCATGTGCGGGCCATCCACGATCAGCTCGCCACCGCGCGGCTTGCCGGTCGGGTCTTCGATCTTGATGACATTGCGGGGTTTTTTGCGGTTAATCAGGCTCACCTCGAGCATGTCATAGCCGCGCGCATGGTGCCAATAGCGCCACGGTACGTCAGGCCCCGTTTGAAAGAAGCCGTGGCCGAACCAACCAGTGGCCGCCACGAAAGACATCATGATGCCGCCGGGTTTCAGCATGGCGTGGCAACTGTCTAAGGCCTGACCGATATGAAAAACATGCTCGGTCGTGCCGCCATCGATCACAAGATCGAACCGTTCGCGCAGCGACGCGGGGACGGGTTTGTTCAAATCGTGGATATGTTCGGCATCTTCGATATCTGAAAAATCGATCGCCTCGATCTTGGGATAGCCCAGGGCCTGAAGCAGATTTTCGGTGAAGCCGTCTTTCTGGGTGATGTCTTCACGCCCAAGGGTAAACCCCATGCCGTTCAGATTGCCCAGAAACCGCTCAAGCACGCGGTTGTTCATATGCAGCTTTTGCCGCCCAAGGATCACGCCGTTCTTGGCGCCGGCCACATGTGCTGCGTTACGGGCCAGAAAGAGGCCAGGGAGTAGGCTAATTCCCATATATGCTTAAATCCATTCCAGGTTCACTTTATGCGCCGGATACGCGTCGGCGACTGCCTGGCGCAGGGCTTTGAAGCGTGGGCGCAGATCGCGGAATTTGCGCTCGTGCGTTTCTGCTACAAGGCTGCGGATCGGGCCAAACTTGTCTTGGGCATGCATGGTTTCAAGGATCTCAAGTTCGGCGCCCTCGATATCCATTTTCACGAAAGCGATCTCACCGCGCTTTTTCACCTCGGTGTCGACGATGGTCAGGAAATCCAGCAGGGGAACTTCGATGAAATTGCCCGCATCGATAGAGCGGCCCCCGTCAAGGATCGTCGATTTCACCGACGCGCCTTTGGGGTTTTCATTAAAATTCTCGGCGCGCATCAGCTTCACGGTTCCTTCGGAAGCGCCCACAGCCGCGTTGACAAGCGTCACATTGGGCGCGTTCTGGAAGCGTTTTTTCAGCTTTTCGAACGCATAGGGGTCTGGTTCAAACGCGATCACATCTGCGCCGGTTTCGGCCAGAATCGTCGTGATTTCCCCCATATTGGCACCCAGATCCATCGCCAGATCACCGGGTTTCAGCATCGCGCAGATGCCAGAAAGAAACCCTTCGGCATTGGCTTTGCGCATGTTGCGCTGCTGCCGTTTGATAAGCTTTTCAGCGCGCAATTCCGCATCGGATTTGGGGGCGTCTTTGGTGTCGGTGGTCATGCCGTGTTGTCCTCTGGCGTCTCGGCCAAGCGGCGCACAAACTGCTGGCCGGTCTGATCGTAAAGCATCTGTCGCGCGTATTTCATCTGGCCGACTTCGCGCAGGATACCATGCTTGCGGTAGTGGATCGTGTAGATGTCGCGGTCCTCGGGCAGGGGTTTGCCGCGGATGCGACCGCCCAGGATATAGTGCTGTTCCTCGGGCAGGATGTTCCATTTTAGCCCGGCGCGCTGGATGGCGAGAGGGAGGCTCATCTGATCGAGATAGGGGCGGCGTTTTTCGAGCGTTTCGATGGTGTCGATCTTGCGGGCGGTTTCGTACCAGACATCCGGAAAGCGTCCGCCTTTGCCGCCGTTTTCGGGGAAGATCACGAAACCGGCGCTGAAATAGGGGATCACAGGTTTTGCCGAGCGGCGCATCAGGTGCATGCGTTCTTCGGGGATCGGCATGTCGAAAGCGCCGTAGATGTCATCCCAGATGGATTGTTCAGCCCAGACCATGGAGGCGGCCATAGAGCAGCTGACATGGCCTGCTTTGGCGATATTGGCGACAGCGTTCTTGCGCAGAAAAAGCACGTCACTGTCGACAAAGGCCGAATATTGGCTGTCGCGCGGCTGCATCGCGGCGATGATCTTGTTGCCGTGGGGATAGGGGGTGTCCCACATCCCTTCGGTTTTCATGGGGCGGATTTCGCCGCCCATGATTTCATGCGCCTTGAAGACGGACGGATGCACTTCGTCCATCCGGTGTTCGGGGACGTAGCCAATACAAGCGACGCTTTTGGGAAAATGCGTGCGGATGGAGGCCAGAAGGGAGCAGGCCAGAATGTCGTATTCCGGCGGCTCGACGATGTAGGTGAGCGTCAGGCGGGGGGTGGCCATTGGTTTATTCCAACGCGTCGGCGGGGTTCACGCCGGTTTGCTGGCACATGCGCCAGGCGTAGGAATTCTCAAGCGGGACATTCTTGCGCCACCACGGTTTCGTGCCGTTGGTATAAAGATGCACGGACAGGGTGTTTTCGGTGAAATGCCCTTCGACCCGGCCGTGGGGGTCATAGAAGATGTCGTTTAGCTGGAACGGCACCGGGTAGAGGTAATCGTTCGTCAGCGCATGCTCGATCGCGCCGGTTTCACGGGCGAAATAGGTGAAGGCTTGGGGGCCGAAGGCGGTGCGTTCGGCTTTGTAGATTTTCACGGCGTGGGGCAGG
>CAKZXZ010000150.1 GCA_937883775.1 uncultured Paracoccaceae bacterium
GTCCATGTCGCAGGCATCATGCAGCATATCGAAGAAGCAGGCGTCCACTCCGGTGACAGCGCCTGTTCCCTGCCCCCCTACTCGCTGCCCGCCGACATCATCACCGAGCTGCGCCGCCAGACCGAGGCGCTCGCCCTCGCCCTCAATGTCGTCGGCCTCATGAACGTCCAATACGCCGTCAAGGACGGCGAGATTTACCTGATCGAGGTTAACCCCCGCGCCTCCCGCACGGTCCCTTTCGTGGCGAAAGCCGTAAACAGCCCCATCGCCACCATCGCCGCCCGCGTTATGGCAGGCGAGCCGCTCAGCAACTTCGACCTCGTCGACCCCGAGATCGACACATACGCCGTCAAAGAAGCCGTCCTCCCCTTCGCCCGCTTCCCCGGCGTCGATACGATCCTCGGCCCCGAAATGCGCTCCACCGGAGAGGTCATGGGCTCCGACGCCAACTTCCACCGCGCCTTCCTCAAGGCGCAAATGGGCGCCGGCTCCGACCTACCACAAAACGGCGAAGGCAAGGTCTTCCTGTCGATCCGCGACGATGACAAGACCCCCGATATGCTTGAGGCCGCGCAGACCCTCTCTGCGCTCGGCCACGCCCTTATCGCCACCTCCGGCACCGCAAAATGGTTGTCCGATCAAGGCCTTGAGGTCGAAGTGGTCAAAAAGGTCTACGAGGGCAAACCCAACGTGGTCGACCAGTTGAAAGACGGCAAAATCAGCGTTGTGATGAACACGACCGAGGGCGCCATGGCCATCGCCGACAGCCGTGATATCCGCAACGTCGCCCTGATGGACAAGATCCCCTACTTCACCACCGCCGCCGCCAGCCATGCGGCTGCGCTTGCCATGAAAGCACGGGTTGAAGGCGAGGTTGGGGTCGTCGCGTTGCAAGAGGCATAGCCCGCCAACACGCAAAGCCTAAAACCGCGCGGTATCAAGACAGGGCGCGCCATTGATGTCAGAACATCCTCGAAAACACCGCTCAAAAGCATGAGGAAAAAAGGATAGGCCGGGGTGAATTTCCGCCCCCCTACATCTTCCGTCCCTTCTTTCGCGCCTCAATCCGCTGCCGCGCCTTCTCTCGCAACTCCGGATGAAGCCCCTCCGCCTCTACAAGCGCCTCATCATTTCGCTCCCAATAGGCCTCTTGCTCTTGCATCAACCTCATCTGCTCCAACGCATCCGCCATCTCGCCCCATGGGATGTCGCGCTTGGCCTGCTCCGCCACAACAGCCGGGCGCAGCACGATATCCGTCGCGTCAGGGCCTTTGATGACCTTCGCCAGCCGCCCATGCATCCACGCGCGCAGCAGCAGGTTGATCTTCGTCTGATATCCCGGCCCCATCGCCTTGAAGAATTTCACCACATCAACATCAAGGCACATCGTCACGCGACATTTGCCGGGGGATGGCTGCGTCGCCACCTCATGCCAGCTTTGCGGCAAACCTTCATTCTCGGTCACCGCACGCAGAACCTCACGCTCAATCCGGTGCAGCGCATCCGCCATATAGCTGGCCTGCACGCGTTCTGCCTTGGTCATCTCCTTCGGGTCGCGTCCCATCTTTGCCTCCGATCAGGGTCGCATAAAGGTGCCAAGAAACCGTTAACAAGCATGTGCCAAACCGTGCGCACCCGATCTGCATCAGATACATATCCAATCTGCATCCAAACCGTACGCCGCGTCCCGCTTGACCTTTCGCACCCCATCGGGTCCTGTCTCGCAACCCTATGCACGAGGCCGACATGCACCAGCCAGCCATCACCGGAAGCGGCGTTTTCACGCCTGAGAAGGTCATCACAAACGACGAACTTGTCGTCGCCTTCAACGCTTACGTTGATCGCTACAACGCTGAAAACGCGGATAAAATCGCATCTGGAGCGCTTGAGGCAAAAGCCCATTCCTCCTCTGATTTCATCACCTCCGCGTCGGGCATCGAACAGCGTCACGTGATCGACAAAGACGGCATCCTCGACCCCGAAACGATGCACCCGCTTTTTGCGCCCCGCGCTGATGATGCGCCTTCGCTTATGGCCGAGATGGGCGTCAAAGCCTGCCAGCAAGCCCTTGATATGGCAGGTAAAACCGCCGCTGACGTTGACACTGTCCTTTGCGCGGCCTCCAACCACGAACGCGCCTACCCCGCCATCGCGATTGAGATCCAGGAACTCCTTGGAATTCAAGGGTTTGGCTTTGATATGAACGTCGCCTGCTCCTCTGCGACCTTCGGCATTCAGGCCGCTGCCGACATGATTAAATCCGGCAGCATTAACAGCGCCTTAGTCGTCAATCCCGAGATTTGTTCAGCCCATCTGGAATGGCGGGATCGGGATTGCCATTTCATCTTCGGCGATGTTGCAACGGCTGTCCTGCTGGAACGCGCCGATCAGGCCGCGGGCCCGCATTTTGCAATTAGATCAACCCGTTGCGCCACCGCGTTCTCCAACAATATCCGCAACAATAACGGCTTCCTGCGCCGCTCTCACCAGCAAATGCAAGACCGCCGCGACATGCAGTTTATGCAAAACGGGCGCAAGGTCTTCAAAGAAGTTCTGCCCATGGTCAGCCGCCACATCGCCGATCATATGGCCGAAGAAAATGTGCAAGCCTCTGATCTCAAACGGCTTTGGCTGCATCAAGCCAACAAGACGATGAATGATTTCATCGGCAAAAAGGTTCTTGGGCGCACACCTGCTCCCGATGAACAGCCCAATATCCTGCAGGATTACGCCAACACGTCCTCCGCAGGCTCGATCATCGCTTTTGCCAAACATTCCAGTGACATGGCCGATGGAGACACCGGGCTGATCTGTTCATTCGGCGCGGGGTATTCCGTCGGGTCGGTGATTTTGCAGAAGATCGGGTAACCCAAAGTTAAGGATTGGCTGCTATACAGCCCTAACCCGCTTCTTCTTCAAGGTGTAATTTCATATCCAACAAAACCTGCTGCAGCGCGGATGTCTCGCGCAACAAACGCTTGGCCTCGTTCACGGTGATAACGCCATCCTCAATGGATTGATTGTATTCCGACATCAGCATCGCAAAGCGCTGCGCCAAAGCGACCACATCTGAGTTCACGCCGCCACTGTCGGCGTTCTTGCGATCCTGATCGTAGCTCAATGTGATCCCCTTCAACTCGGCAAGGGCACCGGTCACATGCGGGTAGCGCGCGGCCTCTTCCAATGCGGCCACAGCGTCGATTGGCATAAAGCGGTCCGTATGTTCGGGATTGTCGGAATAATACCGGCCCAGCGTTGCCTTCGATTTGCCTGTCAAAGTACATGCCGGTTCAATACCGACATCTTTTACCAAAGCCTCGGTGTGCTTTTTAAGATAACTACCAATACCCATTCGTTTTCCTACAGGCTGCGTCGTTATGGGGAAACTGTCGATGTCTTTCCCATTAATATGTTGGCAACAGTTTGTCATTTATAAAGCGTCCCGGAACGGGGCAATTACCAGTACCGATGTCCCCAGCATCGGCTTGGTTTGGGTCCACCGCACCTAGGATGTGGGGTCCAAGGACCGACGCAAGTCGGAACAGCGGTGGGCTCCTCCTGTTAGATGGTGCAGCCGGATCGACATCCCAGTGGGCAACCACCCGTCGACCCGACGTCTTACGAGCTTGGAGGAGCCCACTGCGCGACCCGTCTTGAAGCGGCGTGAACCCTTGGCTAAGCAGCTTTATGGCAAAGCTTTACTTCAATTATTCCACCATGAATGCGGGCAAGTCGACGGTCCTGCTTCAAGCCTCGCATAACTATATTGAACGCGGCATGCAGACCTATTTGCTGACGGCCCAGTTCGACAATCGTGCAGGCGAAGGCAAGATCGCCTCGCGCATCGGGATCGGTGTTCCAGCCGATACGTTCAACGCCGATGACGATCTTTTCCGCAAGATCCAACACCGGCTTGATCGTGCGCCCTGCGCATGTGTTTTCGTTGATGAAGCGCAGTTTTTAAGTGCAGGTCAGGTCTGGCAATTGGCCCGCGCCGTCGATGATCTGGGCGTGCCTGTGATGTGCTACGGCCTGCGCGTCGACTTTCAGGGCGCCCTGTTTCCGGGCTCGGCTGCGCTGCTGGCCCATGCGGATGAAATGCGCGAAGTGCGCACGATTTGTCATTGCGGAAAAAAGGCCACCATGGTGGTGCGCCAAGACGATCAGGGCCAGGTCCTGACCGATGGTGCACAAGTGCAAATCGGTGGGAATGAGCGCTATGTCAGCCTGTGCCGCCGGCATTGGCGTGAGGCGACAGGCAGCACCTAGACCGCGTTTGGCAATGGCTTTCCAGCGAAATGCGCCCGCAGATTATCGACCGCCATCAGCCCCATCGCTTCGCGCACTTCCAAAGCGGCTGTGCCCAGATGCGGCAACAACACCGTGTTTTCCAATGCTTTCAGCGCGTCGGGCACACGCGGCTCGTTCTCGTAGACGTCCAGTCCCGCCCCGGCGATCACACCCGTCTGCAAGGCTGCGATCAAAGCTGCCTCGTCCACGACATCACCCCGCGCGATGTTGACCAGAAAGGCCGTCGGCTTCATCGCGGCCAGTGCGGCACTGTCAATGATATGACGCGTCGCGGCCCCGCCGGGCACAGCGGTGACAACGACGTCAGAGGCCTCCATCACAGCGCGCAAATCAGGCAGTTGCGTGGCGTGTGCGCCGACATCCTTGGAAGAGCGATTGTAGAAAACAACTTTCATATCAAAGCCAAAGTGGCACCGCTTCGCGATTGCCTGCCCAATGCGGCCCATACCAACGATGCCAACGGTTTTGCCCGACATATGCAGCCCTAGCATCTGCGTGGGATGCCACCCATCCCATTTGCCAGCGCGCACCATGCGCTCGCCTTCGCTGGCGCGGCGGGTGACCATCAACATCAGCGTCAGCGCGATATCGGCCGTCGCATCGGTCACAGCGCCGGGCGTATTTGTCACGGCAACGCCAGCATCAGCGGCGGCTTTTGCATCGATATGATTGTACCCAACACCGAAATTGGCCAGCACCTTGCAACGCGGAGCAGGCACCGCCGCGAAGGCCTGTGCGTTGAAAGCATCCCCCAGCGTGGGCAAGACTGCATCATAGCTTTTCAAGGCATGCTCAACCTCATCCAGCAAAAGCGGTGCCGTGTCATCGCGCACGGTGATATCCATCGTCTCACGCGCAGCCTCAAGGACTGTATCGGGCAACTTGCGGGTGATAAGAACCTTCGACATCAATACATCCTTCCGCCGATCGGCACGTCTTTGTCAGGTGTCAGCAAGACAACTTCGTCATCCGCGTCCGGAACCCCCAACACCAGAATTTCGCTCATGAATTTCCCGATCTGCCGTGGCGGGAAGTTCACCACCGCGATGACCTTTTTGCCTGGCAGATCTTCGGGCGTGTAATGCTTGGTGATCTGGGCCGAGCTTTTCTTCTCTCCAAGCTCCGGGCCCAGATCGACCCACAGTTTGATCGCCGGTTTGCGCGCCTCGGGATAGGGTTCGGCGCGTGTGATCTGGCCGACACGGATATCGACCTGAAGAAAGTCATCAAAACTGATCTCAGCCATTGGACAGCTCCTTTGACCGGTGGGTCGCAGCCGCAACCGCCTTTTGCAGAAGCGGCGCGAAGCCATTGGTTTCGTTCATCAAAACATCTAAAGCGGCTTGCGTCGTGCCATTTGGGCTGGTCACATTGACCCGCAATTGGGAAGGATCTTCGGCCGCGTTCTCGGCCAAGGCGCCTGCTCCGGCAACAGTGGCTTTCGCAAGCGTCATCGCAAGCGCAGGCGCAAGGCCTTGGGCTTCGCCGGCTTTGGCAAGCGTTTCGATCAGGTGAAAGACATAGGCCGGGCCAGAGCCGGACACCCCAGTCACCGCGTCCATTTGCGCTTCGGTATCAAGGCGCACGGTCTGACCAACCGCTTGCAACAGCCGCTCGGCCAGCGCCAGTTGGGCATCGCTGACACGGGCATTGCCAATCAGCGCGGTGATGCCTTTGCCGACAGCCGCAGGCGTGTTTGGCATCGCGCGAACGATGGGGGTTTGAGCGCCCAGAACAGCTTCGAAATGCGCAATGGGCGTGCCCGCCGCGACAGACATAAAAAGCGTTTCACCGTTGCCAAGCGCCTGGATGGACGGCAGCGCGTCCCCCATCATCTGCGGCTTGACAGCAACCAGCACAATCGCGGGGTTGGCGGGAAAATCTGCATTGATATGAACACCCTGTGCCTGCAGCCAGCCCGACGGTTTGGGGTCTTTCACCCAGACAGAGCTTGCTGGCAAACCGCCGTCAAGCCAGCCTTCCAGCATGGCAGACCCCATCTTGCCGCAGCCCAAAAGGACCAGCCCGCGCGCGGCCAAATCATCCAGTGTCATGCATGCTCCCCCTCGTAAAAGGCACCAACACGCCCCCTCAAATTACTTGAAAGGGACGCATTGGCGTCGGGAGGAAACTTAGGCCCGGCCGTAAGCCTCTGCAATGGCAACCTGCAAGGCCTGCTCGGGGCTTTGATCGGCCCAACTGACCAGCTGGAAGGCCGGATAGAACCTTTCAGCCGATAGAACAGCGGCGTTGATAAGCGTGTCGATCTGTTCGGCTGATGCATCCTGGCCGCCAGCCAGAACGAGGCCATAGCGATAGACCATCAGCTTTTGTTCGTTCCAGTATGTGAACGCGCCTGCCCAGCACATATCGTTGGTTTTATTGAGTATTTCATATAGCTGAGGCAGCTTGTCTTCCGGTGGCTCCATCTCGAACGTGCAAATCAGGCGCAGCGTTTCGTCATAGCCGGACCAGGCCAGCGTGATCGAATAGGTGCGCCACTGGCCTTCGACGGCCATCGCGATTTGGTCATCGGCGACGCGGTCAAAATCCCACTCGTGATGCTCTGCGATATGCTCGACGATATCGATGGGGTGAAGGTCTTCTGTTTCCAGATACTGCTCGGTCAATGCCATGGGCGCGCCTCGCTTTTTGCTTTAGCTGCTGGGCCTGGCAGCGGCCCAACGGCTGGGTGCCTGCTCTACAAAGGGGTGCTTTGCCTTCCCTCTATACAAGATATCGTGCGAGCAAACGGGGCGACCTGTAAAGCTATATTTTGGTGTTTGCCGCAATAAGTTGTGGATGAACTTGTGGACGACGCAAGATTGGGCGTCTTTTCCTTCGACCAGCAAGAGCA
>CAKZXZ010000151.1 GCA_937883775.1 uncultured Paracoccaceae bacterium
CTCAGTGATATCGGGAAACAACGCGAGCAATTCGAGACGCTGCGCGTCGTCGAGACCTTTGAGGGACAGATCCCCTGGCTGAAAACTTTCAGACCACGCACCGTCACCATTGATGATCTCGTGCTGTGCAAACATAACGTGCACATAGGTCTGTCCGGATGACCGATCCGCCAGCGTCACGCCGTCCATGCCAAGCATGTGTTTCGCTGCAATAAGCGCTTCGTTCTCGCCAAAATAAAGCTCGACCTGGGGGCTGTTGATAAGCATGCGGTGCTGGGGCGACACGGTCGTATCACGCTCGGGCAAGCCATCCCCAAAACAGCCCGCCTTGAACGTAATCGCACCCAGGTTTGGATGCTGTGCCAGTGTCGCGGCACTTAGATGACGGGTGCTGATCCAGCGGATTGGCTGATACCCATTATCGCGTGTGAGCACCCGGTCACCAACCTGCAAGTGCTCGATCGGAACCAGTCCTTGTAGCGTTCTGATCTTTGTGCCGGGCGTGAAACACGGCACA
The DNA here is from genome assembly GCA_937883775.1 of uncultured Paracoccaceae bacterium. GTDB lineage: Bacteria > Pseudomonadota > Alphaproteobacteria > Rhodobacterales > Rhodobacteraceae > JAHTBL01. The sequence continues at coordinate 518 of CAKZXZ010000151.1, forward strand.
TGATTGACCGCCTCAATCTCAGAAAAGGTCATCGTGCCCGTGACACCGCCACTCCCATCAAGGAATTCAACGGTGCCCGCTTCGATATCATTTGGATCGTAATTGATGCGGGTCGGACCAGCGCCGGTTAGATCAAGCGTATCATTGTCGTTACCGCCTTCACCGCCGACAACAGTGTCGCCGATACCGCCGATAAACGTGTCGGCATCATTGCCGCCGAACATCTCATCCGTGCCAGCGCCACCGTCCAGCGTATCCGACCCAGAGCCGCCGCGCAGCTCGTCATTGCCGGCGCCGCCTTCAAGCGTGTCCGCACCACCACCACCGCGGAGATCGTCAGCACCATCGCCACCAAATAGCTGGTCCGACCCGCCACCACCGCGCAACAGATCATCGCCGCCATAGCCGTAAATCGTGTCGCTTCCACCGCCGCCGATCAGGGTATCATTGCCAGCTGCATCATCGACAATCGTGTTGAAATGCACATCCGTGATCCAAAGCGCCTGTGCGCCCGTCCCGGCATTGTCATAATCGATCAAGATTTGTTGCACCGGCCCGGCAATGGTCACCAGAACAGAGCCGCCTTCGATGCTCGCCGTCTCGTTTCCGGCGGCACCATCAAGCGTATTGCCGTTCAGCAAGGTCGGGTTGCCGTCAATCTGGTAGTTGACCGTCACCGGTTGTCCGTCAGATCCGATCGCCGTGACTGTAACCCGGTCATCCCACGAGCTTTGGTCGATATCGTTGATGCGGAATTGAACGTCCTGCACACCGAAACCGAACTGGGTTTCGGGTTTGACGTCAAAATCAAGCGTCACCGTCGCGGTTTGCGACACGCCCGAACCGCCATTGCCTGCGCCGCGCACTTCAAGCGCAGAAGTCTGCGAGAATGGCTCGGTGCTGTTGGGATCGCGGTATTGCGGGTCTGTGCTGCCCTGCGCGGAGTTCAGCCCGCCGTCATCTGTGATGCTCACAGTGACATTCACAGAGCCTGTGTCTTGCGTGAACCCTCCGCTTAGATCGACCCCCTCGCCACCCGCTGCGGTCCAGTTGAGGCTTTCGCTTTGCTGGGCGGTTGCCAGCGTATCGCCATAGATCGTGTCGTTGCCAGCTCCTCCCGAGACGGTATCATTGCCGGAGCCTGCATAGATCGTGTCATCGCCCGCCAGCGACGAGATCGTATCATCGCCCTGCCCGGCATAGATGATATCGTCATTCGGACCCTCGCCAGGCAGAAAACCGTCATTGTCGTCAATCTCATCGCCATTGCTGTCTTCATAGCCGCTGCCGATCACGTCATCGCCGCCCGTACCGGCCACATAACCATCAGGCGTCTGTCCGGTCGCGCCTGCCGCAAAGACAGTCGGCGCCGCTTCGGTTAGTGCGCCATCGCTGTCACGCTGGATCGAGGTGCCGTTGACAACGGTCGTCGTGATCTCTTCGGTGCCGACATTCGTCGTGCCGGGAAACCCAGTAGGCATCGTCGGGTTGGGTGGGTTGCCATAGGCAACGGCGACGTATTGGCCGGTATTGGTGTCGACCAAATAGATCGTGTCATTCAGCGACCCTTCGCCATCAGGCAGAAAGTTGATCGCGTTATTGGTTGTCGCCTCATAGGCGTTTGTAGGGGGCGTGCCGGTATATTCGCCAATGATTGTGGCAGTTCCCCCTCCCGCAATCACATCGCTTGATTGAAAGTTATAAAGAAGCCCGTTGGACGCCGACCAGATCTGATAGCCGTCCAGTGAGACCGGTCCCCCGCCCGCGTTCTGGATTTCGACAAGTTCGTCAGCCTTGTTGGCCACGCCGTCCCCGTCGACATCAACGGCATTGGCACCTGCATTATCCGCCATAATCTCGCTGATAAACAAAACACCGTTTAAAAAAATGGCCATCTTGGGCGTATCCTGCGTGCTTTTTTTGTTGAGTCCCTGATGATCCCGAAGAACGGCATCAATGGGGCCAAACTATGCTGGTTTTGGCCCTGTTTCCTGCGCATTTGAGCAAAGCTTGGACAGCCAAGTGTAAAAGGCCGCATAAGTCGCCTTTTGGCGCTGCGTTTTAACTAAGATGCGCAGGTTTAGCAGCGTGCGCCCTGCCCTGTCCGCCGCACAAAGCGCTTACGAAACACATCAAAACGCACTCGTTGCTTTAACCCGCGCGCAAAGCCGCATAGGCTGATCGCAATTGGGCCGCAGCGCGTTCTGCTTGACAGGCTCTGACGCCAAGCGGATAGACCGCCAACGCCACTAACCGGGAGTTTGAGATGACTTTGAAAACCACAACCGCCACCCTCGCCCTGATCGCCTCGGCCGGGATCGCAAGCGCCAATTGCAACACTGTGACGTTCTCGGACGTGGGCTGGACCGACATCACTGCAACGACCGCTGCGACCTCTGTCCTGCTTGAGGCGCTGGGCTATGAGGCGGATGTGAAAGTGCTGTCTGTGCCGGTCACCTACTCGTCGATGGCCGCGGGCGATATCGACGTTTTCCTTGGCAACTGGATGCCCACCATGGAAGGCGATATCGCGCCCTACCGTGAGGCTGGCACCGTCGACACCGTGCGCGAGAATCTTGAAGGCGCGAAGTATACGCTAGCGACCAACGCCGCCGGTGCCGCCCTTGGGATTGCCGATTTCGCCGACATCGTCACTCATAAAGACGCCCTTGAAGGCAATATCTATGGGATCGAGCCGGGCAATGACGGCAATCGCCTGATCCTTGATATGATCGAAGCAAACGCCTTTGGTCTGGAAGGTTTCGAGGTGCGCGAAAGCTCTGAGCAAGGGATGTTGGCGCAGGTTGACCGCGCGACCAAGCGCGACGAGCCTGTGATCTTTCTGGGTTGGGAGCCACACCCGATGAACGCCAATTTCGACATGACATATCTGACCGGAGGCGATGATTTCTTCGGCCCCGATCTGGGTGGTGCGACGGTCTTTACCAACACCCGCGCCGGTTATGTCAGCGAATGTCCGAATGTCGGCACGTTGCTTGGTAACCTCAAGTTTTCCCTTGAGATGGAGAACGAGATTATGGGCGCAATCCTGAATGATGGCGCTGATCCCGAGGATGCCGCAATGGCATGGCTGAAAGCGAACCCGGATATGGCGATGGGCTGGCTGGAAGGGGTCACAACCGTTGACGGTGGTGACGCAACAGCTGCTTTCAAAGCAGTGGTGGGCCAATAAAAAGATAGGCTTTGCAATATTTTGCAGGGCCTTCTTAATGTCAAGATGGACTGGATTACCGAAACAAAAATCCCGATCGGGAAAGGTGCTGCTGCCGTATTTGACTGGCTGCAAGCCAATGGCGCGTGGTTTTTTGACGGGCTTGCCGTTGTTATGGAAGCGTTGATCGATGGTGTTCTGTGGGTGCTGCAAACACCCCACCCGTTCATCATCATCCTCGCCTTCGCCGCCCTGACATATGCGATCCAACGCAGTTGGAAAGTGGCATTATTCGTCGTGATCGGGTTTCTTTTCATTCTCAATCAGGACTATTGGGAAGAAACGACAGAAAGCCTGACCCTCGTGCTGTCGGCCTGCGTCGTCTGCATGGGGTTGGGCGTGCCTATCGGCATCGCCATGGCCCATCGCCCGCGCCTCTACCGGGCGGCGCGCCCGGTGCTGGACCTGATGCAGACCCTGCCTACTTTTGTCTACCTGATCCCAGCGATCGTCTTTTTCGGCATTGGCATGGTGCCGGGCCTGATTGCGACGGTGATCTTCGTTCTGCCAGCCCCGATCCGCCTGACCCATCTTGGCGTGACATCCACTCCGACACCTCTGCTCGAAGCGGCGGATGCGTTTGGCGCAACGCCATCACAGAAGCTCTGGAAGGTCGAACTGCCCTATGCCCTGCCCCAAATCATGACCGGATTAAACCAAACGATCATGTTGTCGCTGTCCATGGTGGTGATTGCAGCGCTTGTGGGTGCAGACGGCCTTGGCGTGCCGGTCGTGCGCGCGCTCAATCAGGTGAACACGGCACTTGGCTTTGAATCAGGCTTCATCATCGTCGTTGTCGCGATCATGCTGGACCGGATGCTTCGGGTGACGCGAAAATGAGTATTGCTGTCGAAATATCAAATGTTTCCATCGTGTTCGGAGACACTCCTAAAGTGGCTTTGCCGCATATGGATCAAGGTTTGTCCCGCGCTGACGTGTCTGCGGCCTGTGGTCAGGTCTTGGGCGTGCATGACTGCACCTTATCGGTCAAGGAAGGCGAAACGCTTGTCCTGATGGGGCTGTCCGGCTCGGGCAAGTCGACGCTTTTGCGGGCGATCAACGGCCTTAACCCTGTCGTGCGCGGCCATGTCGACGTGAATGATGGCGGCACGATGGTCGATGTCACCAACGCCTCCTCCAAGCAGTTGCGCCACATTCGGCAGCACCGTGTCGCGATGGTCTTTCAGCAGTTCGGGCTGCTGCCATGGCGCACCGTCAACGAGAATGTGGGCCTTGGTCTTGAATTGATGGGCGCACCCAAGGAAACGCGGCAAGCCTGTGTTGCTACACAACTTGAGCTTGTTGGCCTAACCGACTGGGCAAACAGGAAAGTTGGTGAATTGTCAGGGGGTATGCAGCAACGGGTCGGCCTTGCACGTGCCTTTGCAAATGAGGCGCCGATCCTGCTTATGGACGAACCATTCTCAGCCCTTGATCCGCTGATCCGCACGCGCCTGCAAGATGAACTACTTGAGGTGCAGAAGCGGTTGAAACGCACCATTGTCTTTGTCAGCCACGATCTTGACGAGGCTTTCAAAATTGGTGACCGCATCGCGATTATGGAAGGCGGGCGCATTGTGCAATGTGGCACACCGCAGGATATCTTTACCAATCCCGTGAATGGATATGTGGCCGATTTCGTTGCAAACATGAACCCGCTCGGCGTTCTGACAGCGGCAGATGTGATGCAGCCTGCAACCGATACACCTGAAAGCTCTGTTTCTGCAGAAATGCCCGTTAAAGACGTAATGCAGGCCCTTGGTGAAGCGGGCCGTCTTGGTGTTTTGGACGCTGACAAACTTGTGGGTGAAATCACCAAAGATGCAGTTCTCAAGCGGTTGTCTGTCTAGTCAGGGATCGGCGATACCACGACGTCTTTCAGCAAATCGATAAAGCCTGCAACCTGATGTGCGATTGTGGCACGCCCTTTTTCAGACGTCGCCAAATATGCATCACCTACGGTCCCGAAATCATTGAGATCGCTTGATATCCACCCATAAGAGACTGGCCCAATCGGTGGAATTTTACCGTCTTCCGCACTTGAGCGAAAGTCTTGTGCCGCCCCCATATCCACAAGTTCAGGCCGCAACGCCAACATCACCGATGTCTCCAGATCGCCGCCATGGATCCCGAAAGCGTTCTCGCGGTCGGAATACATGCCATCGGGCTTTCCAAAACTGCTCCACTGGCATTTCACCGCCAACATCCGCGCCTGCACCCGAAGTTCACGGGACAAGATCGAAATCAGGTCCAAATTGCCCCCGTGCGAGTTCACAATCACAATCTTGCGGACCCCAGCCCGGGCGACGGAAAGGCCAATCTCGGTCCAGATCCTCAGGGCATTTTCCGCGCTCAAGGTTAATGTCCCCGGCGCATGCAGGTGCTCGTTTGACTTACCTACCGCCTGCACGGGCAGGATGCGGATATCCAGATCATCCGGGCAGGTCCGGCGCAACTGGTCCAGCATCCCCTCCATAATCATCGTATCGACGCCAACGGGCAGATGCGGCCCATGCTGTTCGATCGCCGCTGTCGGCAAAATCGCGACCGTCTTCATCGGGTCAATTTCGTGATACTCGGTGGTGCGATACTCTGCCCAATCCAGCCGCCGCATTATTTGGCCTCTTTTGGCGCGTAGGTCGCATCCAGCCGCGAGCGTAGATACTCCGCTCCTGTCACCGGCGGGTATTTGGGCGCACCTGTTCCAGGCAATGCAGACACTACCGCATCAGGATTAGGATCAAGGAAGAACGCTATGGATTTACGTGCTTTTTTGGGTGCAAGCACCCGGTGAGGTGTCGAGGCATAGATGTCATTCGACCACCGCATCAGACAATCCCCAATATTGACAACGTAGGCGCCGGCGACATGGGGGACGTCAATCCAGTCGCCGCCGCGTGGTTGCACTTGAAGGCCCGGCTCACCATCGGTCATCAAAAGCGTCACGGCGCCATAATCAGTATGCGCGCCAGCGCCAATCCCCTCGCCGGCAGATGCCGGATAAGACAACAGGCGCAGCGTAGACATCGGCGCGCTGAAGCTCGGTGCAAAATGATCCTCGGCCAGCCCCAAATCGCGTGCAACAGCCTTGTGCAGACTGACGCCAAGGTTCTGAACAGAGTCGAAATACTGCAGCAAGGTCTCTTTGAAGCCCGGCAGATCGGGCCAAAGGTTCACACCGCGAAACGGCTCTCCCGAAAGCACGCGTGGATCATCAGCACTCAAATCCAGCCCGATATTGAACGCCTCTTTCTGATCCACCTGCCCGGATGTTTCATCAAGGCTTTCGCTGCCCATCTGTGCCCAACCACGGTTATGCGGATTGTTCAGGATCGACAGCGGCGCTTTTTGCGCCTCTGGCAAAGCAAAAAACGTATCCGCCTGTGCAAACACATCTGCGACAAGCGCCTCAGACACACCGTGCCCCGACAAAAGAAAAAAGCCCGGTCCGCGCGCAGCCTTGCCCAGATCGGCAACAAAGCCGTCCATATCAGTGCCACCTGCAAAGCGGCTCCAGTCAAGGACGGGGATCATGCAGGAACGCCTTTCCCCTGCCCTTTGCGCTGGGGGGCGACACCAACGAATTTCTCCATCTTGCGCGCCACTACAGCGAGATGTTTGGCCCGACTTTCCGGGGTCGAGCTGTCCATCAGATGATGCGCGGCATAAGTCGTCTTGCAGCCCTTTGCGCAGATCAACCGCACGCCGCGTTGCAAGGTCCGCCGCCCCGGCGCCCCGATCAGCCGTGTCAGCCACCAAGACGCACCACAGGTTGTGAAGATCCCCAGACGGGTCACATTGGTCAGGCCAGGCCGAATATCCGCGTTCTCGGCATCAGGCATCAAAAACGCGACACCGGGCACCAAAACCCGGTCCAACCAGCCTTTGAGCATCGCAGGCAGCCCATACCACCATGTCGGATAGACAAAGATCAGCGTATCGCACCAGCGCAGATCGTCCACATGGCGCGCGACCGGGTCGCAATTGCAACTGGTGTCCTCGTAGATATCCAGCTCATGGGCGCTGAGAACGGGGGAGAACTCTTCCTTGTAAAGATCAATCAACCGCACTTCGGCACAGGCCTGATGCAATTTTTCAAGAACAGTATCCCGCACGGCCGAATTGAAACTGCCGTCCTTTGGGTGCGAATAAACCACGAGCGCGCGCATCTAAAATGCCTCCATCTCTGCGTTGACCTTGCGAAGAAAGGCGTCGCGTATCGCGGTAGTGGCCTTGTTCATGTCGTATAAGGCTAAATACCTCATTTTTTGGGGTCGGCATACATGCCAAACGGCCCGTGTGACGCATTTACGCGGGGGGTCGCCGCACAGCATCGCGCGCATCCGCGTGCCGCCATAGGTGGTCACAGCTGCCAGCTTGGTGATGTTGCGCA
>CAKZXZ010000152.1 GCA_937883775.1 uncultured Paracoccaceae bacterium
AAAGGGCGGGGAATGTCACCCCGCCCTTTCGAAATTAACTGTTTTCAGCGCCGCTCAGCTGTCCGGCTCGATCACCCGCAGCGACAACTCGCGCAGCTGCTCATTCATCGGCTCATTCGGCGCGTTCATCATCAGATCTTCCGCGCGCTGGTTCATCGGGAAAAGGATCACCTCGCGGATATTTGCCTCATCGGCCAGCAGCATCACGATGCGGTCGATCCCTGCAGCACAGCCCCCGTGGGGCGGCGCGCCATATTGAAATGCATTAACCATACCGCCAAAGCGTTTGCGCACTTCGGCCTCGTCATAGCCTGCGATTTCAAACGCTTTGAACATGATCTCAGGCCGGTGGTTCCGGATCGCACCCGAGACAAGCTCATAGCCGTTGCACGCCAGATCATACTGATATCCCAGCACTTTCAGCGGATCGCCGTCCAGCGCTTCCATCCCGCCTTGCGGCATGGAGAACGGGTTATGCTCAAAATCAATGCGGCCCGTCTCATCGTCTTTCTCGTAAATCGGGAAATCCACGATCCACGCAAAGGCAAAACGGTCCTGCTCTGTTAACCCAAGCTCATTACCAATCTCGACCCGCGCGCGGCCTGCAACAGCTTCAAAAGCCGACGGCTTGCCGCCGAGGAAGAACGCCGCATCACCGACCTCAAGGCCAAGCTGCTGACGGATCGCCTCCGTCCGCTCGGGCCCGATATTCTTCGCCAACGGCCCCGCGGCTTCCATGCCCTCGCCCTGATCGCGCCAAAAGATATACCCCATCCCGGGCAACCCTTCCTTCTGCGCAAAGGCATTCATCCGGTCGCAGAACTTGCGCGAGCCACCACCCGGCGCAGGGATCGCACGAATTTCAGTGCCTTCCTGCTCCAGCAACTTCGCGAAGATCGCAAAACCGGAGCCTGCGAAATGCTCACTCACCACCTGCATCTTGATCGGGTTGCGCAGGTCCGGCTTGTCGGTGCCATACCAAAGCGCTGCATCCCGATAAGAAATCTGCGGCCACTCCGCATCAACCTTGCGACCACCGCCGAACTCTTCGAACACGCCCTGAAGCACCGGCTGGATCGTGTCGAACACGTCCTGCTGGGTGACGAACGACATCTCCATATCCAACTGGTAAAAGTCGGTCGGAGACCGATCCGCGCGCGGATCTTCATCCCGGAAACACGGCGCAATCTGGAAATACTTGTCGAACCCAGACACCATCAGCAGCTGCTTGAACTGCTGCGGGGCCTGCGGCAGCGCATAGAACTTGCCCGGATGCAGCCGCGACGGCACCAAAAAGTCCCGCGCGCCCTCGGGGGACGACGCCGTGATGATCGGCGTCTGATACTCGCGGAACGCCTTGTCCCACATCCGCTTGCGGATCGAGGCCACAACATCCGAGCGCATCGTCATATTGCGCTGCAATTTCTCGCGGCGCAGGTCCAGATAGCGATAGCGCAGTCGCGTTTCCTCAGGATACTCCTGATCGCCGAACACCATCAGCGGCAGCTCATCCGCCGCCCCCAGCACTTCCATATCGCGGATAAACACCTCGATCTCGCCGGTGGGGATCTTGTCGTTCACCAGGCTCTCGTCACGTGCCTTCACGGTGCCATCAATCCGGATACACCATTCCGAACGCACCTTTTCGATCTCGGCAAAAACCGGGCTATCGGGGTCCGCCAGCACCTGTGTCATGCCGAAATGATCCCGCAGGTCGATGAACAACAGCCCCCCGTGATCGCGCACCCGGTGCACCCAGCCCGACAGGCGCACATCATCGCCCACATTGGATTTGTTCAGATCGGCGCAAGTATGGCTGCGATAGGCGTGCATGGCGGGTCCCTTGGGGTTCAAAAACTCCCCGCCGATACACCCGCCCACGCGAAGGAAGTCAAGCAATCAGCTTGAGAGGTGCAGCTCAAACACGCAGGCATCCGCACCTTGCGCCGTGCAATGCGTCTCGCGGCAGATCATATGCGGATGCACCAGCACCTGAAACAAACGCTCAAACACCGCCGCATGCCAATAGCAAAGCGGCGTGTCCGAATGCTCTCCGGCGACGATGGGATTGTCTGCCAGTTCAAAGCGGTATGGCGTCACCACACGGAACGTGCCCGATCCCGCAAAAGTCCACGCATTCTTGGCGATCGCACGCGCCAAAAGCGGTGCAGACATGCGCCATGGAAGGACTTTGAGCAACCTTTGCGCAAAAGGCGGAATGCGGTTAGCCAGGATGTAATCGGCCGTGCGCTTGCCCGCTTCCCACGCCAAAGCGGCTGCCAGATCCGGCACCTGCGCGCGCAACGCCTGATGCACCCGCGCCGCTGGTGCCTCCGAGATCATGTGATCGCCCGAGGGCATATCAAAGACACCGGCAGCCGCGAAAATCTGGTCGCGCAACTCGCGGCCGCCCGCCAATTCGATGACCGGCACCAGTTGCAGGATCGCATTCGGGCCGATCAGCCCTGTGCCCCCCGCACGATGCGCCGTTTCAGTCATCTCAGATGTCCTCCATCTGCTCCGAGCCGCCGCCACATGCTTTCACCTGTGCGCCATTTGGCATCTTGAACGCCGCATTCCGCTCAATCGCGCGCTCTTTACCTTGCTTGCGAATGGCCTCCCGCCGCTCTGCCGCGCGGCGCGCCTTGTCGGCAGAGGCATCCCAATCATCCATCTGCGCCTCGGCAATCGTGCGCGTCTCGTCAAAGTGGAAATCCACTTTGTCTTTCGACTGAGGCCCCCAATATCCCGCCTTGCCCAGATCGTAAAACGTCCGCGCAAAGCCCGCCTTGGCGAACGCCTTTAGGCAACCCAGCAGATACCGCCGCCTGAAGCCGGTTCCCCGCCACGGATAATGAAACAGCGCTTTTTTCATGTAAAAACGCCGGTAATTGTTCATCACGCCGTCCAGAAGTTCCCCGCGCTCCATCGCTTTGGGCTTCATGATCGGCGTCACGAAGTTATACTTAGAAAAGTCGAACACCTCGACCTTGTCACTCAGCTCTTGGAACAGAGGCGTAAACGGCCAGGGCGTATACATCGCCCAGTTCGCCAGATCGGGCTGCCAGTCCCAGGCCATCTTGTAGGTCTCGTTCAGCGTCTCGGGCGTCTCGTTATCGAGCCCGACAATGAACTGAGCCTCGACCAGAATGTCGGCTTCGCGCAGTAGGCGAATGGCCTCTTTATTCTCTTCAACCTTCGTTTCCTTGTTGAACTGATCCAGCTTCATCTGAGCCGCCGCCTCGGTGCCAAGGCTCACATGCACCAGCCCCGCCTTGCGGTAAAACTTCAGCATATCGCGGTCACGGTAGATATCCGTCACCCGCGTGTTGATGCCCCATTTCACCTTGTCGGGCAGGCCCCGCGCGATCAGTTCCTCGCAGAACTGCACGAATTTCTTCTTGTTAATCGTCGGCTCTTCGTCGGCGAGGATAAAGAACCCCACGCCTTCCTCGTTCACCAGCTTTTCGATTTCATCGACAACCTTCACCGGGTTGCGCACGCGGTAGTCGCGCCAGAACTTCCACTGCGAACAGAACGAACAGGTGAACGGACAGCCCCGCGCCATGTTGGGGATCGCGACCTTGGTGTTGAGCGGGATGTAGATGTACTTGTCCCACTCCAGAATGGACCAATCCGGGTTGATCGAATCCAGATCCTTCACGGTCGAAGCCGCCTGCGTCGCGACGATCTCTTCCCCATCGCGGAAGGCCAACCCTTTGATCTTGCGACGATCTTGCGGCCAACGCCCATCTTCGATGGTCAACATCAACTCGGTGACGATCTCCTCGCCTTCACCGCGCACGATCACATCGACCCACGGCGCTTCAGACAGCACCTGCTTATACATGAACGTCGGATGCACCCCGCCCATGACACGCACGGCATTCGGCACGCGCTCTTGCGCGATCTCCAAAATCCGCTCGGCCTTGTAGATCGACGGCGTGATCGCTGTGACCCCCACGACATCGGGTGCAGCCTCTGCAATCATGTCCGACAGGTCTTCATCCGAGATGTCATTCGTCATCGCATCAATGAACTGAATGTCGTCAAACCCGGCATCCCTGAGCGAGCCCGACAGATACGCCACCCAGGCAGGCGGCCAACTCCCAGCAATCTCGGCCCCGCCAGAGCGGTAATTCGGGTGAACAAATAAAATGCGCATGCCGCGACTCCCTGCATGTTTGCAGGAAACCTGACACACTTGATGTCAATTTAAGTTGACACAGATCAAGTTAAGCGCGGTTGACAGGTGATCCGAATGCCACGGCGCCAAACAGATTTTCGCCTGACGCGCCAAGGTACTTGGAGCTGCAGAACAGCATCCTTAGACTTACGCAAAACATTATCGAGCATCCCATGACAAAAGAAACCGCTCAAGCGCTGGTGATCTGCGCCATCTTCGCATCTTATGTGCTGGGCGGCGGATTATCGATCCCAGCCGAGGACTTCAACGCAGTCTGGATGGCAGGCCGCGCATTCTCCGAAGGGGATTTCGACCAGATCTATCCCATGACAAATGGGATCTTCGCCCTGCAATCGCCGCCTGAATGGAACGCCCAGCTAGCAAGCGATGGTGCCGAAGGCTGGATCTATCCGTTTATCTATCCGCCCCTATGGGCCTGGATCGCACAAGCCCTGCCCGCAATCACGACGCTCAAGACGGCCAGCGCGGCATTTTTCGTGATAAACACGCTCGCCCTTATAGCGATGTGCTGGCTCGCATGGCGCATGACAGGTCGCTGTTTGGCTTTGCCCGCATATTTGGCTGTCGCGCTTGGCGTGATTGCATTCACGTCAATCGGACGGATCGCACTTGGCAATAACCAACCGCAAATTCTACTGAGCCTATGCGTTGTTGCGGCACTGGAGCGGCTGACCGCAGGCCGATCATACACTGCAGGTGGCTTGATGGCCCTTGCTGCTTCGATGAAGGGCTTACCATTGCTTTATGCGCTTTTATGGATCGCCCAAGGCCGCTGGCGCGCCGTCGCAAGTTTCGCTGGCATCGGGGCGGTCTTGGCACTTTTATCAATTTCGGTTGCAGGCTGGCCCCTCCACCAAACATTTCTGGCGGTGCTTTCGGATATCAGGTCGACGCTGTTGCTCTCCTCGCAGAACGTCAGCATCGACGCGGTTATCGGCGTACTCTTTTTTTGGGATCAGGCTGTCACAACCGAGCTCCAAAACGTCGGTATGCAACCGGTAGAGGTCCGCTTTGCCGCCCCCAAGCCCCCGGCGATTGAAATGCTGGGAACAGCCCTGCTGCTCGCGGCACTTTTGGTGTCGACTTGGCTTTTGCGTACACGAAAAGACCCTCTGGTCTGGCCCCTTATCTTGCTGATGCTCAGCATGGTCAGCCCCTTAGCTTGGGTGTATCACTTTCTCCCCACCGCTGCATTCCTCCCCGCATTGATTGACCGCCTGGGGCCGCTCAGAAGCCTGATCTGGATTGGAATTGTCGTCGCCCTCCTCAACCCCGTCGCGCTAACGATGTTTACAGAATATGATGGGTGGCCACACTTGCGTCACATCATGACAAGCGCGGCAATCCTCATCATGGCGGTGCCCTTTGCGCTGGCCATTCGGCGCAGCCCGACGCAGAGCTGACTTTTCGTATCTTTCGCGATCACCGACCCTTGCGCGTGGCCACGCAATCCCTATAACCCACGACAATTTGCGAGCGCCCGCGGGTGCGCGGGACAATTTGCGAGCGCGCGGCTGCCACTGCGCGAAAAATTCTGGGGGCCACCATGCCGAAACGCACCGACATCAAATCCATCATGATTATCGGCGCGGGCCCCATCGTCATCGGCCAAGCCTGCGAGTTCGACTATTCCGGCGCCCAAGCCTGCAAGGCCCTGCGCGAGGAAGGCTACCGCGTCATCCTCGTCAACTCGAACCCGGCCACAATCATGACCGATCCGGGGCTCGCCGACGCCACCTATATCGAACCGATCACCCCCGAGATTGTCGCCAAGATCATCGAGAAAGAGCGCCCCGATGCGCTCCTGCCCACGATGGGCGGCCAGACCGGCCTGAACACCTCCCTCGCGCTTGAGGAAATGGGTGTGCTTGACAAATTCGGCGTCGAAATGATCGGCGCGAAACGCGACGCCATCGAAATGGCCGAAGACCGCAAGCTCTTCCGCGAAGCCATGGACCGTCTTGGCCTCGAGAACCCCCGCGCCACCATCGCCAACACGATGGACGAATGCATGGCTGCCCTCGAAGACATCGGCCTGCCCGCCATCATCCGCCCCGCCTTCACCCTTGGCGGCACCGGCGGCGGCGTCGCCTATAACCGCGATGAATATGAGCATTTCTGCAAAACCGGCCTCGACGCCTCCCCCGTCAATCAGATCCTGATCGACGAGAGCCTGCTCGGCTGGAAAGAGTTCGAGATGGAGGTCGTCCGTGACCGCGCCGACAACGCCATCATCGTCTGTGCCATCGAAAACGTCGACCCGATGGGCGTGCATACCGGCGACAGCATCACCGTGGCCCCTGCCCTCACGCTCACCGACAAGGAATACCAGATCATGCGCAACGGCTCGATTGCCGTGCTGCGCGAGATTGGCGTCGAAACCGGTGGATCGAACGTCCAATGGGCGATCAATCCCGCCGACGGCCGTATGGTCGTGATCGAAATGAACCCGCGCGTCAGCCGCTCCTCCGCTTTGGCCTCCAAGGCGACCGGTTTCCCCATCGCCAAGATCGCCGCGAAGCTGGCCGTAGGCTACACGCTCGACGAGTTGGACAACGATATCACCGGCGTCACCCCTGCGTCCTTCGAGCCGACAATCGACTACGTCGTCACCAAAATCCCACGCTTCGCGTTCGAGAAATTCCCCGGCTCGCAGCCTTACCTCACCACTGCCATGAAATCCGTCGGCGAGGCCATGTCCATCGGTCGCACCATCCACGAAAGCTTGCAAAAGGCGCTCGCCTCCATGGAAACCGACCTGACCGGTTTCGACGAAATCGCCATCGAAGGCGCGCCCGAGAAATCCGCTGTTATCAAGGCCATCAGCCAGCAGACCCCCGACCGCCTGCGGACCATCGCCCAAGCCATGCGCCACGGCCTCACCGATGACGAAATCCATGCAGTCACCATGTTTGACCCATGGTTCCTCGCCCGCATCCGCGAGATTATCGAGACCGAGGCGCGCATCCGCAAAAATGGCCTGCCGACCAACGCCGACGACCTGCGCGCGCTCAAAATGATGGGCTTCACCGACGCCCGCCTCGCCACGCTCACAGGCCGCGACGAAGACAACGTCCGCCGCGCGCGGCTGAACCTTGGTGTCACCGCCGTCTTCAAACGCATCGACACCTGCGCCGCCGAATTCGAGGCCCAGACCCCCTACATGTATTCCACCTACGAGAGCCCCGTGATGGGCGACGTGGAATGCGAAGCCCGCCCGTCCGATCGCAAAAAGGTCGTCATCCTTGGCGGCGGTCCCAACCGGATCGGCCAGGGGATCGAGTTCGATTACTGCTGTTGCCACGCCTGCTACGCGCTCACCGACGCGGGCTATGAAACCATCATGGTCAACTGCAACCCCGAGACGGTCAGCACCGACTATGACACCTCAGACCGCCTCTATTTCGAACCACTTACCTTCGAGCACGTCATGGAAATCCTGCGGGTCGAGCAGGAAAACGGCACGCTCCACGGCGTTATCGTTCAGTTCGGCGGCCAGACCCCACTGAAGCTTGCCAACGCGCTTGAAGCCGAAGGCATCCCGATCCTCGGCACCACACCCGACGCGATTGACCTGGCCGAAGATCGTGAGCGTTTCCAAGCGCTTGTCGAGCGTCTTGACCTCAAACAGCCGAAAAACGGCATCGCATCTTCCGGCATGGAAGCCATGAAGATCGCGACCGAGGTCGGCTACCCGCTGGTCATCCGCCCCTCCTACGTGCTGGGCGGCCGCGCCATGGAAATCGTCCGCGATGACGCCCAGCTCGAACGCTACATCAACGAGGCCGTCGTCGTCTCCGGCGACAGCCCCGTCCTGCTCGACAGCTACCTCTCCGGCGCTGTCGAGATCGACGTAGACGCCATTTCCGACGGCACCCAGGTCCATGTCGCAGGCATCATGCAGCATATCGAAGAAGCAGGCGTCCACTCCGGTG
>CAKZXZ010000153.1 GCA_937883775.1 uncultured Paracoccaceae bacterium
CGTTTGATCCTTTCTCGTTGTTTCAGAATGGTCTGGCCGCGCCCGAAGTAGACATCGGCCGGCGTGAGGTTCTGCAGGCTCTCATGATAGCGCTCATGGTTGTAGTGCTCGACGAAGGCGTCAATCTGCTGCCTTAGATCGCCCGGCAGATAGTAATTTTCCAGCAGGATGCGGTTCTTGAGGGTCTGATGCCAGCGCTCGATCTTGCCTTGTGTCTGCGGATGGTATGGTGCGCCCCGAACGTGATCCATTTTCTGATCTTCCAACCAATCAGCCAGTTCACCAGAGACGTAGCTCGACCCGTTATCCGAGAGCAGGCGCGGCTTGTGCAGCACCGTTGCTTGATCACACCCTGAAGCCTGCAGCGCGAGGTCCAGCGTGTCGGTCACATCGCCTGACTTCATCGTCGTGCAAAGCTTCCAGGCAATGATGTAACGGCTGTAATCGTCGAGTATCGTCGAGAGATAGAACCAGCCCCAGCCGATGACCTTCAGGTAAGTAAAGTCGGTCTGCCACAACTGGTTCGGCCGCGTCGTCTTGTCCCGGAACTCGTCGGCCGCCGACACTACCACATAGGCTGGGCTGGTGATCAGGTCATAAGACTTGAGCATGCGATAGACCGAAGCCTCTGACACAAAATACTTTTCCGTGTCGGTGAACCGCACCGCCAACTCTCGAGGCGATAGATCGCTTTCCTTCAGGGCCAAGTCCTTGATCTTCTCACGAACCGGCTCAGGAATGCGGTTCCAGACACGCGATGGCTTGGGGCTGCGATCCTCAAGCGCCTCGGGACCACCCGACAGATACCTGTCATACCAGCGATAGAAGGTGGTCTTGGGAATGCCCAACTTGTCCAGGGTTCGCTTTGTCGGGAGATACGAGCCTTCGACGAGGCGGATGATCTCCAGTTTCTCGGATGCAGGGTATCTCATTCGTCGACGTCCCCATCCGCGATCATGCTTTTTTTGAGTAGTCGAAGTTCCAGGGCCTGCTCAGCCACTACTTCCTTGAGATCACGAGATTCCCGACGCAGATCTTTGACCTCAGTCGACGTCGCTGCACGGGCCGTGTCGCCCGCCAGGCGCTTCTTTCCAGCCTCAAGGAACTCCTTGGACCAGCTGTAATACAGGCTCTGGGCAATACCTTCGCGACGGCACAGTTCCGCGATGCTGTCTTCGCCCTTCAGGCCGTCCAGCACGATCCGGATCTTCTCTTCTGCTGAATACTGTTTGCGGGTCGCACGGCGGATGTCCTTTACGAGCTTCTCACCGTGACTCTGCTTGGTTCCGGGTTTCTGTCTCATCTCCACTCCTTGGTGGTTACGATGTGCCAGAAACC
>CAKZXZ010000154.1 GCA_937883775.1 uncultured Paracoccaceae bacterium
GGCATATCGCGCAAATCCTCGCGGCCCTTCAGACTCGCAGGTTTCTTGGCGTCAGCCTCGGCAATCACCTCGTTCGGGAAATCATCCGGGATACCGTGCTGGTGGATCGCAATCAGCGACACCGCTTTGGGCGCCGAGGGATCACCCAGCCGGGTGACAATGCGCGCTTTCGGCAAGCCCATCCGCACCTTGGGGCCGGACTGCTCCGCCTCAACCAGTTCCCCGTCGCGCGCACCATGGGTCGCCCCCGCAGGCACGTCCCATTCCCGGTCGCTGCCCTTGTCAATCGGAACAACCCGACCGCCTTCAGCCCCTTTGCGGAACACGCCCAGAATCTTCGTCGGATTGTGCCCAATGCGCCGGATGATCCGCGCCTCATAGGCATGATCTTCGCCCCGCACCTCGGTCAGGCGCGCCAAAATACGGTCGCCCTCGCCCAGCGCCGGGTCGCTCCCGCGCAGCACCATCAGCACGCGCGGCTCTTCCGCTTCACCTTGCCATTCCAAAGGCTTGGCAAAAAGATCACCGTCCCCATTCGGTGCCATCACCTGCAGCACAGAAACCGGCGGCAGCTTGTCAGGATCGCGATAGCTCTTCTTACGTTTTTGCAGATGACCCTCGGCCTCCAACTCGCGCAGCAACCGTTTGAGATCAATCCGCGCAGCCCCTTTGATGCCAAAAGCGCGCCCAATATCGCGCTTGCTGGTCTGGGTGGGGTTGTCAGAAATCCACTGAAGGATCTCGGCTTTTGTGGGAAGGCTGCTCATACCCTGTCGCTACCACGCGCGGATGCAGCCGTCACCCGCGAAGATCAGCCACCGTATCCACATCGCGCAGCGTCGCCACATGCGCAATTCGCAGGCCGGGAAGACTAGCTTCGGTATCGGCCAGCGCATGTTCCGTCGACCAGCGCACGCCATCAAACAGCGTGACCGGCACCGGCCCCACCCGCTTCATCCCGATCAACCAGTATCCCCCGTCCGGCGCAGGGCCAAACACTGCCTCATGATCGCCCAGCGCCGCAAACGCCTCTGCAATCCGCGCCCGGTTCACACCCGGAATATCCGCCCCGATAATCGCCACCGGCCCCGGGGGCATCGTGCGAAACACCCGCGCCATGCGGTCCCCCAGATCACCGGGTCCTTGCGGCACCCGAAGCAAATCTGCAGGCCAGACCCGGCTCAGCATCCCCTCCCGGTCCGGGGCCACCGCCAGCACCACATTCCAGCGCGGATCCCGCACCCGCCGCAGCAAACCGCGCACCTGATGGCGAAACCACCACGCCGCCGCTGTCATCCCGATATCGCGGCCCAAGCGCGTTTTCACTCGCCCCGGGCGCGGCTCCTTCACCATCACAACCAAAGTCGGTTTCACGAAAAGAGCACCCGCATATCGCGATGAGGTATCCGCGCATCCAGATATTCAGGGCCGTAAGCCTCGAACCCCAGCGCCTCGTAAAACCCGATCGCGCGCACCTGCGCCCCCAGCTTGACACCTTTGACCTTTTCACTCTGGCGAAAAAATCCAATGGCCCAGCGGATCAAGTCCGCGCCATGCCCGTCGCTGCGGTGATCGGGCGACACGCAAACCCGCTCCACCTTACCCATGCCGTCCACAACGCGCAGCCGCATCGTGCCAATCGGCGTGTCGCCGACGCGCAGCAGCACATGGGTCGCCTCCGGATCCAGCCCGTCCACCTCTTCGGCCTCTGTCACGCCTTGTTCATCCACAAAGACCTGACGGCGCAGATCAAAACACGCCTGTTTGTCGGCGTCGGTTTCAGCCACACGGATCATGCGAAATAGTCCTGAAGGATGCGGGTGTAGATACTTTTCAGCTGATGGATTTGCGCCACCTCGACCCGTTCATCCACCTGATGCATCGTCTTGCCGACCAGACCGAACTCCACCACCGGGCAGTGATCCTTGACGAACCGCGCGTCAGACGTACCGCCCGTCGTCGACATCTCCGGCACGCGGTTGGTCTCCACCTGCACCGCCTTGGCGACCAGCGCCGATAGATCGCCCGGCGGCGTGATGAAGCTCTCGCCCGACACTTTCACGGCAACCTCAATCGCCACGCCCGTCGCCTCAGCCACCTGCGCCGCCTCGCCTTCCAGCCACGCAGTCAAGGACGCGCCCGAATGGGCTTCGTTGAAGCGAATGTTCACCGTCGCCTTGCACTCCGCCGGGATCACGTTGGTGGCCGGGTTGCCCGTATCGACCGTGACAATCGCCAAGGTCGAGGCATCAAAATGTTCTGTCCCGTCGTCCAGTGCGTGACCTGCAAGCTGATCCAGCAGCCCAACCATCGCGTGCAGGGGGTTTTTGGCGCGGTGCGGGTAGGCGGAGTGCCCCTGCACGCCCACCGCTTTCAGATACGCCGTCAGCGACCCGCGCCGCCCGATCTTCATCATCTCGCCCATCTCATTGGGGCTCGTCGGCTCCCCCACCAGACAGACCGACATCGCCTCACCTTCGGCGCGCATCCAGTCAAGCAACGCAACCGTTCCGTCCAGCGCGTCGCCTTCTTCATCCCCGGTAATCGCGAGGATCACCGATCCATCCGGCGGCGTGTCCTTAACGAAATCCACGGCAGCCGCTGCAAAGGCCGCGACACCCGACTTCATGTCCGTCGCGCCGCGCCCATACAAGAAACCATCCTTGATCTCGGCCCCAAAGGGATTAACCGTCCAGGCGGCCTTGTCGCCCAAGGGCACCACATCCGTGTGGCCATTGAACCCAAACGACCGCGCATGGCCTTTCTCGCCCCAACGGGCATACAGGTTCGCAATTCCGGCACGGTCGACACGCCAGCAGGTAAAGCCCGCACCCTCCAGCAGCTCTTGCAGCAAAACAAGCGCACCGCCTTCTTCAGGCGTCACCGAGGGGCAGCGCACAAGGGCAGCGGTCAGCTCAACAGGGTCGGTGGTCACGGGGCAGGCCCTCCTTGTAGTGATGTATCAAGGCGATACCGAGTTGCCACACCAGATGCAAATGACACACAACCAGCGGATTATTGCTTAACAAAACCTTAATGAAGCCATAGCCTTGTCGCAATAACATGACCCGAGGCAGGGCAAACAAAGCAGTTGGGTCCAACGAGACCCGTATCGAGCAGTCGTCAATGAACGACAGATATAAAGGCCACAAAAGGCCTGCGCGATAGCGTTTGCGCTGTCTCCTTAAAGATGGGGACAGGACATGGTTGCGGCATCGGAACTTCCGATCAACATCAACGCGTCTGCGATTGCTATGGCGAATGCCATCTTCGGCAGCGGCGTGTCGGTACAAAGTGCGAGCTACACAGGCTCAAGCTATTCATCGGGCACCTATTCAAACGGCAATGCCGTTTCGGGCGGTGTCGTGCCTGGCGACACGGGCGTCATCCTGTCGACCGGCAGTCTGCGCAACTTCACCGATGGCAGCGGGCAAGCCAATAGCGGTGGGACCAAGTCAACAAACTCAGCCGGGCCCAACAACCAGGCTGACTTCAACGCAGCAGCTGGCACAAACACCTTTGATGCAGCCTATCTGGACGTCGATTTCATCCCCACGGGCGACACGATGACGATGCAGTTCGTCTTCTCCTCGGAGGAATATCCAGAATTTGCAAACTCGGTCTATAACGACCTTGCCATGGTCTGGGTCAACGGCTCTCCGGTGCCGTTGGCGGTGGGTGATGGTCAAACGGCCGTTGGTAATATCAACGATTCCGACAATGAAAACCTGTACATCGACAACAATAACGGTGACTTCAACACCGAGATGGACGGCTTTACCGTCACGATGACCCTGACGATGCAGGTCAATCCGGGTGTCCTGAATTCGATCCGGATCGGCGTTGCGGACGTGTCCGACAGTGTCTACGATTCCAACCTGCTGATCGCGGGCGACAGTATCCAGACCGATCTTGTCGCGATCGAGGATGAGGTGACCGTCAGCGTTGGCGGCACCAAAACGATTGATGCGCTTGCCAATGACATCTCTCCGACGGGCAGCGTTCTGACGATCACCCAGATCAACGGGGTGAACGTCACGGCCGGGCAAAGCGTGACACTGGCGCAAGGCCAGATCGCAACGCTGAACGCGAACGGGACGATCACCATCACGACCGACACCGATGTCGAGGAAACGAACTTCACCTACACGGTCGAAGATACGACAACCGGCAATACCGATGTGGGTTTTGTCACGGTCAACACCGTGCCTTGCTTTGTTGCAGGCACGCTGATCCAGACGCCCTTTGGTGAACGCCGCGTCGAAGAGCTGACCCCGGGCGACATGATCCTGACACAGGATGACGGCCCGCAGCCCTTGCGCTGGATTGGCACGCGCGCGGTCGCGGCGGTCGGCAATCTGGCCCCGATCCGTATCCGCGCAGGCACCTTTGGGCAGCACCGCGATTTGCTGGTCTCCCCGCAACACCGCGTGTTGATCCGCGACAGTCTTGCGGATCTGCTTTTTGGCGAAGCCGAGGTGCTGGTAGCGGCCAAAGACCTTGTAAATGACCACTCTGTCCGCCGGATCGAAGGAGGGGAGGTGACCTATGTGCACCTGCTTTTCGACCGCCACCAGGTGATCTTTTCCGAAGGGTTGCCGACAGAAAGCTTCCTGCCCGGCCCGCAAACCTCAAAAGCGTTCGAGGCGGACATCCTGCAAGAGATTTGCACCCTCTTCCCCGAGCTTGATCCAGAAACGGGCAAAGGCTACAGCCCGTCTGCCCGCCGCGCCTTGCGCGCGTTCGAAGCACGTCTTTTGTTGGCCGCCTAGAATGATCGGCGGAAACGTCCAATGACGTGGATCGGACTGCGTACGGCCGATAGCCAGGCCTTTTCGCTTGCCGGGATCGCGGCGCAAGGCACACGTGCGCCCCGCTTTGCCGAAACCGCTTTGCTCAAGCGTGGATCGCTTCAGATCGAGTTTGCGTATACGCCCAGCGCGCGCCGACAGGTTCTGATCGATCACCGCTATGATGCGCCGTGGCCCCTGCACTTGCGCGTCACGATCACGCCCGACGCCGTGCTGCATTTCGACCTGCAATGCGGCGCGACACGCAGCTATATGTGCCTTGAAACAGGTCTCACCGATTGCGAGCGCGCGGTTGAACTGGTCTATTCGTGGCACGCACCCGACAGGGTGGCCCAGCTGTCCATGCACCTGCCCTTTGCGGCGCGCAGCGTCCATCGCGCGCTCTATGATCCCGCGCCGCTGCCGTTGATTGCCCTGCAGTCGCTGATTATGGCGCCACATCCCGCCGGGCCGCTCAGCTATCTTGGCGTCAGCACCGCGATCGAACCGGTCGGCCCGGCCCCATCGCTTGCGGGAAATACGGTTGTCGACACGCCCACAGGCCCACGATACGTGTCGCAGATCCGGGCAGGCGATCAGGTGCTGTGCAAGAACGATCAGCCGCGCCGGGTTTTGTGGGCCGGTCACCGCGATGTTCCAGCATACGGGCGGTTCCAGCCGATCCGCCTGCGCGCCCCCTATTTCGGTTTGCGCCGTGATATCACCGTCGCCCCGACCCAGCACATCGCCTTTGAAGGGCCTGATGTAGAGTATCTTTTCGGGGAAGAGCGCGTTCTTGTCAGTGCCAGTCATGCCGTGGTGGGTGGCGTTCAGGCGATCCGCGACAATCGCCAGACAGTCATGCGCTATCACCAGCTTTTGCTGGAAGATCACGCGTTGATCCGCATTGGCGGCGCCTTTGGAGAAAGCCTGTTTCTGGGCGCTTTGGCCGATGACGAGATGGCGCTGAACGCATCGATCTGGTCCGGCAGCGCGCCGCAGGATCTGCCGGTTCACGCGCAGTTCGCCGCCCCTGTGCTCAAACAATACGAGGCGATCACCCTGACCCGCGCCTTTGCGTAATCGCGGTCAGTCCTTGTCGTAAAACGGCGTCATTTGCGCCACGACAACCGAATTTTCCTCAAGCGCGCGCTGCATCAGGCCGCGTTCATCCTCATTGATGTCGTGCCCTTCGGCCAACCGCTCTTCCAACGTGCCATAACCTGACACGTCCAGCGGCGCGAGGTCTGCCTGTTTCAGGATCGCCACCGTCTCCCGCACCGCCTCCGCCTCATCAATCCCGCTGGAAAAGCACATCAGCGCCGCACCCGTGCTGCCCTCGGGCAACCCGTCACCGTCCTTGCGGCCCACCTCCACCAGCAGGGTAAAGACCTGCTGGCGGGATTTCTTTTTCGGCTTATCGGCCA
>CAKZXZ010000155.1 GCA_937883775.1 uncultured Paracoccaceae bacterium
TATCGCGGGGTGCTGACCCATGGCTTCACGCTGGACGAGAAGGGCATGAAGATGTCCAAATCGCTGGGCAATACCATCGTGCCGGAGACGGTCGTCAAGCAATATGGCGCGGATATCCTGCGGCTTTGGGTAGCGCAGACCGACTACACAAACGACCAGCGGATTGGGCCGGAAATCCTGAAAGGGACGGCGGACAGCTACCGCCGTTTGCGAAACACGATGCGGTTCCTGCTGGGCTCGCTGAGCGATTTCAGCGAGGCGGATCGCGTTGATCCCGCCGACATGCCCGAGCTGGAGCGCTGGGTGCTGCACCGTCTGGCGGAACTGGATCAGGTCGTGCGTGACGGCTACGCGAAATACGACTTCCAAGGCGTGTTCCAAGCGGTCTTTACCTTTGCCACGGTCGATCTGTCGGCTTTCTATTTCGACGTACGAAAGGACGCTTTGTATTGCGATGGCGATACCGACCGCCGCCGCGCCGCGCGCACGGTTCTGGATATCCTCTTCCGCCGGTTAACCACGTGGCTGGCACCCGTGCTGGTCTTCACCATGGAAGAGGTCTGGCTGGAGCGGTTCCCGGGTGCCGAAAGCTCGGTCCATCTGACCGATATCCCCGACACGCCCGCCAATTGGCGCGACGATGCGCTGGCCGCGAAATGGGCCACGATCCGCAAGGTGCGCCGGGTCGTGACAGGCGCTTTGGAAGTGGAGCGCCGTGAGAAAACCATCGGTGCGTCGCTGGAAGCGGCACCGGTTGTTCATGTGACTGCGGATGCGGCTGACGTGCTGGCCACCGTGCCATTTGAGGACATCTGCATCACGTCCGACATCACCGTGTCGACCGACCCCGCTCCCGAAGATGCCTTCCGGATCGAGGGAAGCGACGATGTCGCGGTGGTCTTTGCCAAAGCCGAGGGCAAGAAATGCCAGCGCTGCTGGAAGATCCTGCCAGATGTCGGCATGTTCGCGCATCCCGGCGTGTGTGGCCGCTGTGACAGCGCCCTCGGATAGCGATATTGCTGCGGCGATCCTTGACCGGGTCGCCGCGCGCGGCGCGGGCAAGTCGATCTGCCCGTCAGAAGTGGCGCGCGGGTTATCGGAAGATTGGCGTGACCTGATGCCAGAGGTTCGCCGCGTCGCTGGTGTTCTGAGCCGCGATGGTCAGGTGCGGGTCACCCAGAAAGGCACTCCCATCGATCCAGAACTGGCCCGCGGCCCGATTAGGCTGTCTTTGCCGGAATGATCTGCTGGGCGATCCCGGCCAACATCAGATAGACGCTGGTCGCGACCAGCCCCCAATGTGCCCAACTGTTGGGATAGAAATCCACCCACGCCGCCCATCCCGCAAAAAAGGTCCATGCCAAGGCCATCGGCAGCGACACCGCCCGCCACCGCGCCGTGCGCACGGGGTGTATGAATTTCAAAGGTAGGAACATCGCCACAGCCAAAGCTGCGACGATAAAAGTTGTCACCCAGAAATTCGGCTGCGTCGCGAACAACACAATCACCAGCATGTTCCAACAACCCGGAAAGCCGGAAAAGGAGTTATCTTTTGTCTTCATGCGCGTATCGGCAAAATACATCGCCGAAGCAAAGGTGATGACAATAATTGCAAACCATCCTGTCCAGCCCGGCAACAGACCTGATTTGAACAGCGCATAGGCTGGAATGAAAACGTAGGTCAGGTAATCGATGATGAGGTCCAGCAAGACCCCGTCAAACTGCGGCGCGTTCACCTTCACATGGTATTTCCGCGCCAGCGGTCCGTCGACGCCATCCACCGCGAAAGCCACAACGAGCCAAAGGAACATCAGGCTCCATTTTTCCTCAACCGCCGCCAGCATAGCGAGCATCGCAAAAACAGCGCCCGAGGCTGTCAGCAGATGGACGGAAAGAGCTTGGAGACGCAAAACCATTCAGCGTTCATGGCGGATTTCGCCTCATATTGCAACGGCTTGGCCACCTCTTCATCTTTGCAAAAATACTGCCGCCGGAGGCATTCGCCTCAAGCCAATCACGCCTTCGGGTGGGTCTTCTCGTAAACCTCCATCAACCGCGCGGTATCAACCGCGGTATAGGCCTGCGTTGTGGACAGCGACGCATGGCCCAGTAGTTCCTGAATAGCCCGCAGATCACCGCCCGCAGACAGCAGATGCGTCGCAAAGGAATGGCGCATCGCGTGCGGGGTCGCGGTGGCGGGTAGGCCCAGCTGCATTCGCGCCTGCGCCATCACCTGCTGGATTGCACGCGGGGCCAGTTTGCCGCCGCGCACGCCGCGAAAAAGGGGGGCGTCCGGCTCCATCGGGTGCGGGCAAAGCGATAGGTAGCGCTCAACCGCCTCGCGCGCTGCGGGCAGGACCGGCACGATCCGTTCTTTACCACCTTTGCCTTTTATCCGCAGGGTTTCGGGTAATGGCGCATCGCGGCCCAGCAGCCCCAAAGCCTCGGAAATCCGCAGCCCGCAGCCATACAGCAGTGTCACAACCGCCTGATCGCGCGCCGCGACCCAGTCTTTCATCGACTGCAACTCAACCGTGTCGATCATCGCTCTCGCGGCATCCTCGGCCAGCGGGCGGGGCAGCTTTTTGGTAAACTTGGGCGATCTGGTCGACAGAACGGCGGTCGGCTCAAACCCCTCGCGCTCGGCCAGCCATTTGTAGAACGACTTTACGGCGGACAAGGACCGCGCAAGCGACCGTGCGCCAACGCCGCGGGCGCGTTTATGCGCCATCCAACTGCGCATATCACGGATCGTGATTTTCGAAAGCGGCGCCAGCCCCTGCGTTTCCCCGTGGTGTTGGGTCATAAACGCCAGAAAGCCCAGCACATCCGCGCGATACGC
>CAKZXZ010000156.1 GCA_937883775.1 uncultured Paracoccaceae bacterium
TGCTGTATGTGCAGGGTTATAGTCGCGAAAGCTTCGTTTTGGGCTGAATTAGAGTCTATTTCAGCAATTCGTCCACCGGGCGCACCTCACCCGCTTCAAAGCCGCGCCAGCTTTTCAGAACAGGCCGCAAACGCTTTTGCGCGACGGGCGAATTCGAGTCTAATACACCGCATTTCGCCAAAAGTGCCGCGATCACGGCTTCGCTGGCGCGGGTGGCCCCATCTGTGATCTTCAGCGCGATGCCAAGCTTCCGACCGGGCAGGATCGCGGTATAGACGCCCTCTGCCCCGGTCTTGATTGCGGCTTTGCCGTCCATCTCACGCATCAGGTCCGTGCAGGCGCGGTCTGTGCCGGCCACCAGTTCTGGATGGGCCATCATGGCGTGGGTCAAGCGATGCTCTGCACTACCCTCGGGCGCAGTGGCGAACCGTGCCATGGCGCGTGCCAAACCAGACACTGTTGTGGCGAAATTCGGGGCAGAGCAGCCGTCGATACAATGGCCGGGCGTGTTGACGCCGGTCGCCTCTTCCATGGCGTCTTTGCAGGCGATCTGAACCGGGTGATCCAGTTCGATATAATCCGCATGTCCGCCCAGATGCGCGTTCAACGTGACAAAACCCGCATGCTTTCCAGAGCAGTTGTTATGGCTTTGGCACGGGCTGCCGTGATCGGCGATCATGGCGTGTTTGGCAGCCTCCCCCATGGGTAAATGCGCGCCGCAGCGCAGGGCGTCGTCGTTAAGGCCCAGCGTTTCGAGCCAGTCCTGCACAGGCGTCACATGCTGCGCCTCACCGCTGTGAGAGGCGCAGGCCAAAGCGAGCTGTTTCGACCCTAATCTAGCGTTATCGGCCGCGCCGGACCAGATCAGCGGCAAGGCCTGCACCATCTTGCACGACGAGCGGGGCAGGATCACCGCCTCCGGATCGCCCCAAGCGGAAACGATCTGGCCGGTGTCATCCACGATCACCGCGTGGCCCTGATGCATCCCTTCCAGGACGTCACCGCGCCAAACCTCAACAAGATCAACTGCTTGGCCCATTTCGGCGCCTCCTCTCACATCTCAGCGATTTTCCGCCAAGAGGTCTTCCTTCGTATAGCTAAAGCACGCTAGACTATGGCATCGAGAGAGAACACCCTTGGCAGTGCAAACGCCGCGAAAGACGGGCGCTGAAACGGGCATTTGAGGCAATGACAGCTTGGAGGCTGTAAGTATGATTTCACTCACCACGCGTTTGATCGCCGGGGCCGCATTGGCGCTGGTCGCAGGTGGCGCCATGGCGCAGGAACAATCGACAAACCGGGTCGCGGCCAAGACCGATTGGAGCGTCTTTGTCGAAAGCAACCCGACCGAATGCTGGGCCGTGTCGGCGCCCAAGGAAACGGTCAACACGCGCGATGGCCGCGTTGTGGCGGTGCGTCGGGGCGACATTTATATGCTGGTGTTCAACCGCCCCTCGGCCAATGTCAGCAGCCAGGTTCAGTTTGCGGGCGGGTATCCGTTTGCGTCGGGCTCTACCGTGTCCGTGCAGGTCGGCGACAGCTCGTTTGAGCTGTTCACTGATGGTGAAAGCGCCTGGCCTCCGACGCCTGCGGACGACGCCAAGCTGGTGGCTGCGATGAAACGTGGTGCTGAAGCTGTGGTCACAGGCCGGTCTGGCCGTGGCACGACAACCAAAGACACATTCTCTCTCCTTGGCTTTACGGCTGCGGTTGAGGATGCCGAAGCGCGCTGCACCAGCTGATTTCTTTGGATTTGGCGCGCGAATCCTATATGTGAGCCAAATCCTGAAGAAAGTGATGACGTGATGTCGGCCACCGCTCCGATTACCCAAGACGTGATGACGCTGCCCCGAAAGCTGCCGGAGGGGCCCAATAACCTTGTTGGCCTCACCCGCGATCAGCTGCGTGAGACGCTGATTGCGCATGGCACGCCCGAGAAACAGGCCAAGATGCGCACCGGCCAGATATGGCAGTGGATCTATGAAAAAGGCGTGCGGTCCTTCGACGAGATGACGAACCTCGCCAAGGCCTACCGCGCTGATCTGGCTGAGAAATTTGTCATTCAGGTGCCCAGTGTCGTCTCGCGTCAGGTGTCGGATGATGGCACGCGCAAGTATCTGGTGCGGATCGCAGGCGGTCACGAGGTTGAGGTTGTTTATATCCCCGAAACCGATCGTGGGACGCTGTGCATTTCTTCTCAGGTGGGCTGCACGCTGACCTGTTCCTTTTGCCATACCGGCACGCAGAAACTGGTGCGCAACCTGACCGCCGGTGAGATTATCGGTCAGGTCATGGTCGCGCGCGATGATCTGGGTGAATGGCCCGAGATTGGCGCGCCGCGGAACGAAACGCGGTTGCTGTCGAACATCGTACTGATGGGGATGGGCGAGCCTTTGTATAACTTTGAGGCTGTCCGCGATGCGATGAAGATCGCGATGGACCCTGAGGGGATTTCCTTGTCGCGTCGTCGGATCACGCTGTCGACCAGCGGGGTTGTGCCGGAGATTGCGAAGACCGCCGAGGAAATTGGCTGCATGTTGGCCGTGTCGTTCCATGCGACCACGGACGAGGTGCGCGACAAGCTGGTGCCGATCAACAAAAAGTGGAATATCGAGGCGCTTTTGGAGGCCCTGCGCGCCTATCCCAAAGCGTCGAATTCCGAACGGATCACCTTTGAATATGTGATGCTCAAAGGCGTGAATGATAGCGATGAAGACGCGCGGCGTCTGATTCAGCTTATCAAGGGGATCCCTGTCAAGATTAACCTTATTCCGTTCAATGAATGGCCCGGCGCGCCCTATCAACGCTCGGATTGGAAACGGATCAAGGCGTTCGCGAATATCATTTACCATGCGGGCTATGCGTCGCCGATCCGGACGCCGCGCGGCGAGGATATCATGGCGGCCTGTGGTCAGTTGAAATCTGCGACCGAGCGTGCCCGAAAATCGCGGGCTCAGATAACGGCTGAGGCTGGTCTTAACGGTTGATTCAACCGAATCGCGGTTAATGGGATCATGCAAACCATGACCCTAGAACTCCAGATCACCGCCCCCGTCGAAGAAGCGCTACGCCTTGCGGCATGGGAAGACGAAACCACGATCAACGATGTGCTGAGCCAAGCCATCGCCCGCGATCTGCATCGCCGTAAAGAGCTTATGAAAGCGACATACCGACGGCAGATGGCCTCAATTCAGTAAAGACTTCGAATAAAAAAACCGGCCCCCGCGTTTGCGAACGGGAACCGGC
>CAKZXZ010000157.1 GCA_937883775.1 uncultured Paracoccaceae bacterium
GCGACGCGGCTCAAGCAGGCGTGACCGAGCTTTCGCTCGCCGCTGTTCCTTGCGAGGTTGGCAAGACAACCGGGCTTGAGCGCTTCATCCGCAGCCAGGTACAAAAGGCCAGCGGCGCGGACGGGCTGCGCCGTTTCAAGGACAGTTTCGCCCCCGATTGGCGCCCCCGCTATCTTGCAACGCGACGCAAATGGCACTCTGCACTCGCCATTCTTGAGATCGGATATGCGATCCAAAACCCCCAAAAAGGGGCGCACCAACGTCTTGGCCTTGTCACTAATGGTAATCAGGCTAATGAAGATTATGAGAATTATGAAATTGATTCATATTCGCGCGCGTGCGAGACGGCTGCAACAAAACCAAGGCCGTGGTGACATCTCAGGGTCTTTCTAGAACTGGACCCTGTGATGACAAACGCCCTCAGCACCCTCCTTGAAACACGCGACTGGCTGCTGGCTGACGGGGCAACCGGCACCAACCTGTTCAATATGGGATTGTCCTCTGGCGACGCGCCCGAACTTTGGAATGTCGAGGAAACCGACAAAATCCGCGCCCTTTACAAAGGTGCTGTCGATGCGGGTTCGGATATCTTCCTGACAAATACCTTCGGTGGAAATGCCTCTCGCTTGAAGTTGCATGACGCCCAAAACCGCGTCCATGAATTGAACAAAGCAGGCGCCGCTTTGGGGCGCGAGGTCGCGGATGCGGCCGGACGGCCGGTGATCGTTGCCGGATCGGTTGGCCCCACAGGGGACATCATGGCGCCGATGGGCAGCCTGACCCATGAAACCGCGGTCGAGATGTTCCACGAACAAGCCGAAGGGCTCAAAGCGGGCGGCGCCGATGTGCTCTGGCTCGAGACGATCTCGGCGCCCGAAGAATACGCAGCCGCTGCCGAGGCCTTTGCACTGGCCGACATGCCCTGGTGCGGCACCATGAGCTTTGACACCGCAGGGCGCACGATGATGGGCGTGACATCCGCCAATATGGTGAAGATGGTCGGAAAGCTGGCCAATCCGCCGCTGTCCTTTGGCGCCAATTGTGGCGTGGGCGCGTCTGATCTGCTGCGCACGGTTTTGGGCTTTGCCAGCCAAGGCTCGGATTTGCCGCTGATCGCAAAGGGCAACGCAGGCATTCCCAAGTATCACGACGGGCATATCCATTACGACGGCACGCCAGAGCTGATGGCGGACTATGCCTGTCTGGCCCGCGATTGCGGTGCGACCATCATCGGCGGCTGCTGCGGCACAACACCTGAACATCTGGTCAAGATGCGGGCCGCGCTTGAAACGCATCCCAAGGGTGAGCGCCCCGGATTGGACCAAATCACCGCCGTTCTTGGTGGATTTTCTTCGGCTCAGGATGGCACCGAAGCAGGTGCTGCCCCACCGCCACGCCGGCGTCGCCGCAGACGCCCTGCTTAAGCTTGCAAACGCCAACGGGGTCGGTCGCACATCAGCCAATGTCGCAATCAAGCGATTCAATCTGCGGCAAAAAAGGCATGTTTCTTATGGGAAACACGCCAATCGAGCTCCGATCTGGCCCTTTGAAGGATTACGACGATGTCTGACGAAGACGATATCATCCTGTCGGAATTGAACGACGAAGAGCTTGTTCAACAGATGTTTGACGACCTTTACGACGGTCTTAAAGAAGAGATCGAGGAAGGTGTGAACATCCTGCTGGAACGCGGTTGGGCGCCTTACCGGGTGCTGACCGAAGCGCTGGTGGGCGGCATGACGATTGTCGGAAATGACTTCCGCGATGGCATCCTGTTTGTGCCAGAGGTGCTTTTGGCCGCCAATGCGATGAAGGGCGGGATGTTCATCCTCAAACCGCTTTTGGCCGAAACGGGCGCGCCGCGCGTTGGAAAGATGGTGATTGGCACCGTAAAGGGCGACATCCATGACATTGGCAAGAACCTTGTCTCCATGATGATGGAAGGCGCCGGGTTCGAGGTGGTCGATTTGGGCATCAACAACGCGGTCGAGGCGTATCTTGAAGCGTTGGAGACGGAAAAGCCGGATATTTTGGGCATGTCGGCCCTGCTGACCACGACGATGCCTTACATGAAGGTCGTCATCGACACGATGGTCGAAAAAGGCCTGCGCGATGACTACATCGTGCTGGTTGGCGGCGCACCTTTGAACGAAGAATTCGGCAAGGCCATCGGAGCAGACGCCTATTGCCGGGATGCCGCTGTCGCAGTTGAGACAGCCAAGACATTTGTCGCCCGCAAACACAACCAGATGGCGGCAAGCTAAAGATCGGCCGCTTCAGCCCAGGGGCGGTTTGGAGCAGGCTGAGAAACCGGGCCTTGTGTCCTTGTTGGCGATCACGTGAGAGCATGATGCAGATCGACGACCAAACCCTTACAGAAGCAGGACTGCCCGTTGATGTGACGCGCGGCTCCATTCTGTTGCTGGCCTGTGGTGCGCTGGCGCGTGAAATTCTGGCGCTGATCCAGTTAAATGACTGGCAGCATATGAGCTTGGCCTGCCTGCCTGCGATTTTGCACAATCACCCCGAACGGATCGCGCCTGCCGTAGAAGACGCAATCGCGCAGCATCGCGGTGCATTTGACGAAATCTTTGTCGTCTATGCCGATTGCGGCACGGGTGGGCAGCTGAAAGCGGTATGTGATCGGCTTGGCGTCGGTATGATCGAAGGGCCGCATTGCTATTCCTTTTTTGAAGGAAATCAAAGATTTGGACAGATTTCCGAAAGTGAATTCACAGCCTTTTACCTGACCGATTTTTTGGTCCGGCAATTCGACGCATTTGTGTGGAAACCGCTTGGTCTGGATCGCCATCCGGACCTGCGCGATATGTATTTCGGCCATTACGAGACGCTTGTTTATCAAGCCCAAACTGACGATCCCGCCCTTGAGGCCAAGGCGCGCGCGTGCGCGGCGCGGTTGGGGCTCGCGTTTGAACGGCGCTTTACGGGCTACGGTGATCTGCAGACGACGCTGGCGGCGAAAGCCTAGCCTGCCGTCGCGGCGTCCGACGCAACGCTTCTGATCCGTTCGACCATGGCACGCACCCCGTTTGAGCGCTGTGCAGAAAGGTGATCGTTCAGCCCAAGCCGCCCCAGTTCGGCAACTGCATCGACCTTGCCAACATCGCTCACAGACAAACCGCTATAAAGCGCATGCAGCACAGCAATCAGGCCGCGCACAATCATCGCATCGCTTTCCCCTTTGAAATCAAATGTCGCACTTGGCCCCTGCCCTTCGATCTGCGGCATGATCCAAACCTGCGACGCGCAGCCATCGACCTTGGTCGCGGGCACTTGCAAGGCCGGGTCCAGTCCGTCCATCGCGCGGCCCATATCGATCACATGCCGATACCGGTCTTCCCAATCGTCCAGAAAATCGAATGTCTCGGCCAGGTCTTCGAAGGTTTCGGTTGCCATCATACGCTCCTTGATCTGGCCCTGAGGTAGGTTGCCTGCCCCGAAAGGTCCAGTCCTGCTTGTCGGGACGCGCGGTTTGGGCTACCGATCATGCAAAGGGAGCTAACCACATGTCTTCACGCCTGATTGTCACCGTTTTGATTGCAGCACTTTTGGCGGGATGCGGCACCGTCCGCGAGTCACGCCTGAACCCGTTCAACTGGTTTGGCGGATCGCAAGAGCAGGTTGGCCTCGCGCCGGGCGACGTTGTTGAACGGCTCGACAATCGGCCCCTGATCGATCAGGTCACATCACTGCGGATCGAGCGGGTTCAAGGGGGCGCGATCGTCCATGCAGTTGGCCTGCCCGCAACCCAAGGCTTCTGGGAAGCCGACCTTGTTCCCGAAAACCGCGGCCGCGTTGATGAGAACGGCGCTTTGATCCTGCAATTCAAGGCATTCCCGGCGGTTCAACCGACGCGGCAAGGCACACAAGCCTCGCGTGAGGTTGTCGCGGGCACTTTCCTGTCGGATCAGGCATTGGCCCCGGTACGGCAAATCGTTGTGCGTGGTCAGCGCAACTCGCAAAGCAGCCGTCGGTAAGCTTCAAAGATCGATGATTTTGATATGATGGCCTTTGGCCGTCAGGGCAATCTCGCCGTTACAAAGCCGCAGCGCATCCGCACCGAAAACCTCGTGACGCCAGCCGCTCAAAGCAAGCATATCGCGCATACCTGCCGAAATCGCATCCAGATCGGCGGCTGACGCGATCAGCTTTTGCGCCACACCGGCCGTTTCGGCCTTTGCCTTCAACAAAACCCGCAAAAGATCGGCAAGCGCCGGGTTGACCTGCAGCTTTTCACGGGATGTGTCGGGTTTCGGGCAATCCTCAGGCGGGCAATCAAGACCGGCCTGAATTGCGTTCAGGATACCTTCGGCAATCTCGCCCTTGCGCGCATCACGCAAAAGCAAACGGGACCGGCCTAGATCTTTCATCGACTTGGGCTTGTTTGACGCAAGTTCGAGCAACGCATCGTCTTTGTAAACACGGCTGCGTGGCACGTTGTTGCGCTGTGCATACGCCTCGCGAAAGCGGGCCAGCTCGCGGGCGATAGCTAGAAAACGACCGGAATTCGTCCGTGTTTTCAGCCGCTTCCATGCATCCTCGGGTTCGACCACATAGGTGCTGGGCGCGGTGAGCACCTGCATCTCTTCCTGAACCCATTGGGTGCGCTGGTTCTGGGCCAGTTTGTTTGCCAGAAATTCGTAAATGCCCCGCAGATGCGTCACATCGGCCAACGCATAGGTCTTTTGGGCATCTGACAAAGGCCGGCGCGACCAATCAGTGAAGCGCGAGGATTTGTCCAAGGGCTGTTTCGCGATCTTGCGGACCAGCGTCTCGTATCCGACCTGCTCACCAAACCCGCACACCATGGCCGCAACTTGCGTGTCAAAAAGCGGGGTCGGAATAACGCCACCATCGGTATAGAAAATCTCAAGATCCTGCCGGGCCGCATGGAAAACCTTGACCACGGTCTCATCTTTGAACAGCGCATAAAGTGGCTCAAGCGAAAGATCATTTGCCAGCGGATCCACCAGCACAGCATCATCGTCGCTGTCCCCAGAGACGGCCAGCTGGATCAGACAAAGCTGGGAATAATAAGTGCGTTCGCGCAAGAATTCTGTGTCGACGGTGACATAGTCAAATTGCGCAGCATGCGCGCAAAACGCAGCGAGTTCGGAAGTTGTCGTCAGTGTTTTCATTGGGTCTTATCGTTGTTTAAGGTGTGACCCTCGCAAAAGCAGGATGACCGATTTGAGCGCATCTGGGAAGAAAATTCGTCTTTGATGATTTACAGTTAGCCGTTAATCAAAGTTGACATCGCGTAAACTAAGCAGCGATTTATCCCCCGAAACGAAGCGTTTCAGAACCCGGTGGTACAGCATATGTTCGAGCGGCAAGACCCGTGCAGCCAGGGTGTCTGGTGTGTCTTTGGAGCCAATCTCAAGCACGGCCTGTCCCAGAATTGGGCCGTCATCTAACGCGGGCGTCACTTCGTGAACGGTGCAGCCATGCAGCGTATCACCTGCCTCCAATGCCCGGGCATGGGTATGTAAGCCTTTGTATTTGGGCAATAAAGACGGGTGAATATTCAGAATACGGCCATTCCAGCGCTGCACGAAATCAGCGGTCAGCACGCGCATGAAGCCTGCCAGACACAAGATATCCGGCCGAACCGCTTCAAGCGCGTCGGTCAACGCCGCTTCAAAGGCCGCACGGTCCCCTTTGAAATCGCGGTGATCGACAGCTGCGGTCGGCACGCCCATGTCGCGGGCCTTGCTTAGTCCACCTGCGTCAGGGTCGTTGGCCAAGACCAGCACCGGCGTGGCCCAACCGCCGGTCTGCATAGCGCGCACGAGCGCCACCATGTTCGAACCGCCGCCGGAAATTAGGACAGCGATTCGTGTCACGAAAGCGTCCCGGAGTAACGCACGCCTGCGCCTTGGGTCACTGTGCCCAGTCGGATCGCCGCTTCGCCTTCAGCGGCAAGCGCGCTTTGCACAGCATCGACCTGGTTGGCGTCCACCACCAGCACCATGCCGATCCCTGCATTAAAGGTTTTGAGCATCTCTGCAGTTTCAATCCGGCCAACCTGACCCAGCCAATCAAAGACCGGCGGCAGCACCCACGCGCCTAAATCAATGTCAGCGCCCAGTCCGTCAGGCATCACGCGCGGCAGGTTCTCTGTCAGGCCACCCCCGGTGATATGCGCAAGACCGTGCACCCCACCCACACGGATCGCCGCCAAGGCGGCCGTAACATATAGCCGGGTCGGTGCCAGCAGCGCATCGCCAAGTGTGCCGTCAGAGAACGCAGAGGCGTCGCCCCAGCCAAGCCCCGACACCTCAACGATTTTTCGCACCAACGAATAACCATTGGAATGCACCCCGTCAGAGGCCAGCCCGAGCAGAACATCGCCCTCTGCGACATTGGCAGGCAAGGCGGTGCCGCGCTGCATGGCGCCCACGGCAAAGCCCGCCAAATCGAAATCGCCTGCATCATACATGCCGGGCATTTCAGCAGTTTCGCCGCCGATCAGCGCGCAACCCGAGCGCGCGCAGCCCTCTGCAATGCCTTCAATAATGCGGGCTGCCTGATCGAGCTCCAGCTTGCCGGTGGCGAAATAATCTAGGAAAAACAGTGGCTCCGCCCCTTGGCAGACCAGATCGTTGACGCACATGGCGACCAGATCAATCCCGATCGTGTCGACATTGCCGGTATCAATCGCGATGCGCAGCTTGGTGCCCACACCATCCGTCGCAGCCACCAGAACCGGATCATCATAGCCCGCGGCCTTGAGATCAAACAGCCCGCCAAAACCACCCAGACCCGCCATGACACCGCTGCGGTTGGTGCGCTTTGCAGCAGGCTTGATCCGGTCAATCAGCGCATTGCCTGCGTCGATATCCACCCCCGCATCCGCGTATGTCAGGCCGTTCTTTTTCGTGCTCATGATTGTCCTCGCATCTCTTGGCGGCCCACTAGCACCCAAGCGCGCGCGAGTCCACGCGGCTTGGCCGCAAACCGTCTTGACGGTCTGTATCCTTCTGCTACTCAGATTTGCACAATTGGGGGCCTGTAGCTCAATTGGTTAGAGCAGAGCGCTCATAACGCTTTGGTTGCGGGTTCAAGTCCTGCCGGGCCTACCAC
>CAKZXZ010000158.1 GCA_937883775.1 uncultured Paracoccaceae bacterium
CTTCTTACCGGTCTTACTTTTGGACCTGCAGGACGTGAGCGGCTTGTTGCAGTCGCCACAGGTGACAAAGCCGCGCAATGGAAAGTCAGCGTTAATGTCGGCACGAGCCGGAGCGCGAGCCCCTACTTCGATGCGCTTCTGGGATGTGGCGTGCCCCCATCGGGTGGTCCGGCTTAATTGTTAGTGCATCGTTGCTCTCTGGTTCAATGGAACAATGCTTTCGGGCGCGGGCGGGCGGTAGCCCAGAGCGCTGTGCGGCCTGACCGTGTTGTAGTGGATACGCCATTGTTCGATCAGGATTTGAGCTTCCCTTAGGCTGTAGAAGATTTCGCCGTTGAGCAACTCGTCGCGGAACCGGGCATTGAAGCTTTCGTAGTATCCGTTCTCTCAGGCACTGCCCAACAGGGCATCGCATGGCGATGTCCCGAGAGGGGTGATCCCGGCTCGATATAAGCCGTCTTTGCACCGACCGCCGCGATCCAGTCGCGCACTTTCTGGGCGATAAATTCCGGTCCATTGTCGGACCTTATGTATTCCGGCGGGCCTCGCAGGATGAACAAATCGGTCAGAGCATCCAGCACGTCCGTGGAGTTGAGCTTGCGATCGACGCGGATCATGAGCGCTTCCCTGGTGTATTCGTCGATGATGTTCCGTGTTCGATAGACCCGCCCGTCAGCGGTGCGATCCTGGACAAAGTCGTAAGACCAGACGTGGTTGCGGCGTTCAGGCCGCAGGCGGACGCAGGACCCGTCATTCAACCAGAGCCGTCCTTTCTTCTTCTGCTTTTGTGGGACCTTCAGCCCTTCACGTCGCCACTCGACCATTGTCCTCGGACCAATGGCGGACAAGGTCTCGTCGCTCCACCCGCTTGTGGTTCACGCACCAGCCTGCGTTGTTCAGCAGGCCAGCGACCATCCGATATCCGTAGCGCCCGTATTGATCGGCCAGCTCGATGATGTCGTCGGTCAGCCGCTGTTCATCGGCCCGGCCTTGCGGAACCTTGCGCTGCGTGGACCGGTGCTGACCCAAGGTGCGGCAGGCGCGACGTTCGTCGTCCATTGGGCTCGAACCAATGGCGCCACAATGAACGACCGCCAAGCTCCCGCCGCACATAGTCGATGCACTTACGGCGACGCGAAGGGCTCAGAAGTTTCCCCTCGCGGCTTCGCTCAAAATGAGTTTGTCCAAAGTCAGGTCAGACACCGCACGTCTGAGCCGCTGGTTCTCTTTCTCCAACTCCTTCAGACGCGTAAGCTGTGACCGCTGCATCCCACCATACAGCTTCCGCCACCGATAGAACGTCTGCTGCGTCACGCCGATCTGGCGCACTGCCTCGACAATCGTTGCGCCTTGTCCTTGCAAAACTTCAACCTGCCGAAGCTTCGATACAATCTCTTCGGGCTTCTCTCGTTTCCCAGCCATCGCTGATCCTCCAATTTACGGGACAATCTATCCCAGTTGGTGGACCACTTTCAGGGGGCTACTCCAGCGGGCGAGATGCTCAGAGTGTTGCGCCCAGGTGGTGCGGCGCTTGTCATTGAACACAACCCGCTCAACCCAGTCACGCGGCGGATCGTCAACCGCTGTCCTCTTGACGCCG
>CAKZXZ010000159.1 GCA_937883775.1 uncultured Paracoccaceae bacterium
TATCCTGATTGGCGTCGCTGGTCGCCGTGAACGCGTTTGTGGTGATCTGTGTGCCCGCAAGGATGCGCGTGATCGCGCTTCGGTTCACCGTGTTGACTGCAACGCCAAGGCCGACCCCATAGCCGTTATTGGCCGACATATTGACCGATACGGCCCCCGCCACGCCGATTGTCAAAGAGCTGTCATTGCTGCGCGCCACAAGGTCAGTCGCACTCGTGATATTGCCGCTGAGCGTGGCTTCCGTTGCACCGTCCAGAACTGCAACCGCGACCGACCCCGCCACGGCGACTTTGCCTTTAGATGTGCCCGCACCCCCAACCGCAATGTTGGCGACGGTCGCTTTGTCGTCGGCGAAGACATCAACCCGATTGGCTGTGATCGTCGCGTCCAGAATACGAGCGCGCACCTCACGCGTATCCACATGCACCGCAAAGGCCCCAGCCAGTGCGTTCGTGTCTTGGGTCTTGTTCAGACCCGCCGCGACAGCACCGCCAATCGTGATGCCCAAACCGCTATTTCGTGCCGTGACGGCCAAATCGCCGGACAGGTTGATCGTGCCCGGAGACGCGACCTCTGCGATGGTTTTGTTGCCCAGCGCGAGATTGACAGAGGCGGCACCGGCGACGCTCCAACCCGTTTTGCGGGAATTGCCCTGCTGATCTGCGGGTGTGTTTACATTGCTCTGGTTCTGCAGGGCATCGTCTTCATCATCCGAGAAGAGCCAGCTCGGGATGATCGTATCTTCGTTGTTCTCGTTATTGGCCGGTTCCGGCTCTTCTGCCGTGCCACCCGCCACTTTGGCACCAGCAACCGACACCGCGATATCGAGCGCCTGATTGTCGGCAAGCACCGTCATGTTGCGCGCGCTGATAAACGGATCTGCTGTCGGCGCGACCGCTGCCACACCACTGGCAGGACCGATCCCCGCATAAATCTCGCGCGTGGCGAAATTAACCACGCCAGAGACGCCGATCCCTGTATTCTCGGACCCCGAGATCGCACCGGAAACGCCCCAATTGATCGACTTGTCGCGTGCCTCGACCCGGATATCGCGCGCGGTGATTTTAGCCGCCTCGCCGATGCGGGCCCGAGTGGCGCTTTCCTGAATGTTGACCGCAATGGCGCCGTTGATCGCGATATTGCTGGAGGAGCCGCCGGAATAGGCAAGCGTGCCTTGGATGACCTTGGTCTCGGCATCAACCTTCAGATCGCGGGCGGTGATATCGGCACCGTTCTCGATAAGTGCTGTTGTGACATTCTTGGCGCGCGCCAGATCAATGGCCCCGCCGACGGCATCATTGACCTTCTCGCCCCCACTCAGTGGGTTCGATTTGGGCAGGTTCGAAACATGTGTGAAGAACGCCTCGGATTTGGCCGTGACCTCAACATCCGCCGTGGGCAGATCGATCTTTGCGCCATCGCGAATGACCGCCGTTGTCGCATTATCCGTCGAGAAGTAGTTGACCGAGGCCCCAATCGCCAGCTTCTGATCTTCGGCCTTGGGCTTGCCGTTCGTCGTGGCTGTATCCCCATCCGTATCGCCGCCCGGAGAGACACTTTTCGTCTTCGTCTCCGTCGTCAGATAGGCCAGCGGGTTCAGCACTGCGATCAGATCAGGCGGTGCTGGCGGGATGTCATCAGCAGGATTATCGTTCAGGACGCCAACCGGGTTGTAAGCACTTACCTGATCGGTAAAATCAAGCCAGAGCGCCTTGATATCGCCGGGGATATCCGTGTTGGGGTAGCGCGTAAGCGCGCCGACATTCACCGCACCCGCGCTTTGAATATCCGCGCCCGCGCCAACCTCTACCTGCGTGTCACCCACCATGGAGCTGACCGACACGGTCATCATCACCGCGTTCTCAAACTGCCCTTTCAACTCGTCTTCCGAGATGCCTTTCTTGTCGGCCTCTCGCTTCAACGAACGGGTCAGTTTGCCCATCGCGGCGCTGACATTGCGGGTCAGTTTCGTACCGCCTTCGACGGGTGCCGCAAACCGTGTCGCGGCGTTCACCTCGACCGCCCCGCTTGAGACATTAACGACCGCGGCCCCGATATCCGTCAGCGTTTCGTTGTTATCCAGATCGCGATACTTGCCGCCGAGCGAGGCATACGTCCGGTCGTTGTCCAGTTGCAGGTCAATCGCGACGCCGCCGCCCCAGGACACTTTCGTCGATGTCGGTGCCTTGCCAGTCGTCGATTTTCCACGAACCTGCTTCTGGAACGCTTGCGCTTGCTGATACGCCGCGCTGTTCTTGCGGGCCGCCGACGCAACCGACCCGATGCCCATCGTGGCCGCCGTCGTGTGGTTCTTCGCGAAGTAGAGCGTCTCGGCGTCCTGGTCGAAGCCATCCTTCGCGGTGATCGTGCCACCAATCGCCACTTCGGTCAGCGCATTGTTGATATCCAGGTTGATCGCCAGCCCGAACTTGCCGTCTTTGCCCGCATTGGACGTGATCGACTGCGCATGCGTCTTGCCCGTCAACGCGCCCACACGGACCCCGCCATCACTTGCGGTGATCGACCCACCTTCGATCCGCAATTGGTTCGTCAGCGACCGGTTCGCAACAATGATGCCGAGCGCGATATCCTTGACCGCAGACGGTGCCGCGCCCGGCGCTTTCTTCGGGTTCAACGTGATCGAAGACACTTCCGACGCAGTGCTGAGCACGTTGATATTGCCCGTTGTCGCGGTCAGCGCGCTGTTGGTGATCTTTGTGCGGCTGTCGGTATCCGTTACCGAAACGGCGACCCCAAGGCCAAGCGAAATGGGCGCGATGTTGACGACCGTCTCTGCATGGGAATGGATGTGCAGACTGTCGGTCGTCG
Organism: uncultured Paracoccaceae bacterium; assembly: GCA_937883775.1. Lineage (GTDB taxonomy): Bacteria > Pseudomonadota > Alphaproteobacteria > Rhodobacterales > Rhodobacteraceae > JAHTBL01. The sequence goes on from CAKZXZ010000159.1 coordinate 2,830, forward strand.
CCTCAAACGCCGAGGGCAGATTGACAGGGATATCTGTCACCCCGTCGATTGTGTAATAGAACGGCGGGATCGCCGTTGGGAGCTTGGCATTCCGGTCGTTGAGGAAGGTGAACTGCTCCCGCCCCAGCCCTGCGGTGGTCAACGCACCGCTGTCAGCCAGATCCGCTTTCTGCGTTGTGTCCGCAAACTGATCCGAGTTCTTCCAATTGCCACCAGCCGTCAGATTGCTGTTCGTGATCGTGATCTGCGCTTTGGCGTTCTGCACGGCAACCTGCACCGGCAAGACACGGTTCACTGTATCCACCGCTCTGTTGAACGTATTGGTTATCAGGACCTCGGCCTCATCTAGGAAGGCTTCCAGCTTGGCTTCAGCCGTTTGCGGGCTGTCAGCCATCGCCTCTTCCTGAGCGAGCGTCTCAATCGTGTTGGTGGAGCGCGCGACCGCGTTCACGATAATCGCACCGCCGTTGATCGTGGCGCTGTCGATATTGATCGTCGCGGTCGAGGTCGGCACGTCGATAGCCCAGACCGCGCGGGTGATCTGGTCACTTGCCAGCAGCGCGACCATCCCGCCTTCATCAGCGCCGGGCGCGCTGGCCTCCAGCGAAGCCCCGCTTTGCACATTGATGACATTGCCCGTCACCAGCAGATCGCCCGACGCGCCGGTCGGCGTATCGTTTTCGGGGTCACCATCGACGGCGGGGGGCCCGGTGTTGAACCGATTATCCGCGACTTGTCGTGTGTCGATCTTGCTTCCCGCGGTGATGGTGACCGTCGCAGGATCGTCCATTGGCACGGCCTGAACAGCGATGTCGCCACCATAGGTCGTCAGCGTGCCATCGACAGTCACATTCGGACCGCGCAGGATGATCTCGCCGACATCGCCAGAGCCATCGACGCCCATGTCGAACTTACCCGCGACCGTGGCATTCCCTTCGGAGGTCAGCATGAAGAAGCCTGCATCGCCGCCGACGGAGCGGGCTTCGATCTTCGTGCCTTGCTCGATCACCGCTGTGCCTTCGGCAAAAAGCACAACCGATCCAGAGTCGGTGTTCAACAGACCGCTGCCACGCCCTTCGACGTCTATTGAGGCCGAGACATTCAGATTGCCATCGGTCTGCGCTTCTACCAGCCCGCCAGAGCCGTTCCGCTTGGCAGTGATGCTGCCGCGCAGCTGCATATCGCCTTTCGACAGAATACGCAGCTTGCCTCCGTCGATGACTGCGCCCGCCGCGACCGGCATGCCTTTGAGGTTCACCGCCGGCTTGATCGTGCCCGAGGCTGACGCTAAACTGCTTTCCTGAACGATAATGTTTCCGTTCAGCACCATCCGCGCCCCGGCCCGCAGATCCAGCTTGCGAGCGTTGATCCGGCCATACACTTCGATATCGCCACCACCGGTCAGGGATTCCTCCCCGGCGATCAAAGCCGTCACTGGGTTCGTGCCAACGACCGTTCCGCCGCCTGCATAGTCACGCAAGTCTTCCGCGAAATCGGGGCTGGAAGCTGAAAGCGTCAGGTTACCCGCATTGATGACACCACCTGCGCCCACGACAAATCCGTTGGGGTTCACGAAGAAATGGTTGCCACCGATGGCCGAGGCACCGGGGATACCCACACGCCCATTCAGCGTGCCGTTAATCATCGACGCCGCAGAGCCGTTTACAACGCTGATTACCCGCTGGGCGCTGCCGGGCTGATACACATTGACCGTCTTGCCCGAATCCACATCGAACTTGCTGAACGTGTTGAAGGCAGAGCCATCACGAACGGTGCTTGTCGTGATGTCGGTCACATTGCCATTGGTATCGACAATCGTGGCCGACACCCTGTCGGTCACAATCATCTGCGCGTCAGCTTGCGCCGCAAAAGACGCCGCAACAACAGCCCCAGCCACGAGCAAACGCGCGGCGTGCGACGGCGCACGTCGCAGCTTGGGGGTGAATGTTGCGGTCTTGCTCATGGGGCGGCGCTATTCCTCAGCATTGGCGCGCTCAAGCGCCTCAAGAGCTTCGTTGAATTGCGAGATATCGACGCCAAGGATAATCGGCTCATCCTCGGCGCTCATGCGGAACCCCACGAGGATCTGCTCATGCTCCGCGAAAAGCGCCAGTTCTTCACCATCCAGCGGGGCCGCGGCCTCGCAGACCTCGCCAAGACAGCGCTGCCAGATCATCTCGCGCTGCTCCAGCTCTTCGTTTTCGGCAAAGCGGTAGACGGCACCGCCGGGCAGGTAGACACCCATCGGCATCTGCGCAAGCAGGATCGCACCATCTTCAACAGGAAGCGCCACGAACCGCGCAAGCATCTGGCCGGTGTCGCGCAGGGTCTGAACCTGCACCAACTGGCAGATATTGCGCTGCACAGTGGCGGCCTGACAGCTGACGACCCAGTCGCCAAAAGGCGTGTTGTTTGCCAGATCGGTGCTGGTCTCGGCCTCCGTCTCGGCCTCTTGCGCCACAGCCGGAGCTGCCGCCAGAACCACCGCCAAACCAAAGGACAAAAAGAGCTGTCGTATCACGTGTGAAGTCTCCATCAGAACGTATAATCCAAACCGAAATACACCGTCGCACTCCGGTCATCGAAGCCCAGCGTCTCGCGCAAAGGCAGGCCAGCCATCAGCAACATGCTGGCGTTATCGCGGTAGCTGATCCGCGTGCCCGCCCCGGCTGACGCCAGAAAATCCTGATCGGACTCGATGCCGCCATCGGGGCGGAAGGGCACGATCAAACCGACATCCAGAAAACCGAAAGGACGCGCCTTGAGGTCGCTTGCGACAAGGCTGATCGCCTCACGACCGCTCAACTGCAGACGCGCGACAAAGCCGCTATCGCCGCTGCGCACGTTGTTGGGATAGCCCCGCAAGATATCCGGCCCGCCACCTGTGAAAAGACGGGCCACGGGCAGGTTCTCGCCATCGGCATACTGACCGATCACATTGGTCTCGAAGAGCAGTTTTTTCCCCAAGGGGCGCGTGTAGGCAAGCGAGCCATAAAGCAGCCGGTAACTGCCCTCTGTCTCAGAAATTTGCGCCGTATCGGCCTCTCCCACACGGAAACCGCCCGTCGCACTTATCACGTAATTCTCGGCCCGCTCGGTATAGCTCACCGCCCCGTAGAATTCCTGAATTTCGATATCGCTGAACGTCAAACCCAGAAGCGTGGACTCGGATGCCTCGTAGGCAAACCCAGCCTCCCAGGTCCAATGGCTGAACGGCCCCACACGAAACGGCTGGCGATAAGACAAGGTTGCGCCAGAAGATTCCGATATAATCTCCAGTGCCTGAAACGGGCCATTGATGACCTCTGCATCCGAATAGGAAAGCGTCGCCTCAAGGCGTCCATTACGCGGCCCGATCGGGCGAGAATACCCGGCGGACACGCTTTGCGAGGATTCCGACCGCTGCAGCTTGAAAGACAGCGTGTCGCGCACGCCCGACACGCTAGTCCAGCGCCCGAAATACGCAGCCCGCAGCTCGCCCGTTTCATCACGCCCGAAATTGTCGAGCGAGATTGTAGAGGTGTACGGATCTGTCTCTTCACCCGAGATGGTAGCGATTGTGGTGCCCACCTCCGTGCCCGGCCTGAAAGACAAGCGTGGACGAATGTCGTGCATCACCTCATAGATGCGCAAATCGCGTTCCAACTGTGCGAAGTCCGGGCGCTCGTTCTCACGCAGAGAGATTGTCCGCCGCAGGAAGGCCGGATTTGTCCGGCCCAGCCCGTCGATCTCAACACTTTCGATCCCCGCCTCAACAAGCGAGACGCGCAG
>CAKZXZ010000160.1 GCA_937883775.1 uncultured Paracoccaceae bacterium
AGACGCCGAACCATGCGTGAGGGGGAACGGCCTCGGACATGCGCGACATGGCTCCAGGGGCGTTAGCGACGGCGGGGTTTGCGGAGGCTTGATCTGTCATAGACCTATAATGCAAGGTGTAAATAGATATTGATATGGAGATTATATATGTCGGTGAGCGAATTAGATGCACGATTGCAGGAAAAGGCATCCGATAACCTTCGATCCGAAAAAACCGGCCTAGACAGCATCGACGCCGCGATCCTGCGCGAGCTGTGCGCGGATGCCCGTATTCCCCGTGCCGAGTTGTCCCGCCGCGTGGCCCTTTCCGCCCCAAGCGTGGCGGATCGTGTGCGACGACTTGAGGATATGGGTATCATCACAGGCTACGGTGCGCGCATCGACCCAGCCCGCCTTGGCTACGGCCTCACGATCCTTATCCGCGCGCGCCCGCTGCCCGGCGAGATGAAGAACATGATCGAGGCGATCAAGGAGACGCCGCAGATCGTTGCTTGTGATCGTGTGTCGGGCGAGGATTGCTTCGTTGCGCGAGCGCATGTCCGCGATGTCGCCGAGATGGAGGCCGTGATCGACCGGATCGTGCCCTTTGGCGCGACCAACTCGTCCATCGTTCAGTCTTCTCCCGTGGAGGAGCGGTTGGTCGAACTCTGAGCTGAGCGAAGAGCCGACATTCATCAAATGGCGGGTTTGTCCGCGACCTGTGAATTGCCCTGACGATCCTTGCTGCGTCGTGAACGAATGGCGGCTATCTCTGCCACCGCGCGGCGTCATGAACCAAGCACGTGCAGCGATTTTCGTGCTGCGTGCGCGCGCAGCAGAAATATAAGACTTCCGCTGTGGGCTCTCTTCCGGCCTTGGAGCAAACGCAGCATGTGAGCTCTTGTGCCGCCAGGCGTCGTTGAGGACGGCCCATTCCCGACCTTGGACACGAGGTTGGAATTCTGCAGTCGCAGCCCGCTTTGCGGTCATTCGCTGCGAGCGCGAACTCCGTCTTTCGTCGAACTCACACATCGCGGGACTTAGTAACCTTTCGCTGCAGATGCGCCAAAGTGAGCTTTAAGAAAGATGAGATGCCAAAAACCGTGGCTTTCGCTAGTGGTATAATTCTATGAACTTTGGCACTTTAGATCGGCCTAAATTAAACTCTAACCAAGTCTTGCGCTTAAATTTAGCTAGTCAGTCTGACCGCAAATCATGTCCACAAAATTTCGCTATGAAACCATGTTTGCTTCACCTGACGCAGAGCCGAGACTGCAAAGGTGTTTTTAATCTCTGTGGGCGGAAGGTAGGGGTCTTCAGGTATGGCATCCTCTAGGCAATCAGCCGAAGCGAGTAACGCGATGTAAGGACTTGCAACCGGTTTTTTCTGATTTCCAAGGGTATCACTCCCCAAACAAACCCCTTGCAGCGCTGTCTTATCGTTCACCTGAATTACTTGCAGCGATGCAAAGATTAGCTCGCGGGGGGTGTAAACCTCCGATCTGATACCTCTTGTCTCCTCGCCGATTAGATGGATGTTATGCCCTACCCGACCGACATGACCAGAATACTCTGTCTCAGGCATTTTTTCATATCCGAGATGAATTTCGCGGAAATAGTACGAGTCTTTAAAATATGAAATTTCCAGGGCTCGGCAACTAATTAATCCGTCATACACCCATGATGGCATGAAGGTATGGTAGATACCCGATGCGGATTGCAAAAGAAAATCAGCTTCTTCAGCGACAAAGTTATCTTTACTCAGCACTACCGTCGATACGTTGTCCGAGATCGCTGCATCGATCTCATTTCTGGATAAGCCAATTTTTGCGCCAAGATCGAAAGGGTGCGCTTGCAATAAGCTTTTGGGATCCAGTTGAAAGTGTTCTGATATCTTCTTCAAGTGTTCCTTCGACGGTGAAACATGCCCCTTAATCCATTTGTTGACGGCAGACTTTTCGACTCCGAGGTGCGCAGCCAAAGATGCTTGGCTTAGACCTTGGGCGCGGAGGTAAAGAGCTAAATTCTGTGGAAGGTACGACTTTGTTTGCGGCATCTCCGCTCCCTCTTGACTCGAATCAGATCATATCTCTACGATAGAGTTACTAATATTCTACTAAGGATACAAGGTAACGCTCTACTGATCAACTCAGTTAGAGAACAAGGAGGTTTTGTGATGTTCGTTGAGATTGCCTTCAAAGTTGTACTAATAATTGGGTATGCGGGTCTAGTCTTCGTTGAAGCAAACCACATCCAGAAGGATATACCTTCAGCGCGTCAGGAGCAGGAAGGCGATGAAAATGACAAAAAACCCTGACCAAAAATCAATGCTCAAAAAACGGTCGTTTTTGTCAGAGGGGTTGCTGACGCCGGAACCGTTAAAAAACTATGTGCCACAAACCTTTGGCGAAACTGCCTTTGATTTAGTCACGTTTATTGCCGTGCCACGATAGAGCAGACATTCATGCAGGGCGCAGCATCAAGCAATCTGGGCTCTCCGCAGACCTTGGAACCGGCGCAGCATGTGGCCAGAAGACACGGTCAGCGCAGATGAGGACGGCCCAAACCTGCCGTTCGTCCATCGCAGCGTTCGCCGCAGTGCGGCCCGTCAGACCAGACTTTCGCCGCACTGCAAAAATCCTTACCCGTTCGAATTCACAGATCGCAGACGTTGCAGTCATTTATGTTTCTGTATGTTGCTGACGCAGTATCAGTTCGCACATGCAATACCTAACTCGTCACCGCGCGTCACATTTCGCCAAACCGGTCATTGATGGGCGGTGGATTATTTGAAACCGAATGCGCACCATCGCCACGGGATCATCTTGCAGCTAAGATGTGCGACTTTGTCCTCAAAAGATCGTCGAGCGGTCGTGTCAGTGTTGATCATTTCGCGTTAGGCGGTCGAAAGGCGCTGGAGTTCGCAACAAGAGACTGCGGCATCTGCGCCACTCGACATTTGGTGTCTATAGGATGATGGTGTTTTTCGCAGCCTTTCCAAAGCCGTTGGAACGCTCTTTCCGCCAGCTGTCCGCGATA
>CAKZXZ010000161.1 GCA_937883775.1 uncultured Paracoccaceae bacterium
GTGTGTCAGCGGTGTCATACGGTGCTGATTGCGCCACGCCGTCGCGCAGGCGCGCAGATTATTGCGGTGGCATTGGCCGTGTTTATTCTGGTCCTGGCGGCCTCGGTCTTTCCGTTTCTGACGATTGAAGCAGGCGGCGCGCAGAATGCGGTTTCGGTGCTGGATGCGGCGCTGGTGTTCGGCGGAGGGCCGTTGGTGCTGGTGTCTCTGGGCACGATTGCAATGATTATCTTCATCCCGCTTTTGCGGGTGATGCTGGTCATTTACGTCTTGCTGCCCGTGGTCGCGGATCGGCCACCGGCCAAACATGCGGCCTGGGCGTTCAGCTTGTCGGAGGCGCTGCGGCCCTGGTCGATGGCCGAAATCTTTGCCATTGGCTGCGCGGTCGCGCTTATCAAAGTCGCGGATCTGGCGCAGATCGCGTTTGGGCCCGCCTTTTGGATGTTCTGCATCCTGACAGTGCTGGTGGTCGTGCAGGACAGCTTTTTATGCAGGTGGTCGGTATGGAACTCCCTCGAAAAGAGGACATAGTCACAGCCCGCGACATCGGCGTTGTGGGATGCCAGCGCTGCACCAAGGTGTGGCCTTTGGGGACAACCCGCTGCACGCGGTGCGGCGCGCGCGTGATTTCGCGTGATCGGTTGGCTTATCAGCGGGTCTGGGCGTGGTGGCTTGTCGGGCTGATCTGCTATATCCCGGCCAATCTGTATCCGATGCTGGAAACCCGCACTTTGATTGCCAGCCAAGCCGATACGATCATCGGAGGGGTGCTGACGCTGATGGGGCATGGCTCGTACGGGGTCGCGCTGGTGATCTTTGTGGCGTCGGTGCTGATCCCGGTTGGCAAGTTTCTTGCGATTGCATTTCTGGCGATAAGTGCGCAGAGAGGCACACGCAGCCCTTCGCTGCAGCGGATGGGGCTTTACGAGATCGTGGAATATATCGGGCGGTGGTCGATGATTGATGTCTTTGTGGTCGCAATCCTGTCAGCGCTGGTTCAGCTGAACGCACTGGCGACCGTCACGCCGGGGCCTGCGGCCCTGTTCTTTGGGATGTCGGTGATTTTCACGATGCTGTCTGCGCAAAGCTTTGACGCGCGGCTGATCTGGGACGCAGAGCGCAGATGAGCGCGACGCCTCCTCCGGTGCCTATCGCACCTGCGCGCCGCTCGTGGGTCGAGCGGATTTCGGTCGTCTGGGTCGTGCCGATCGCCGCACTTTTGATTGCGCTTGGCGTCGCGTGGAGCAGTTTTGCCGACCGGGGGCCGGTCATTGAGATCACGTTCGACACAGCCGCAGGCGTGGCGGCCGGCCAGACCGAATTGCATTACCGCGACGTCGTTGTCGGGCTTGTCGAAGATGTGCGCTTTACCGATGATCTGAGCGCCGTGATCGCCGTGGTGCGCGTAGAGCAGGATGTCGCCCCGTTCATCGACAGCTCGGCCCGGTTCTGGGTCGTGCGGCCCGAGGTGACGACGCAAGGCGTCAGCGGGCTCGATACGGTTTTGAATGGCGTTTACATTGAAGGCTCCTGGGATACGGCCGCGGGTGAGCCGCGGCGCGCGTTTGTGGGGCTGACCAATCCACCGCTGATCCGCCCCGGAGAGCCGGGGCTTGAGCTGGGTCTTCGCGCTGTGGGCGACACAGTGCTGAACGGCGACACGCCGATCTTTTTCAAGGGTGTTGAAGTGGGGCGCATGGGGACCGCGCGGATATCGCGGGATGGGGGCTTCACCATCGCCGAGGCGATCATCTATGAACCTTATGACCAGCTGATTTCAGATGCCACGCGGTTCTGGGACAGCTCGGGGTTCACGTTTTCAATCGGACCAACGGGGGCCGAGCTGGACTTTACATCGCTGGCATCTTTGGTGGGTGGCGGTGTGACCTTTGACACGTTTGTCTCGGGCGGCACGCCAGCGCAGGACGGCGATGTGTTCGATGTCTTTTCCAATGACGCAACAGCCCGGGCGAGCGTGTTCAACGCCTCTGACGTGGACCCGCTGGAGGTGAGCGTGATCTTTGAGGAAAACGTCGCCGGGCTTGCTGCGGGCGCCAGTGTTGATCTGAACGGCTTGCGGATTGGCGAGGTGACGAACCTGAACGGCATTGTCGATGAGGCGCGATTTGGCGACAGACGGGTCCGGCTGATCGTGACTTTGGCCATTCAGCCGGCACGGCTGGGCTTGCCCGATGATCCAACAGAAGCGCGCGCGCTGGCCTTTCTGCAGGAGCGCGTTGCAGGTGGGCTTCGGGCACGGCTGGCCACGGCGGGGCTTTTGACAGGGGGCTTGAGGGTCGAACTTGTCAACGACCCCGAAGCCGAGGCGGCCGAGATTGATCTGACGGCGACGCCATTCCCGGTGCTGCCGGCAACCGAAAGCGATATTACCGATGTGACCGTTACGGCCGAAGGGGTTTTGAGCCGGATCAGCGATTTGCCCGTCGAAGAGCTTTTGAATTCAGCAATCGACTTTTTAAATGCAGGCACGGCGCTGGTTGCAGATCAGGCGTTACAAGACACGCCCGAAGAATTGCAGGCGCTTTTGGGCGACATGCGCGGCTTTGTCGGATCAGACGCGATGCAGAACGTGCCGGTTCTGATGGAAGCGGCTTTGCAGCGGATCGAAGCGGTCGCCCGGCAATTGGAAGAAGACCGCGCCGTTGAGCGGTTGATCGCGGCGGTCGATGCCACAGCCGCCGCGGCAGCAGGTGTGCCCGAACTGGTCACAGAACTGAACGCGCTGGCTGCGATGGCGTCCGAGCTGCCGGTTGAAACACTGATAACCGAGCTGACCGATCTGGTGGATGCCGCCGAGGATGTGATCGACACCGACGATGCACGCGCCTTGCCCGGATCGCTTGCGCAAGCGCTGGCAGAGCTGCAGGCCACGCTGAGCGAATTGCGCGAAGGCGGCGCGGTTGCCAATGCCAACGCGGCCATGGCATCGGCCCGCAACGCAGCCGATCAGGTGGCAGTCTCAGTACAGGACTTGCCGCGCCTGCTGGAGCGGATGAACGAGGTGCTGGCGCAGACCAGCACGACACTGCAAAGCTACGATCAAAGCTCGGATCTGAACCGCTCGGCCCGCGAAGCGCTGCGCGATCTGAGCGCGGCGGCAGACGCCGTTTCGCGCTTGGCCCGGGCGATTGAACGCAACCCGAACTCTTTGCTGATAGGACGCTGATAATGCTGCGCTTTCTTCCTTTGATCCTGCTGATTGCAGCCTGTTCGGGCACATCCCTGCGCTATCCGGTGCCCGTGCCTGAGGTAACCGAAAGCGTGTCGATCCGGTTTGGCTCGGTTGAGGTGCGCGACGTGTCGTTGCCCAGCTATGCCGCCGGGGAAGAGATCCAGATACAGCGCGCGGACGGCGCGTTGGTCAGTTCGGGAGATGTGCTTTGGGCCGATGACCCATCGCGCGAAGTGTCCTTGGCGCTGTCCCGCAATCTGGCCGCGTTGACGGGCGCGAAAGTGGCCAATGAACCCTGGCCCTTTGATGGCTTTGCCGATGCACGCGTCGAAGTGCGGGTCGAAGAGATGCTTGCGGTTGAAAGCGGTGCATTTCGACTGACGGGACAGTATTTCGTGGCCCCCACAAATGGGCGCGGCGACCGGTCTGATTATTTCAGCATCGCGGCACCCTATGATCCGGCGGGCGGGATCGCAGCGATCAGCGCCGCGCGGGCCGCAGCCTTGTTGGAGCTGTCCGAAAGGATCGCTCAGGACGGTCTACGCTAGGCTAGGCTAAGCTAAAGCGCCTTCTGGTTCACACGTTTCGACAGCGCGGCACGGCTTTCCTTGCGCTCGCTATAGCGGTCGATCAGGACGTCATTGCGATCACGGGTCAGCAGGGTGAACTTGACCAGCTCCTCCATCACGTCGACCATGCGGTCATAAAAGGGGGATGGCTTCATCCGACCCTCTTCAAACTCAAGAAACGCCTTGGGCACCGAACTTTGATTGGGGATCGTCAACATCCGCATCCACCGGCCCAGAATGCGCAGTTGGTTGACCGTATTGAAGCTTTGCGAACCGCCGCAAACCTGCATAAGCGCCAAGGTCTTGCCTTGGGTCGGGCGCACGCCGCCCAACGATAACGGGATCCAGTCGATCTGCGCTTTCATGATGCCCGTCATCGCGCCGTGACGTTCGGGGGATGACCAGACCATCCCTTCGGACCAAGTCGCCAGATCGCGCAGTTCCGCGACCTTTGGATGATCGGCGTCCGCGTCGTCCGGGAGCGGCAGGCCGGATGGATCGAACGTCCTGGTTTCAGCACCAAACCGGTGCAAGATATGTGCGGCTTCTTCGGTCATAAGACGGCTGTAGGAGGTCGCGCGCAAAGACCCGTAAAGCAGCAAAATGCGCGGAGCATGGGTGGCTGTCGCAGGCCGCAAAAGAGCCTCGCGATCGATGGGGCGAAAGCTGTCTTCGGACAGCTGTGGCGTCAGTGTCATGTTGGCTCCTTGGCGCTGCGCAACAGCCAGCCCAGCACGAGAACGGCCAGAATGGATCCGATGACTTGAGCAAGGATAAAGGCCGGCACATCCATCATGCGGATGCCCGCAAATGTGTCTGAAAACCCCCGTGCAATGGCAACGGCGGGGTTCGCAAATGAGGTTGAGGCCGTGAACCAATAGGCCGCCGTGATATAAAGACCAACAAGCCAAGGCACAGCATCACCGCGAAAGCGAATACCCGCAAGGATCGTACCGACAAGGCCAAATGTCGCGACGATCTCGGCGATCCACTGGCCGGTGCCCGTGCGTGCCGTTGTCGACAGCTGAAAGAGCGTCAGATCGAACATCGCGTGTGCCATCAGGCTGCCAGCGACCCCACCTGCGATCTGCGCCATCACATAAGGCGCCAGTTCGGACAGCGGCATCGTCTTGTTCAAAACAAAAGCAAGCGAGACCGCCGGATTGAAATGCGCGCCGGAAATCGGGCCCAGAATGGTGATAAGCACCACGAGGATCGCGCCCGTGGGCAGGGTGTTTCCCAGCAGCGCGAGGGCAACATCATCGGTCAGTTTGTCGGCCATGATGCCCGATCCGACAACAGTGCCCACAAGAAAAGCGGTGCCCAGAAATTCAGCCGTGAGGCGACGCGGTAAGGTAAAGGTCATCTAACAGCAGGCCAGTTCGTCAAGGATCGGTTTGCAAAGCGCAGGGTTGCCGCCGCAGCAATCCTCCATCAGGAACGACAGCAAGCCGCGCATCCCGTTGAGATCAACGTGATACCGGATCGAGCGGCCTTCGCGACGATTGCGGATCAGGCCCGCCTGAACAAGGATCGTCAGGTTGGCCGAAAGTGTGTTTTGCCGGACGTCAAGCTGATCGGAAATCTCGCCTGCGACCAAGCCGGTTTTGCCCGCTTTGACAAGCAACCGAAACACATCAAGCCGGGTTGGTTGGCTGAGCGCGGCGAAAGCGGAAAGGGCTTTTTTCTTATCCATATATCGGGAAATATCGAAATGATTGTGATGCGTCAAGGGGTGAGATCTGTGTCAGTAGTCGCGCTCAAAAAAGATGCCAAGCGATGTGTTGCTGTCCGCCTCGACCGACCCTTTGGCCGTGATGTTCGGCGTCAAATCGATATTCAGCGAAACCGCAGCACCCCCTGCGCCACCGACTGTGACATCGGTATAAATGTTCTCTGACAGGTACTTACCGGCGCGTACTGCTGCGTTACCATCGTCGTCAGTGGTGATGTCGAGATCATCAAGATCAAAGGATTGCCGCAGGTTCGAGATCACGCCAGCGCCGCCACTGCCCGCCAGACTGGCCACTGCATTGGCCAATTGCAGCGCTTGAAACGCTGACAATTGCGACACATCGCGGCCAAAGAAGACCTGTGCCAGCACTTCGTCTTGCGGGGCGTCAGGCGTCGCTTCGAAGCGCACAGTCGGTTCGGCCGCAGGACCATCAAGGATCACACGCGCGGTGCCCGCATTGGTGTCGGTGACCGCGACAAACCGCAAATACGGCTCGAACCGGCCCTGGAGCTGGATCGTGCCTTCATCCAGCACAAAGCGCTTGGAAAGCACATCAAGGCGGCCCCGGATCAATTCAAACTCGCCAGTGGAAAGAATATCAGCGGTGGTTCCGCTAAGGCGCAGTTGCCCGCCCAATTCGGCATCCAGCCCCCGTCCCCGCACGAAAATCCGCGACGGTGCGCGGACCAGAAGATCAAGCGGATAGGCGGGACCGGCGGCGGCGGATGCGTCCTCGTCCGGCAAAAGCCCGCCACGATCAAGCGTCCGCATCACGGGGCGCGGCGCACGGACATGATTGATGTCAGGGATCGCACCAAAGGACGAAATCCCGGATGAGGGAACCTGCACGACTGTCTCGCCCACATCGATCTGGCCCGCGATCTGCGCGCCGCCCCGCAAGGCGCCTGAAATGGTCAGCGCTCCATCGAGCGTGGTGTCATAAAGCGACGGATCCACGATTTTCATCGCATTCAGGGCGATCTGCAGATCGGCGGGAAAGCCGCCGGACAGTGTGATCGGTCCAGTGACCGACAGGCTGCCGCCCTCAAGCACGTCGGCATTGGCCTGCACCGAGGCCGTGCCTGCGGACAGTCCGATATTGGCATCGATATCGCCCAGCCCGACCCGCAAAGCAGGCGCCATAAACCGCGCATCTGATGTTGTGATCGTCCCGGACACAGCGTTCAGCGCAGGGGCCCCGTTTATGCTAAGATCAAACGCAGCCGTCCCTTGCAGATTGTTCGGTCTAAGCGCGGGATTGGCCAGACCAAGCGGCGCGGTGCCCTGTGCAGTCAGGTTCAGCTGGCCACTGGGCGCGACCGTTCCGGAGAGCCGCGACGTCGTGCCTGCCGGCCCATCAAGCGCTGTGTTGATTGCCCAATCCGCGCCCTGCTGCCGCGCGGTGCCTTCAATGCGCAGCCGGCCTGGCAGCTCGGCCACGAGGGGTGCAAAATCGGGGATCGCCGCGTTGTAGGTCAAGGCCACGCCGCTATCAGAGATGTTGCCAAGCACGTTTGCGGTGCTGCCATAAGGGCCTGTCGCCCGGGTGTTGAACGTCCAGCGGCCATCGTTTTGGGCCGCCGTTCCCGCAACTGTAAGCGGGCCGTTGATTTGCGGTGCAAGCAGATTGGCGTTGGCGAGACGGGCATCAAAAGTAACGTCAGATGTGTCAGCCCCGAGGGTCGCAGTGGCGGTCGCACCTAGCTGGGGGTTTGCAATCTCAAAGCGGGTGATCCGGGTGCCCTGGTCATCACGTGCGGCGGCCAGATCGATCCGGGTCTGGCCACGCAACACCGTATCGGCCTGAGCGATGCCGGTTGTCAGATCAGTGGCCTGCCCGGCAAGTGTGACGTCAAAGAAGCCGCCCAAAGCAGCCGTGCCCGCCACGTTGACAGAGGCCGCGCCGCCAAGTGGCTGACCGACCAGCGGCGCAAAGGCTGCGAGATTTTTGGCAACGAGATCTGCGTTGAATTCGGTCTCGAACGCGTTGGAAAGCGCATCGATGACGGCGTCCCCGGTCAGCGCCCATGTGGCGCCATCAATCGCAAGGTCTGACAGCTCAAGCGGGCTGCCATCACGGTAGCTTAAATCCAGTGCGCCGGTGATGTCAGAACCTGCAGCGCGGGCGACGGCGGGGTCCCGGAAGGTCAGATCATTGGCGGAGAAACGCAAGGCGGCCATGATTTGACCGATTGCATTTACATCGCCCTGCAAAGTGCCCCGCGCTCCGAGAGAGATGTTGGCGATCTGCAGATCTGGGCGCGTCAGGCCTTGGATCTGCAGGCCGCCCCGGAACGCATCCCCCTGAGCGGCGTCAAATCGTGCGCGCAGATTGACCGCGTCAACCCGGGTCGCGGCGCCTGCGACAGGCAATAGAACCGGCTGACCCGCGGCGTTGGCGATGCGCCCATCGACGCGCAGCCGTGTCGGCCATGCATCCGCGTTCAAAGCAACTTCCCCTGTGAGCGACAGCGCGCGGGTTTCAAGCGCGAAGGCCTCCAGATCAAGCGCGCCATCTGCCGCCCGTGCACCGCGTGCCACCAGACGAACATCCGGACCAAAGAAGTCCCGGTATTCGGGCAGGAAAAGCGTCGTGACATCGCCGTTCAACGCCGCATCAAAGACAAGCGGCGCAGGCGTGCCTTCGGTCACGGGCGTGCCGTCACGCAGGGTGACCGTGCCGTTCAGGCGATCCGTGCCATCCGTTGCAAGCGCAAGATCAGCCGTGAAATCTGCCAATGTGCCGTCGCCCGCAACGGTCAGGGTCAAAGCGGGCGTCTCGGGCAGCGCCATCAGGCGCGCCGCGATCCCATCGGCGCCTTCACGCAAGTTCAGGTTCAGACGCAAGGCACGGGTATCGGCCGTATAGGCCGCATCAAGGGCAAAGGTGCCCGTTTTGTCATCGGTGCGCTGCGCTTCGAACACGGCCGTGCCCGAGCCGTCTGCGAGCGTTGCAGAGCCTTCGAGTGCGAGCGTCGTTGGCTCCCCTAATAACGGGGCACCAAGGGAAAGAGCGTCGACGTCAAGCGTGCCGATGCGCACGGAGACGGGCAAATCCGGCAATGAAAATGGCGTGGCAGCCGCATCGGGAAGCGTGTCTTCCGCTGGCAGCGGCAAGCGCGGCAGATCAATGCGCGCGGCAGACAGGGTTTCCACCTCGATCCGGCCACGCAGAAGGGCTGCGCGGTTCCAGTCGATTACCACATCGGTGAGCGTCAGCCATATGCCTTGCGCGTCGGCGATGGTGATCTGGCCGATGGTGGCCTCGGTACTGAATGCGCCTTCGAAACCGACAATGCGCACGGTGCGGCCTTCCCCGCCCAGCGCGTCTTCCAAGAGCCCGGCAAGATAGCCGCGATCTTCGTCAGCGTCTTGCGCAAGGGCCGCGCAGGGCAGGAACAGACATAGGAGAATAGCAAAAAACCGCATTAGAATGCCTGCCCAATTCCGATGTAAATCTCAAAGCCTTCGTTATCGTCAGGGCCACTGACCGGGACCGCAAAGTCAAAGCGGATCGGGCCGATCCCGGTGTCATAACGCAGCCCGGCCCCGGCACCCGCATGCCATTCGCCTGTGCTGCCATCGGGAAACATCTCTTCGCCGATATAGCCAAGGTCATAGAACCCGACGAGCGAGAGATTTTCGCCGGTCTTGACACGGATTTCAGAGGCGAGACCCAGGAAGGAACGCCCGCCAATGGTCACATCGTCCTCAAGCTCGACACCGAGCGATTGAAACGCGTGACCACGTACGGTCCCCCCGCCGCCGGAGAAAAACAGAAAATCTGCTGGCGCCTCTTCGATCTCAGGACCAAGGACAGAACCAAGCTGGCCGCGCACCGCAAACGTGACGCGATCGTCGGTGCCAAAGCTGCGGTAGGTGCGCAGATCAAGCGCGGTGCGCAGACCGCTATCGGTGCCGGAAATGCCGACGAAAGGCGTCAGGGCAAGCTGGCCGTAAAACCCAGCGGTCGCGTTGAGGCGGTCGTTGCGCTCATCAAAGGTGCCGACGGCGGGGAAGGTCAAGATGGTGTAATCGCGCTCTCCCAGATCGTCTTCGATTTCGGCGGCCTGATAGCCGATGCCCAAGCTGAACTCGCGGCTTTCCCCGGCAAAGTAAGTGGCCCCTGCTTCAAGCGCGATGCGGCGCGAAAAGAGGTTGGGATCGTCGATCTGTTCGAGCCGGACAAGGCCGTATGCTTCGAGGTCGGGCAGATAGGTGGCAGGGCGCGACAAGCGTGCGGACAAGCGGTAATCGGGGCCTTCATCGCCTGATCCTATCCCGCCAATTTCGGCTTCAGCTAAAAAGCGTTCGGCGCCCCCAAAGAAATTTCTGTGCAACCAGGCCGCCGAAACCCCAAGCCCGTCGAGCGACGAGATTTCAGCGCCAAAGCTAAGGCGGCGCAGAGGCTGATCGCTGATCTGTGCTTCAATATCGAGCGTATCATCCGGGTTTGTCTGATCGGCCTCGGACAATGCGACGACGCGAAATGTCCCCGTGCGGCGCAAGCGCGCCTCGGCTTTATCGAGCGCGTCGGGATCAAACGTATCCCCCGTCGGCAAGCCCGCAATTTCGCGGATGCGCGCCGGGCTCACGGCGCTGTCAGAGGTGATTTCAAGCTCTCCAAAACGCAGGCGGGGACCGGGCGTCAGACGGACGTTAACATCAATGGCGCGGGCCGGGTGGCGGGCAGTGATCTGCTGATCTGACACCGCGGCCTTGGCGTGACCGATCTGCCTCCATCCTTCGATGCTGGCGGCTGTCGCGTCTTGCAAGACGCTTAAGGAGGCTGGCTGACCTGTCACAAAGCCCTCGGGCAACTGCGTTCTGCGGGCAAGCGGCGTGATCTGGGTACGGCCCAAGGCAAAGGCCGGGCCAGGCGTCACGGTGATGACCGCGCGCTGGATCGTGGCGGGGGCGCTGATGGGCGGGATCGCAGCGGCTTCTTGTCCGTCCAGTTGAACGGTGATGACCGGGCCAAAGCGGCCCGCCTCATACAGCACCGCAATCAGGCGTGCGTAATCCGCCTGAGCAGCAGCGAGGATTTCAATGGGTGGAGGCGTGTCATCGCTTTGCGCTGCCTGCACCAGAAGCGAGGCATTGCGCAGCGCCTCGGAGAGCGCGTCATCGGCATCGGGGGCGCGCAGATCAACTTCGAGCGCGGCCGCATGGGCCACAAAACAGGCCATCGCACCCCATGTGAGGCCCGACAAAAACAGTGTCCGGATCATTAAAAAGAGCCCCAAAAGATCGTCAGCAGCATTTCAATCTTCAACTTAAACCATGCTATAGCGAATGTATTGCGCCAAATAGAGCGTCCACGGAAGCTTGGCACACTTCCGCGCGATACAAGCCAACGCACGAACCTGGGGAAGGGTTCACTCTGAAATTCCGAAAGGCTTCATAAAAGCGTTACCGCTTTGTCATGGAGTGCTTTCAGACGGATGGAGTTCTAACCTGGAGGATGTCTGATGAAGACGTTGAAGACCTTTTGTTATGCAAGTGTTCTCGCTGTGGGAGGCTCGGTAGCTATTGCCGATGTGATCGAGATGGGCCCGCGCCCCTATTACCTGATTGACCGGATGGCGGACGGGGCGCTGAAGGAAAAGCTGACTTCTTGCATGGGGCAAGACGTCCAGCGGACCAACTTTTCAATCGGGCATCGCGGGGCGCCGATGCAATTTCCGGAACACACCGTTGAAAGCAACGTCGCTGCGGCGCGGATGGGCGCGGGCATTCTGGAATGCGACGTCACCTTTACCAAGGACAAGGAACTGGTCTGTCGCCACGCGCAAAACGATCTGCACACAACGACGGACATCCTTGCCTCTGATCTTGCTGGTACCTGTGTGGCACCGTTCGCGCCAGCATCGGGTGACACGGAGGCTGTTGCCGAGTGCCGTACATCCGAAATCACGCTGGCCGAGTACCGCACGCTGAACGGCAAGATGGACGCTGCCAATAGCAACGGCACCACGGTTGAAGAATATATGGATGGCACAGCCGGTTGGCGCACCGATCTTTATTCTGCCGAAAAGGGGACGTTGATGACCCATGCAGAATCGATCGAGCTGTTCCGAACGCTGGGTGCCAAGTTCACGCCGGAGCTGAAATCACCATCCGTCGAGATGCCGTTTGACGGATTTTCCCAGCAGGACTATGCCCAAAAGCTGATCGACGAATACAAGGCGGCAGGCGTTCCAGCGTCGGATGTCTGGGCACAATCGTTCAACTTGGATGATGTGCTTTACTGGATCGAGAACGAGCCAGAGTTCGGTGCGCAAGCGGTCTATTTGGTCGATCACTACGATATCGACGGATTTGATCCACAGGATCCGGCAAGCTGGCCGCGTCCGCTGGCGGAATACAAGGCGTTGGGCGTGAACTATATCGCACCGCCCACATGGATCCTTGTGGCCGTCGAAAACGGTGAGATTGTTCCGTCGGAATGGGCCAAGCAAGCACAGGCGGCAGAGCTGAACATCATCACCTGGACGATTGAACGCTCGGGTCCGCTGACGACCGGTGGCGGTTGGTACTATCAGACCATCGAAGAGGTCACCAACAGTGACGGTGTGATGTACGAGCTGATTGATGTGCTGGCCCAAGATGTTGGTGTCGCAGGCATTTTCAGCGACTGGCCTGCAACTGTCAGCTATTATGCAAGCTGCATGGGTCTTGAGTAAGTTCACACGCAAGCTAGCTGTCCTTTAGGCCGCTTGCTTGTTTTTTGGATACCGCGAGGAACCAAAACGGGCCTCGCGGTATTTATGTTGGACTTGCCCTCTTTGGGTGCTTTTTTGCTAGGAGGACCCCCCACACCATGAAAGCGCTTCTTTTCGGATCTATTGGAACGCTGATTGAAACATCAGAGCTTCAACGCAACGCCTTCAATCTTGCCTTTCAGGCCCATGGTCTGGATTGGCATTGGGAGCGCACGGCCTATCGCGACATGTTGCGGGATGCCGGTGGTGCTGACCGGGTCATGCGGTATGCCGACAGGCGCGGCCAACAGGTCGACGCGGCGCGGATCCATCAGTCAAAATCGCGCATCTTCCAGACCGCATTGCGTCATGGCACCCTGCCCTTACGGCCCGGTGTGATCGACACAATGCGCTATGCAAAAGACACCGGCATGACGCTGGGCTTTGTCACGACCACCTCGCGCGCCAATGTGGAAGCCGTGCTTGAAGCCACTGCAAGATCAGTGCCTGTCGATCTGTTCGACATCGTGATGACCCGCTCGGACGTTAACCAGCCCAAGCCTGATCCGGCATGCTACCAGCAGGTAATCGCCAAGCTTGAATTACAGCCCGCCGATATCATCGCTGTGGAAGACAACTCCGACGGTGTCACAGCGGCATCCACGGCGGGCCTGCGCACCATTGCCTTTATGGGCGAAAACACTCGCGATCATCGGGTTCCCGGCGCCACGGCCGTGCTGACGGACCGGCTTGAGATCGACGCTGCCTTGCTGCCAAATTATGCGGCCTGATCCCGTTTCAAGGCCATCAATGGAATTGAAACGGGGGACCGCTTGAGGCATAATTTAGTCTGTAGATGATTTTTGGGCAAAACACCGGAGTAAGCCGGGCAGCCCCTTTGATCGAGGCAGATACATGAAGTACATGACGATCCTTGCGATCCTTGTCGCACTGAGCACACCGATTTTCTCTACCTTTGTCGAAGCAGGCCCTATCACACGGGCCTGTTTGCAATCGGACCGCAAGGCGGCCAACCGGTCGCTTTGCAACTGCATCCAAAAGGCCGCCAACACGCATTTGTCGCGGGGCGATCAGCGCCTGGCGGCCACTTTCTTCAAGAACCCGCATAAAGCACAGGAGATCCGCCAATCGGATCGCCGCAGCCATGAGACGTTCTGGAAGAAATACCGCGCGTTTGGCTCGACCGCTGAAACCTACTGCCGGCGCAGCTGACCTTTCAGCCCGGCGGCGCAGCGCTCGATCAGATCAAGTGCACCCTCAAAGTCGCGCGTGTAATAAGGGTCGGGGACATGCGTTTCCGGCCCGTTTTCATACGCTGTGAAAAGCCGGACGGGTGTTGCGTTCTGCGACGGGCGCAGCGCCTCAATCGCGGCGACATTGTCAGCGTCCATTGCGACAATCAGGTCGAACGCGGCGAAATCCTGCGCGGTGAAGGCGCGGGCGCGCAGATCTGACAGATCAACACCGCGCAAGGCTGCGGCCTTTTGCATCGGCCCATAGGGCGGATCGCCCACATGCCAGCCAGAGGTTCCGGCGCTGTCGATCTGAAGGTCGGGCATCTGCACACGCATGACACCTTCAGCCGCCGGAGAGCGGCAGATATTGCCAAGACACACAAAGAGGATACGCTGGATCATACGCGTTTTAACCATGAAGGGGCCGCCATGAACAAGATCGTGATTCTGACCGGTGCGGGCATTTCCGCGGAAAGCGGACTTGGCACGTTTCGCGATGAAAACGGGCTTTGGGCCCAGCACCGCATCGAGGACGTCGCAACACCCGAAGGCTTTGATGCAAACCCAAAGCTGGTGCACGACTTTTACAACATGCGTCGTGCGGAAAGCACAAAAGCATCGCCCAATGCGGCACATGATGCCTTGGCTCAGCTGCAAAAGGCCTTTCGCGGAGAGGTGATCCTGGTCACGCAGAATGTCGATGATCTGCATGAACGCGCAGGCGCTGAAACAATGCATATGCACGGCGCTTTGGCGGGGTCACTTTGTGCTGCGTGCGGGGCGCGCTGGCCGTCTTCGCTGGTGACACAGCCCGAAGACCCCTGCCCCAGCTGCGCGCGGCCTGCGACGCGTCCTGACATCGTCTGGTTCGGTGAAATGCCCTATCAGATGGACGAAATTTATGCCCATCTTGGCGATTGCGATCTTTTCGCGGCCATTGGCACAAGTGGCGAGGTGTATCCGGCAGCAGGTTTTGTGCAGCACGCCAATGCGAGCGGCGCAGACACGATCGAGCTTAACCTCGCGCCATCATCCACCGTGTCCCATTTTGCCCAAACCCGCTTTGGTCCCGCTACCCAAACAGTGCCCGCATGGGTCAGCGAATTGACATCCGGATAAGCAAAGGCCGGACCCTGAAAGGCCCGGCCCTGTTGATAAGGATCAAAAGCGGGTCACACCCGCACCCGATGCTTTAGTTGGTCACATTGTGATCGTGATTGCCGTGGCTGTGGCCGTGACCGTGGCTGTGATCGCCATGGTCGTGCACAGCATGGGCGCCGGGTTCTGGCTGACGCTCAAGATCAACAGGGATCTTCACATCGACATCGCCTGCCTTTTCAAAGGTGAGCGTGACATCAATCATCTCACCCTGCTCGAATGGATCAGTCAGACCCATGAACATGACGTGTTTGCCACCACGCTTGAGCAAGATCGTCTCGCCTGCAGCGATCTCGAAGCCCTCTTCGACCTCGACCATGCGCATCACGCCATCATCTTCGATATGGGTGTGCAGTTCGACCCGGGCCGCAGCGTCCGACGATGCGGAAATAAGGCGATCATCTTCACCGGAATGGTTGATGATCCCCATAAACGCAGCACCGGATTTCGCCATCGAAGTGGCCGAGCGCGCATAGGCGTCATCAATCCTGATTTTGCCCATTTCTGCGATTGCAGGCAGGGCCAATGCGGTGACGGCAGCAGCCGCCATAAGGGTGGTTTTCAAAGACATATCCGTCTCCTAAGTGGGAAATTTCAAGGGAATAACTGTGCTTTACGCCAAAGGCGGATCGCGCGCCTGTGCCGTCCGAAGCTGGGCCGCATGCGCGGCCTGGCTGGGCATGTGAAAGCGTATTTGCTGCGCCTCGAAAGCGTTGGTTTGTTGCGGCGTCTGGCTTGCAACCGCTGCCAAAAGCGTCATCGCGCAATCGGGGCAATAATGCGCAGCACCGACCGGATCGCCGTTTTCATCAACATGCAGAACCACCGGCCCTGACCCGGTGCACAGCACGAAATGCCCTGCAGGATCGGGCGCTGCACGCGCAACAGCCAGGCTGGCCGACGTTATCAGCATCAACACCACAAGAAGCGGTGTGAAAAGGCGGGTCAGCGTCTTCATAAAGCGATAGTTATGCGCGCTGGCACGACAATCCAAGCGCGAAAACGACGCAACCCCGCCTGATAAGACGGGGTTGGGCGTTCTTGAAACGAGAGCGATCTTAGAGGGCTGTTTCGCCAGCCGCTTTTGCTTTCGCGATGTCTTTCTTGATCTTCAGCGCGTTTGCCGACAGCTCGTCATCTTTGGCTTTCGCCATGAAGCCGTCCAGACCACCACGGTGATCGACGGTGCGCAGCGCGGCGGCCGAGATCCGCAGCTTGAAACCACGGCCCAGAATTTCGGACTGCAGCGTGGTGTCATTGAGGTTGGGCAGGAACCGGCGACGGGTGCGGTTCTTGGCGTGGCTGACATTGTTGCCAGTCATCGGGCCTTTTCCGGTCAGTTCACAACGGCGCGACATAGCACTTCCTCGATCTTTTTGGGCCAGGCGGATACCCCTTGCATCCACGGCACTCTCAAACAAAATGAGCCCTGCGTTGGCAAGGCCCCGAATTCAGTTGGGCTGACCTAAAACCATTTCCAGCGCCCGTCAAGCGATTCATCCCTGCGTTTCAGCCCTTTTTTGCCGCGACTTGGGGCGCATGCGGCGTCGTGCGCAGATTAGTGGCGGCAAAGGCCGTCTGCACTGCCCTAAAGGTTGAGTTTTGCCAGAATATCGCGCGCGGCGGTGCCAACCGTCGTCTCACCCGCTGCGACCTTGGTGCGCAAGTCAGCCATGCGCGCGGCAAGCTCTGCGTTCTGGGTCAGCTGCGCAAGCAGGCCGTTGCGCACGCTATCCTCGAACCAATAGACGGCTTGTCCTGCACGGGCAGCGTCCCAATGTGCGGTTTCGCGACGCCAGTTGGCGAGAATCTGCATTTCGTCCCAGACTTTGGCCAGCCCGTCTTCATGAAGCGCCGAAACCATCATGGCTTTGGGGAAATCCTCGGGGTCTTGCGGGCGTTTTCTGAGAAGGCGCAGAGCACCAGTATAGTCGGCACAGGTGCGGGTTGCCGCTGGCTTTAGATCACCATCCGCCTTGTTGATAAGGATCAGGTCCGCCATCTCCATGATGCCGCGCTTGACGCCTTGCAGCTCGTCCCCGCCCGCTGGAGCCAGAAGCAGAACAAAGAGATCAGACATCTGTGCAACCACGGTTTCAGATTGGCCAACGCCGACAGTTTCGATCAGCACCACATCGAACCCCGCGGCCTCGCAAAGGCTGACAGCCTCTCGCGTGCGGCGGGCGACACCTCCCAGATGGGTTTGGCTTGGAGACGGACGGATGAAGGCGTTTGGGTCGCGGGACAGACGCTCCATCCGGGTCTTATCGCCCAGGATCGAGCCGCCGGAGCGCGCAGAGCTGGGGTCAACCGCCAGCACGGCGACACGCAGGCCTTGCGCGGTCAGCATCATGCCAAACGCCTCGATAAAGGTAGATTTGCCGACGCCCGGGGTGCCCGACAGGCCGATCCGCAGCGCTTGGCGACCCGCTTTGCTGACTTCGGCCACCAATGCATCGGCCTGCATCCGGTGATCGGCCCGCCCGCTTTCAATCAACGTAATCGCGCGGGCCAGCGCGCGGCGGTCTGCGGCGATCACGCCTTCTGCAAGGGTCTTGGTTTCCATGGGGGTTTTCTGCACCGCGTCGGGCGCGCCGTCCAGCGCTTTGCGAAAAAAGCCGTGGTTTGGCGGTAGGTTTGCGCGCATAACCAGCGCCATGACCGCGCTGCCCATCGACGACGCCCTGCCCGATCTGATCGCTGCCTTGGAGCGGTCGCGCTGTGTTGTGCTGCAAGCGCCTCCGGGCGCTGGTAAAACGACCCGTGTGCCGTTGGCTTTGCTCAAGGCAGGGCTTTGCGAAGGGCGCATTCTGATGCTGGAGCCGCGTAGGCTGGCTGCGCGTGCAGCTGCGGAGCGTATGGCGCAGACGCTTGGGGAAAAGGTTGGTGAGACGGTCGGCTACCGGATGCGCGGCGAAACAAAAGTCTCAAAAGCAACACGGATCGAGGTGGTGACCGAAGGCATCCTGACCCGCATGATCCAAGGCGATCCCGCGCTTGAAGGCGTCGGCGCGGTGATCTTTGACGAATTTCACGAACGGTCCTTGAACGCGGATTTGGGTCTTGCACTGGTCTGGGAGGTGCGCGGCGCGCTGCGCGAGGATTTGGTCGTTCTGGTCATGTCCGCCACGCTCGATGCAGAACCGGTCGCCGCGATGATGGACGCGCCGATTGTGACCTCCGAAGGGCGCAGCTTTCCAGTTGAGATGCGCTGGCTGGAGCGCCCTATCAGCAAGGGCGTCCGGTTCGAGTCTGCCGTCGCGGCGCTGATCGAACAAGCCGTGGCCGAAACCGAAGGGGGGGTCTTGGTCTTTTTGCCTGGAGAGGGCGAAATCCGGCGGGTTGAAGGCGCGCTAAAGGGGTCCGAATGCGACGTGCGGCCCTTGTTCGGCGCTATGGATTTCAAAGCGCAACGCGCGGCCATTGGGGCATCGGACCGGCGCAAGATCGTGTTGGCCACGTCGATTGCCGAAACGTCGCTGACGATCCCAGACATCCGCGTCGTGGTGGACGCGGGCCGCGCACGCCGCGCGCGGTTTGATCCGAACTCAGGCATGTCGCGGCTGGTGACGGAACGGGTGACAAAGGCCGAAGCGATCCAACGCGCAGGCCGTGCGGGGCGGGTGGCGGAAGGGGTTTGCTACAAGCTTTGGACCAAGGGCGAGGATGGCGGCTTGCTGGCCTTTCCCCCTGCGGAAATTGACGCGGCGGACCTGACCGGGCTGGTGCTGGAGCTGGCTTTATGGGGCGCAGCACCCGGTGATCTGGCGTTTTTGACAGCGCCGCCTGCGCGCGCGTTTGACGAAGCACAGGCGCTTTTGCGCATGTTGGGCGCATTAGACGCAGAGGGTAGGATCACCGAACATGGCCGCGCGTTGGCAGCCCTGCCACTGCATCCGCGATTGGGCCATATGCTGACGATCGCGGGCAAGGAGGCGGCGGTTTTGGCCGCATTGCTTGCCGAGCGGGATCCGCTCAGATCGCGATCCTCGGACCTGATGGCGCGGGTGAAAGCGGTGGCCTCCCCGGCGCCCGGGGCCAATCGCGGTGTCATCGAACGGATCCGGGCAGAGGCGAAACGTCTGGCGCGTCTGGCACCTGATGGCGCGGGATTGGACGTGGCCGAGATGGCGGCGCTGGCCTACCCGGATCGGATCGGGCAGCGGCGCAAAGGCGAGGCGCCGCGCTATCTGCTGTCGGGCGGCAAAGGGGCTTTCTTTGACGATGCGGACCCGCTGGCCGGGCAACGCCTGATCGTGGCAACCGATCTGGACGGCGATGCGCGGGAGGCGCGGATTAGACAAGCCGTGGCCATTTCAGAAAGCGCGGTGCGCGCGCTTTTCGCACCGCGCCTGACGGCAGAGAAGGTCTGCCATTGGTCGAAACGGGAACGTCGTGTGGTCTCGCGTGTGCAGGAAAAGCTGGGGGCGATTGCCTTGAGTGACCAGCTTTGGAAGGGCGCACCGGACGGCGATATCGCGCGTACGATGCTGGACGGTGTGCGCGATGTGGGGTTGGTCTGGTCGGACGCCGCGCGACGGTTTCAGGCACGGGTGGCTTTACTGGAAGATCTGCCAGACCTGTCGGAACCCGCCTTGATGCAGACGTTGGAGGACTGGCTTTTGCCGCATCTTTCCGGCGTGAAAACCGAGGCGCAGTGGCGAGGATTCGATATCTTGCCAGCGCTGCGGGCAATGTTGGATTGGGGGCAGATACAGCGGCTGGATCAAGCGGCTCCCGCCGCGTTTGAGACGCCGTTGGGCCGCAAGGTTCCGATTGATTACAGCGGGGAAGCGCCAGAGATTTCCTTGCGTCTGCAAGAGATGTTTGGCGTAACCGC
This sequence comes from uncultured Paracoccaceae bacterium, assembly GCA_937883775.1. GTDB lineage: Bacteria > Pseudomonadota > Alphaproteobacteria > Rhodobacterales > Rhodobacteraceae > JAHTBL01. The sequence goes on from CAKZXZ010000161.1 coordinate 19,456, forward strand.
GCACCCGATGGTCGGGCGACAACCGCTGAGGGTCACGCTCTTGTCGCCAGCGGGGCGGCCCTTGCAGACAACGATGGATATTCCAGGCTTCTGGGCCTCAAGCTACGCCGATGTGCGCAAGGATATGCGTGGGCGATATCCCAAACACCCCTGGCCCGAGGACCCGACGCAGGCTGATCCGACGCTGCGCGCCAAACGCAAGCGTTAGACCCCGAGGCACCAGCGCATGACGGCTTTTTGGGCGTGCAGGCGGTTTTCGGCCTCGTCAAAGATCACCGAATTGGGGCCGTCCATCACGGCACTTGTCGCTTCTTCCTCACGGTGTGCAGGCAGGCAGTGCATGAACAGCGCATCCTCTTTGGCGTGCGACATCAGCTCTTCGTTGACCTGATAGGGGCGCAGCATGTTGTGGCGGCGTTCCTTGGCCGATTGCGCGTCATGCATGGAGACCCATGTGTCGGCGACAACAAGATCAGCGCCTTGCACCGCTTTGAACGGATCGCGCTCGATGGTGATTTTAGAGCCTTTTGCGCGGGCCTCGTTCATAAAGACCTCTTCGGGATCCAGTTGCGACGGCCCGGTGAAGGTCAGATCAAAGCCGAACTGACCAGCGGCATGCAGGAAGCTGGCACAGACATTGTTGCCATCGCCCGTCCAGACGACCTTTTTGCCTTTGATCGGGCCACGGTGTTCTTCAAAGGTGAGGATATCGGCCATGATCTGGCAGGGATGGGTGCGGTCGGTCAGGCCATTTATGACCGGCACAGAGGCGTAGTCGGCAAGCTCCAGCAGCACTGCCTCGTCAAAGGTGCGGATCATGATGAGATCGACATAGCGCGACAGAACACGGGCCGTGTCGGCGATGGTCTCCCCATGGCCCAGTTGCATGTCAGAACCCGAAAGCACCATCGTCTGCCCCCCCATCTGGCGCACGCCCACATCAAACGACACCCGGGTCCGGGTGGAGGGCTTTTCAAAAATAAGCGCAACCATGTGACCTGCGAGCGGCTGCTCATCATCAAGAGCTCCTTTGGGACGGCCAGCGCGTGCGGTTTTCATCGCGCCTGCATGGTCGATCATGTGCCGCAGATCGGCGGGGGCGGTTTTGTGGATGTCCAGGAAATGGGTCATGTTGATGGTGCCTTATGGCGAGG
>CAKZXZ010000162.1 GCA_937883775.1 uncultured Paracoccaceae bacterium
TGTTGAGCTTGCCCAACATGACCGCACCCGCATCGCGCAAGTTCTGCGACACGGTACTCTCGTATTCCGGCTTAAACCCTTCAAGGATCGCCGATGCCGCCTGCGAGGCGACGCCCTTGGTGCAGAAAAGATCCTTGATCCCAATCGGCAAACCACACATCGACGGCGCATCGCCCTTGGCCAGCGTCGCATCCGCCGCCTTGGCCTGCTCCAGCGCCAAATCCGGCGTATTATGCACAAACGCATTGAGCGTCTTGGCCCCGTCGACAGCGTTCAGACACGCCTCCGTCAGCTCGACCGATGTGATCTCTTTACCGCGCAGCTTGTCGCGTGCATCGGCCAGCGTGAGTTTGTTCAGATCAGCCATTATTCCACCACCTTCGGCACTGCGAAAAAGCCTTCGCGCGCGTCGGGCGCGTTGGACAGAACCTTGTCCTGCTGATCGCCATCCGTCACCACATCTTCGCGCCGCTTCAGGCGCTGGGGCGTGACAGAGGTCATGGGCTCGACGCCCTCCACATCCACTTCCTCAAGCTGTTCGATGAACCCAAGGATCGCGTTGAACTCTTCGGCCAAAGCGGGCAGAGCGTCGTCTTCCACCCTGATACGGGCCAGCTTGGCCACCTTGGCTGCGGTTGTGATGTCGATGGACATGGGGCGTCTTCCCTCGTTTGATCGAAAGGCGGTTTAGCGCGCCTCTTGAGCGATGCCAAGCACATGCCTGCGGTAAACTTCGATCATCCAAGCCAGCATGATCCCGTTCAGGATATGCCACATGAAATGCGTGCCCATCGGGAAGCCATCACACAGCGGCAAATCAATGGTGCGGAAGGTCAACGAGACGACCAAGATCGTCGCCCCAATCGCCAGCCCCTTGGCCGTCTCGGGCGCACGGTCTTTGAGCCAAAGCGCATAGAAATAAATCAAGAGAGGCACCGGCGCATAGCCGGCCGACGATCCCAACCCCGGGATCAGTGAAAACGCTGGCACCATCATACCCGCATAGGGAATGAACAAAGCCACACCGCCCAGCGCGCCCCAAAGGCCCAGGCCCAAAAACGCACGGTTGGCCACATAGATATATAGCAGGATGAACAGCAAAATTGGCGCCACATCCGTCGCCGCCGCCCAGCCCGTCGCATGCGTGTGAAACAGGAACGAGCCCACCCCGATGGCAAAGAGAACCACACAAAGCGCGCGCGCCAATGGCAAGCACGCCGTGCGCCGCCACATGAACAACGCCCCCAGAATGAAAGCGATATTTGTCACCGCATTGATCGGCTCGGCCCAGAACGACGGATCCATCCGCTCGCAATAGGCGTCAATCTGCTCAGTCCAGTTCATGCTTTGGCTTTCCCTCTGCTCCCGCTACCCTGACAGATAACCATCCCCAGCCCGGAGACCACCCCATGAAGATCATCCCCCTCGGCCATGCCAGCCTGCGTATGGAAATCGAAGACCAGATCCTGCTGATCGACCCCTGGCTCGAAGGCAACCCGGCCTTCCCCGATGACCGCCGCGCCGATGCGTTGGACGGTGTCACCGCCATCTTCCTGACCCACGGACATTTCGACCACGCCGCCGAGATTGAGGCGATTGCCAACGAGACCGGCGCGCATATCTACGCCATCGTCGAGCTGGCCAGTTGGCTCAGCGAAACCCTCAAAGTCGAGGCAACCGGCTTCAACAAAGGCGGGACGATCACACTCGGTGATGTCAAAGTCACCATGGTCAACGCCACCCATTCCAGCTCGCTGCCACTGTCAGACAAGCTGATCTATGCGGGCTCTGAGGCAGGCTACATGATCTCTGGCGATGGCCACACGATCTATATCTCAGGCGACACAGACGTGATGGCCGACATGCAGGTCTTCAACGCGCTCCACGCCCCCGATATCGGCATCCTGTGCGCAGGTGGGCATTTCACGATGGACATGCACCGCGCCGCCTTTGCCGCGCGCACGTTTTTCAACTTCAAAACGGTCATCCCCTATCACTACAAGACCTTCCCGGTGCTCGAACAATCCGCAGACGAGATGATAAAGCACTTGCCTGACACGCAAGTCGTCGAACCCGAACCGATGGTCGCGATTGAGATGTGAGGATGCCTTCGGCGAGGATACTTAAGCAAAGATGAAGCCAACAATTTAATTCAAATACCGGCTTCTTTTGTCTCTAAATACCGCCGCCGGAGGCTCAAGCGGCGTCAGCCGCGCAGATTTTCAAAAAAGGCTTTCAGCAAGCGTTCGGCTTCTTCAGAGGCGATCCCGTCATAAACCTCTGGCGCATGATGACATTGCGCATGGCTGAAGACCCGCGCGCCATGCGCCACGCCTCCGGACTTGGGATCGCTCGCCCCGTAATAGAGCCGCGCGATCCGGGCGAAGGAAATCGTCGCCGCGCACATCGGGCACGGCTCCAGCGTGACGTAAAGATCATGGCCGGGCAGCCGGTCTGATCCCGCAGTCGCACAAGCTGCGCGGATCGCCAGCACTTCGGCATGAGCGGTCGGATCACTCAACTCCCGCGTCCGGTTGCCCGCTTGCGCCACGACCGCGCCATCCGGCCCCACAACGACAGCGCCCACGGGAACCTCCCCCCGTTCAGCAGCCGCGCGCGCCTCGTCCAGTGCGATGTTCATGTGGCTCTTGAAATCCATCCACCTTCCCTGCCCCAGCCCGTGCGCTCTGGCAAGCCTGTGCAAAACCCGCTAAGGCCAGCGCCATGAGCACCGACACACCAAAAGGCGCCCCAAGTGGAAACCGCATCGCCAAGGTTCTGGCCCGCGCAGGCGTCGCCTCGCGCCGCGAAGCCGAGCGCATGATTGAGGCGGGTCGCGTCACCGTGGACGGCAAACAGATCGACAGCCCCGCCCTCAATGTGATCGAAAGCGCCGAGATCACCGTCGATGGCAAACCCATCGCGGCACCGGAACCTGCGCGGCTTTGGCTCTACCACAAGCCAACAGGCCTCGTGACGACGGCGCGCGATGAAAAGGGCCGCGAGACGGTGTTCGATGCCCTGCCCGAGGATATGCCCCGCGTGATGAGCGTCGGACGGCTCGACATCAACTCCGAAGGGTTGTTGCTGCTGACCAATGATGGCGGCCTAAAACGCACGTTGGAGCTGCCCTCGACCGGCTGGCTTAGAAAATACCGTGTCCGCGTGAATGGCCGCCCTGAGGACAAAACGCTTGAGCCGCTCCGTCGCGGCATCACCATCGACGGCGAGAAATTCCAGGGCATGCAGGTCACGCTTGATCGTCAGCAAGGCGCAAACGCGTGGCTCACCATCGGCCTGCGCGAAGGCAAGAACCGCGAGATCCGCCGCGCGATGGAGGCCGTGGGTCTGCCCGTCAATCGCCTGCTGCGCGTCAGCTATGGCCCGTTCCGGCTGGGCGATCTGAAAGCGGGCGCTGTCGAGGAAGTCAAAGGCCGCGTGCTCGCTGACCAAATGGGTTGGAACGATAAGCCCAAACCCCAGCGCAAGCGCAAACCCGTGCGCAGACGGAACGATCCGCGCTAAAATTCCCCCTTCTGGTATTCTTCCAAGCGCTTACATATAGTTTTGATGTTCGCGGGTTAATGGGGCCGAGGGGGCTATCATGTCAGCAACCGGATTGCAGAAATTGGCCTTTGGGCTGCTTTTGGCATTAATCGTGTATGTCGCCGTCGGCGGAGGGCTCTAAGCATGGCGCAACGCTTTGGCGGCAAATATAGCCCTGACGCGCCAGACACCCCGTCTGAGTTTCGCGGCAAAACCCGCACGCGCGTCGGTGGACGGGCGAACCTGCTGTTCTTTGTTCCGCTGCCACTGGCCGTGCGCGCTTTCACAGGTGACGCCAGCCAGCTTGCACTCAATCTGATCGCGTTCGGCACGCTGATCCTAGCCGCTTGGCTGACCCGCGAAGGCCTCAAAGCCGAGGAAGCCTTTAACGCCCGCAAAGTCGCCAAACGCCCTGCATTTCCTCGCAAAATCGCGGCCTCCCTCCTGACGGGTGCCGCGCTCGTCATCGCCGGCTTCGCCAGCGGCGGCCTTGGCCTTGCCCCGATTGTCTTCGCCGTCGCAGGCACGCTTTTGCACGGGTTCGCCTTCGGTCTTGACCCGCTCAAAGACAAAGGCGTTGAAGGCATCGACGCTTACCAACAATCCCGCGTGGCCCGCGCCGTGGACGAGGCCGAAGACCACCTCAAAGCCATGAAAGATGCAATCCTGCGCGCGCAAGACCGCCAGATGGAATCCCGTGTTGAACGTTTCGCCACCACCGTCCGTGATCTGGCCCGCACGGTCGAAGAAGACCCCCGCGATCTAGCGGCCGCACGCAAATATCTGGGCGTCTACCTGCTGGGCGCACGCGACGCGACCGCCAAGTTCGCCGACATCTACGCCCGCACCCGCGACGCACAGGCGAAAGCCGATTTTGAGGCCCTGCTCACCGATCTTGAGCAAAACTTCGCCGCCCGAAACAAAACCATGTTGCTGGCAGACCGCAGCGATCTGGACATTGAAATCGACGTCCTGCGCGAGCGCCTCGCCCGCGAAGGTGTGAAAACGGATTAATCAGGGAGCCAAATAATGGATGAAAACGTGCGCAAAGAGGCCGAGAAAACCCTCGCCGCTGTGGAAGAGCTGAACGCGGTCGTTCTGCCCGAACCGACCCCAGCCACCGACATCGTGCCGATGGAGAAGGCCAACAAGACGCAAACGGCAGCCATCAAAAAGCGCATGGACGAGATCGATATGGAGAACACCCAGTCGATCATCTCGTTCGGCTCTGCCGCCCAGGCCGAATTGCAGCAGATCAGCCAATCCATGCTGTCGGATGTGCGCAACAAAGACGTGGGCCCCGCCGGTGACAGCCTGCGCAACATCGTCACCACGATCCGCGGCTTTTCGATCAGCGAACTGGACGTCCGCCGCGAGCGCAGCTGGTGGGAAAAGCTGCTGGGCCGCGCCGCCCCCATGGCAAAATTCGTCGCCAAATTCGAGGATGTGCAGGATCAGATCGACCGCATCACCGACAACCTGCTCAAGCACGAACACACGCTGCTCAAAGACATCAAATCGCTCGATGTGCTTTATGAGAAAACGCTGACCTTCTACGACGAACTTGCGCTTTATATCGCGGCCGGTGAAGAGAAGATCAAAGACCTCGACGCCACCACAATCCCCAACAAGGAACGCGAGGTCGAAGCCGCATCGGAAGAAAATCAGGTGATGAAAGCGCAGGAATTGCGCGACCTGCGCGCCGCGCGGGACGATCTGGAACGCCGCGTGCACGACCTCAAACTCACCCGTCAGGTCACGATGCAATCGCTGCCCTCGATCCGGCTGGTGCAGGAAAACGACAAGTCGCTGGTGACCAAGATCAACTCGACCCTGGTCAACACGGTGCCGCTTTGGGAAACCCAACTGGCGCAAGCCGTCACGATCCAACGCTCCCGCGAGGCGGCAGAAGCCGTGCGCGGTGCCAACGATCTGACCAACGAATTGCTGACCGCCAACGCCAAGAACCTACGCGAGGCCAACAAGGTCGTCCGCGAGGAGATGGAACGCGGTGTCTTCGACATCGAAGCCGTCAAAACCGCCAATGCCGAACTGGTCGCCACCATCGAGGAATCGCTCCAGATCGCGGACGACGGCAAAGCCAAACGCGCCGCCGCCGAAGTCGAACTGCAAAAAATGGAGACCGAGCTACGCGACACCCTCGCCGCCGCCAAATCCCGCAAAACCGGCACCGGCGACACAATCGGGACAGCGGCTGGTTAACGCGCGATGAGAACGGCACTCAAATGGATCGCAGGCACGGCCGCGCTGACAGCGTTGGTCGCCTGCGAAGCCGTGCCGCCCTCCCCCAAACCGCAGGCCCGCCCGCCGGGGCTGGCGGCTGCGATGTCCAAACCCGAACCCGCGCGCTCTGCCGATAGCCTGCAGCTGGAACGCTATTATGCGCGCGTGGAAAACGATCTGCTCGTTCAGGGCCTGTTGCGGCAGGATGGCGGCGGGGCCGACACGCCCTTCAACAAACGCCAACTGGTCGAAAACTTCACCCGCATCGCGATGTTCAACGAATACACCGAACGCGCCAATGCCCTGACCCGCGTCGAAAGCGCCTCGATCCTGCGGCGCTGGAACAAGCCGATCGTGATGGCGGTCGAGTTTGGCGCGTCGGTCCCCGAGGCCAAGAAGACCGCAGATCGCCTCGAAATCCGCCGCTTCACCCAGCGCCTGTCACAGATCACGGGCCTGCCCATTCGCCTGTCCAATCGCAATGCCAATTTCCACGTTCTGATCCTGCATGAAGACGAGCGCCGCGCGTATGGCCCGCGCTTTCAGAAACTCGCGCCCGGCATCACACGCTCTGCGCTGGACCGCATCGTCAACCTGCCGCGCTCGACCTTCTGCGTGGCCCTCAGCCAGTCCGTGGGCCGCGATGAGGGCAGCTATGATCGCGCGATTGCCGTCATCCGCGCCGAACATCCAGACATCCTGCGCACCGCCTGCCTGCACGAAGAAATCGCCCAAGCCATGGGCCTGGCCAATGACAGCGCCTTTGCCCGCCCGTCTATCTTCAACGATGACGAAGAATTCGGGCGGCTCACCACCCATGACGAATTGCTGCTGCGCATCCTCTATGATCCGCGCATGAAGACGGGGATGCGCCTCCAGCAAGCGCGCCCCACAGCCGAAGTGATCGCCGCCGAACTGCTCGGCGGCCCCGCATAATGTAAGGAGACCCCATGGGCATTTTCGATTTCCTCAGCGGCGAGTTCATCGACGTCATCCACTGGACCGACAACACCCGCGACACGATGGTCTGGCGGTTCGAACGCGAAGGTCACGAAATCAAATACGGCGCCAAGCTGACCGTACGCGAAGGGCAATCCGCCGTCTTCGTCCATGAAGGCCAGCTTGCCGATGTGTTCACCCCCGGGCTCTATATGCTCGAGACGAACAACATGCCGATCCTGACGACGCTGAACCACTGGGATCACGGCTTCCGCAGCCCCTTCAAGTCCGAGATTTATTACGTCAACACGACGCGCTTCAACGATCTGAAATGGGGCACCAAGAACCCGATCATGTGCCGCGACCCCGAGTTTGGCCCCGTACGCCTGCGCGCCTTTGGCACCTATTCCGTGCGCGTCACCGACCCCGCCAAGTTCCTGATCGAAATCGTCGGCACTGACGGCGAATTCACCATGGATGAAATCAGTTACCAGATCCGCAACATCATTGTGCAAGCCTTCTCGCGCCTGATCGCAGGCTCCGGCATCCCCGTGCTCGACATGGCCGCCAATACCGGCGATCTGGGCAAAGCCCTGGCCGAGAAAATCTCCGAACAGATCGCCGAATACGGCCTGAGCCTGCCCGAGCTTTACATCGAAAACATCTCGCTCCCCGCCTCTGTCGAAGCCGCCCTCGACAAACGCACCTCCGCCGGAATTGCCGGAGACCTTGGCCGTTTCACCCAATACTCCGCAGCCGAGGCCATGACCGAAGCGGCCAAAAACCCCAATGGCGGTGGCGGTATGGGCGCAGGGCTCGGCATGGGGATGGGCATCGCCATGGCCAATCAAATGTCGGGCCAGATGCAGCCGCAAATGGCGCCACCCCCGCCCCCCGTCGAACATGTCTGGCACATCGCCGAGAACGGCCAAACCAAAGGCCCCTTCTCAAAAGCGCGCATGGGTCAAATGGCGCAAGACGGCACGCTCACCCGCGACACCCATGTCTGGACCGCAGGCCAGGACGGCTGGAAAACCGCGGACGAAGTCGCTGAACTCGCCCAGCTCTTCACGATCCTGCCGCCTCCGCCTCCGGGCGCATAGGGCTTTCATCTTTGTAAAAATATCCTCGCCGAAGGCCCGCGATGCAGCCCGCAAACCTGTCGATCCAAGATCACCGCTTCCCCTGCGAGCAATGCGGGGCAGACTACCGCTTTGCCGCCGGGGAAAATGCGCTGATCTGCGATCATTGCGGGCACACCGAACAGATCAGCGAGCCCTCGGGCACCACCGCCATCCAAGAGCTCGATTTCCGCGCCGCGCTTAACGCCCGCCTCCCCGAGGCCGAGATCGAGGAAACCCGCGTCCTCACCTGCCCCAATTGCGGCGCGCAGACCGAATTCAATGCCGACACCCACGCCAAGGAATGCCCGTTCTGCGCCACACCCGTGGTCACCGACACAGGCACCCACCGCCATATCAAACCCAAGGCCGTGCTGCCCTTCCAACTTGACGAACGCGCCGCCAAAGCCGCAATGAATGACTGGCTCGGCGGCCTCTGGTTCGCGCCGGGCGGCCTGCAAGACTACGCGCGCAAGGGTCGCAAAATGCAAGGCATCTACGTCCCCTACTGGACCTATGACGCCGAAACCGCCTCCCGCTATTCCGGCCAGCGCGGCGATGATTACTACGTCACCAAGAAAGTCCGCATCGACGGCGAAATCCGCACCCGCCGCGAACGCCGCACCCGCTGGTCCAACCGCTCAGGCCGGGTCTCGCGGTTCTTCGACGACGTGCTGATCCTCGCGTCCAAATCCCTGCCCAAACGCTTTACCGACGCGCTGCAACCCTGGGACCTTTCCTATCTCGAACCCTACCTGCCCGAATTCCTCGCAGGCTTCCGCGCCGAAGGCTACACGGTCGAACTGAAAGACGGCTTTACCGAGGCCCGCCACCACATGGACCGCGTCATTGAGCGCGATGTCCGCTTTGATATCGGCGGCGACCGCCAGCGTGTCCACAATATCGACACCACACTCAGCGATGTCACCTTCAAACACATCCTGCTCCCCGTCTGGCTCGCCGCTTACAAATACCGCGGCGAAACCTACCGCTTCGTCGTCAACGGCCAAACCGGCCGCGTGCAAGGCGAACGCCCCTATTCTGCATGGAAAATCGCCGTCGCCGTGATCCTGGGCGCCATCGTCGCCGGAGCCGTCGGCTACGCCATCGCACTCAACCAGTAGCGCGGCACGGCTTTCATCTTTGTAAAAATATCCCCGCCGGAGGCACCCTAAGGCTCCCGAAACGCCTCACGCGACTTGTAAAGCGGCTTCATCAGATATTGCAAAAACGTCTTCTGCCCGGTGTGCAATTCCACCGTCGCCTGCATCCCGGGGCGCAAATCCAGCCCTCTCTGCCGGTCCGACAACGCGTCTTTGTCGATCTTCAACGTCACCTTGTAATGCGCGTCATCTTCCGCCTTGCGCTCGTCCTTGAACGTGTCGGCAGAAATCACCTCGACCCGCGCCTGCAACGTGCCATAAATCGTGTAATCATAGGCCGACAGCTTGATAGAAGCCGCCTGCCCCGGCTGAATATTCGCAATATCCTTCGGCTTGACCTGCGCCTCTAGGTATAATTCATCGTCCAAAGGCGTGATCTGCGCAATTTCTTCACCGGGCTTCACAACCCCGCCAATTGTCGTCACCGACAGATTATTCACCACCCCGCGCATCGGCGCTTCCAGAACCGTCCGGTTCAACTGATCCTGCGAGGCCTTTAGCGCCGCCCGCAAAGACCCCAGCTCTTTCAGCGTGTCCGAGTATTCCTGCGCACGCTTCAGCTCTGTCTGCGTGACGATCTCGTTATACTTAATCTCCGCATCCCCATGGGCCTTGCGCGCCCGCGTCACCTCGATCAGCGCGACAACCTTGCGCTCCAGCATGTTCTCCATCAGCGCACGCTCTTTTGCAGCCTGATCCAGCACCTTTTGCGCGCCGCGCTTGCGGCTCTCAAAATCCGACTGCCGCGCCGTCAGTAATGCCGCTTCCGAACGTACCATCTCAGGATTGCGCTCAAACATGCTGCGCGTCACCTGAAAGCTCGATTTGCCCGCCATCTCGGCCTCAAGCCGCATCCGGCGGATCTCCAACGCATCAATCTGATCGCCAATATCCTGAACCGAGCTTTGAAATTGCGTCCCATACAGCCGCGCCAGCACATCGCCTTGCTCAACGATATCGCCCTCGCGCACCAGCAGTTCTGCCAAAATACCGCCTTCGAGGTTCTGAATAATCTGCGGGCGGGAGGAGCTGATAATCTCCCCATCCGCGCGCACAATTTCATCCACCCAAGCAAACGCTGCCCACAGGATGAACACAAGCAACGCCGCCGCCGACATCCAGATCGTCAGGCTCGGGCCGCGCATCTCGCGGGTGATATGCGCATCCAGTGTCGCCATCAGACTGCCTCCCCCTTGCGCAGATGCGCCATGACTTGCTCACGCGGCCCGTCAATCGCCATGCGTCCGTTCTGCATAATCAGCGTGCGCTCTGTCAGCGCCAGGATCGGCACGCGGTGCGTCGCAATCACAACCGTGCGGCCCTGCAGCCATGTCTCCAACCGGCTGACCAAGGTCGCCTCCAGCGTCTGGTCCAAAGCCGCCGTCGGCTCGTCCAGCAGACAAATCCGCGGGTCCTGCAGCCACAGCCGCGCCCAGCCCAGCGATTGGCGCTGCCCGACAGAAAGCCCAGCCCCGCCATCGCGAATATCCAGATCAAGGCCCTTGTGATGCCCGCGCACAAACGGCCCAAGCCCCGCAAAATCGAGCGCTGCGAACAGCCGTTCGTCATCACGCTCCAACTGCGTCAGGTTCAGGTTCTCGCGCAAAGTGCCTGCAAAAAGCCGCACCTCCTGCCCCAGATAACCGATATTGCGGCGCAAATCGCGCGGATCAATCTGCGCCAGATCAACGCCATCGACCAGCACATGCCCGCTTGTCGGCACCGTCAGACCCGTCAGCAGCTTCAGCAAAGACGTCTTGCCCGATCCGTTCGCGCCCAGCACCGCGACGCGCTGCCCCGACTTGATCGCAACGCCCGGAATGTCCAGCGTCAGCGGCCCGTCTTGCTCATATCGAAAAGACACCCCGCGCAGCTCAAATGCACCCTCCAGCGTCTCGCGGCGCAAATGCGTACGGTCTTCGGCATAATCCTGCGGCGCCTCCGCAATTGCATCCAGCGCCGTCAGCGCCGTTTTCACGTTGCTCCACCGCGCCATCGTGCCCGCCAGTTGCGTCAGCGGCGCCAGCGTGCGCGAACACAAGATGCCCACCGCGATGATGGAGCCGACCGTGAACTCCCCGGCAAACACCAGAAACGTGCCCGCGATCACCGCCCCAATGTAAGTCGCCTGCTGAACCCCTTGGCTCCAGAACGTCAGGGCCGAGGCCAGCTTGCGCTGCTCGGACGTCTTGAGCGCGGTCAGCGTGGTCAGCTCCGCCCAAGTCCGCGCGATCTTATCGTCCGCGCGCTGGGTCTTCACCGTCTCAAAGTCATAGATCGTCTCGTGCAGCAGACGGCTTGATTTCACCGACGCGCCTTGCGTTTCTTGCGTCAAAGCCAGCATCTTCTTTTGCAAGAAAAATCCCGGCAAAATCATCAAGATACCGCCCAGAACCAATACCCAGACCACGTTGCCCGCAATCGAGGCGACGAGCAGCAAAAACAGGAAGATAAACGGCACATCCGCCAATGTCCCGATCGTTGAGGCTGTAAAAAACTCCCGCACAGAGCCAAATTCCCGCATCGCCGAAAACGTCTCGGACGGGCTGGATTGCGCCGCTGTCGGCGCGCGGCCTAGCAAGCGCTGCATCAGCCGCGTTTGCACCGACAATTCAATCGACCGGCCTGCCCCATCCATCAACCTTGCCCGCGCGATCTTGATAAGCGTCTCAAACGAAATCGCGAGAACCGCACCCAACGCCAGCACCCAAAGCGTCGCCGTCGATTGATGCGGGATCACCCGGTCATAGACCTGCAAGGAAAACAACGCGACCGCGACGGCCAGCATATTGGCGGTGAACGAGCCCACCATGATCTCGGCAATATGCCGACGATGCGCAGCAAATTCCGACCAGAACCAATGGGCTTTCCCTTTGATTTGGCCGTGCTTTTCCGCCAGCTGCGCGACAGAAACCTCTGCCCGCAACACCTGCCCTGCGTAATGCGGCACAAATTCCGTCAGCGGCACCTCGGCGCGATTGTCCGACCGCGTCGCGTCATAAATCGTCAGCGCGTCGCCCGTCTGCCCCAAGACCAGAACCAGCGATCCATGCTGCATCTGGACCATCGCAGGCCACAAATCAGGCCCGATCCGTGGCTCATGCACAGCGCGCGCAGCGATGCCGTGGCGCCCCAAAGCCTGCGCAAGGGCGTGCAACGATACCTTGCCGCCCCGTTGCACCTGATCGGGATTGTCTGTGGCCAGCGCCTCGATCAGATCAATGGGCAAAACCTCGCGGCCCAGCACGCTTGCGTAAACCACCGCCAGATCCGCGCGTCGCCTGGCGCTGTCGCTCACCGAATGGGCAACCTCGTTGACAGGCACCTGCCCCAGCGCGGCTTTTGCATCCGACAAACGCTCCATCAGCGCAGCCCCGGCCGCGCGCGCTCCGGGAAACGCGATCATCTTGCCGTGAGGCGCGTCCGTCATACGTCGTCCCCATCCGCGAGAACGCCCAGATCCCGGGCCATCTCAAGCTGAACACGGGCAATGTCATAAGGCAGGCTTGCCTGTTCCTGCTCAAGCCGCATCATCGATTCATAGGTGTTCACCACATCCATGATCGTGCGCTGCCCGGCCTGAAACTGCTCTTGAAACAGCTGGAAATTAGCCCGCGCCGGCGCCGTTAGGCCTGCCGCATCTGCCTGCTGACGCTGCAGTGATGCAAGCTGCGCCTCGAACCGCCGCAACTTGCGGTTGGCGTCCTCGTCAGCTTGGCTCACCTCGCGCTGCGCTGCTTCGCGCTTGGCCTCAAGCGCCTTGAGGTTCGCGCCCATGCCAACACTCAGCAACCCGTCCGTGCCCGCGCCGATATCGCCGGTCGTGCCGTTTTCATCTACCGTCGCGCGCGCGGTCAGCCCCGGAAGAAGACCTGCGCGGTCGATCTTGGCCTGCGCCACGTCGCGATCGGCCCGCGCCTGTGCGCGCGTCACGGCCAAAGGCTGTGCTCTACGCGAAACCGTCAGCGACGTCGCACCGTCAACAGTCTGCACCTCCCGCGCGCTCATCGCGTTCAGTTCCGCCAAAGCGGTCGTCTGGCGTTCGCGCTCATTTTTGATCTCAGACTGCAGCTCGGCCAGCTTTTGCTGCATCACACGCAGGTCCGACAGGTCCGATACACCGCCCTCAACCCGCTGGCGCACGATGTCTTCAAACCGAACCAGCTGCGCCTGACGCTTGAACATCACATGCTCGCGCGCCTGTGCCGTCTGCGCATCAAGATAAAGCGATAAAGCACTGAAAACGCGCGCATTTGTATCAATCGACAGATCCGCCGCGGCCACCTCGACATCATGGGCAGCAAATTCGCGCTCGGCCCGTTTGCGGCCATGGTCAAACAGAACTTGTTCCAGCAAAAGCTGCGCCACCACATCGCCCAGCGATGTCAACGAGATGTTGGGCCCGATGCTGGGCAACCAGTTCTTTGAGGCCGCCCGCGCGCGCAACCGCGCGCTGCGCAACTCGGCCTCGGCCGCGCGTGAGTTTGCGGCCAGAACGGCATCGGCCACGTTTGCATAGGAACTGCCGGCGGGCAGCACTGAACGGCGCGCCTGCAAGCTTAGGATCGTGTCTGATTGCGCCTCTTGCGTGCGCATCGCGGCGTCGTCAGGTGTCGTCAGGTTCTTGACCGCCGCCATCGGCTTTGCAGCCATGCGGGACACGGCATTGCCCGCATCCGTCAGCCCCGTTTCGCCCATGCATCCTGTCAGCGATGCGACCAAAAGCATCGCGACGCCCCCGCGCAGACACGCACGCGGAGTCCGTCTGTGGACTGTCATCTTGAGGGTCATACTCGTACCGCCTAGCCTCAATATTTCACGGCTTATGCTGCCGCTTAACCCCTGCGATTTTTCGCTTTTCAGGGCATCTTGCGAATAGTTATGACCCGTTTTGGCTCAAATCTCTAGCGTTTTTTTGACCGCCAACCGCAAAATAGAGTGCGATTCCCTAGGATTAGGCGGCGTTCTTTACCCGTTTGGCCCAAAGGCAAAGCCCGTAATCAACTGTTTGAGCCCCAAAGCCGCGCCCGCAAAAATGGCCAAAAACGTCAACGGCGCGCCGAAAGACAGCACCGAAAACCCAGTGATGCCTTGCCCAACCGAACACCCGCCCGCGATGACAGCGCCCATGCCCATAATCGCGGCCCCGATGATCTGGCGGCGCAATTCGCGGGGGTCCTCGCAGGCTTCCCAGCGAAACTCGCGCTTTATCAACGATCCCAGGCACGCCCCCGTCCAGACCCCGGCGACCGAACCGATCCCAAAGCTCAAGGTGTTGCCCGATGCTGTCATCGCAAACAGGATCGTCTCACCCACGGGGGCCGCAAATGTGTGCGATGTGACCGGCAGCGCGTTAAAGCCATGGGTCGCGATCCACGCTGTGCCGCCCCATCCGGTGACAATTGCAACGCCGACGCTCGCGCCCCAAAAAATGCTGGCCGGGGCGGCCCGAAAGCGGCGGCTCAGCAAAGCCGCGCCCAAAAGCCCTGCGCCCAGAACCATGCCGATCAGCGCCGGGGCCAGCCCCGAAACCTCGCCCAGCGCCACCGCATAGCCGCGGGGCGGGGTCAAAACCGGCGCAAACGCCCAGACCCGCACATAGGCCAGCGGCCCGGAAAGCGTGACATACGCCGCGATGCCCATCACGACGACGATCACAAATGACCGCAGGTCGCCGCCGCCCAACCGCGCCAAGGCGCCGTAGCCGCAATTGCCGCATAGCGCCATGCCATACCCAAAAAGCACCCCGCCCAGCACGGCACCAATCAATGGCGGCGCCGCCGTCAGGTGAAAAAGCGACGCCGCAGGCACCAACCCCAGCGCCATCAGCAGATGCACACCGATCATCGCCACGCCAATGGCCACCAGCCACATGCGCAGCCGGATGTCGCTGCCGCCATACAGAAAATCCTCGATAGAGCCGAGCGTGCAAAACCGCCCCAAACGCGCGGCAAGGCCCAGCAAAAGACCACCCACAGCGCCGACAAGTGCGACCATCACAGGCTCTGTCATCAGATCAAACATGCGCCCGTCCTCCCCTCCGGTCGCGTGTCAGGAGCGTTCAAGGACAGTCTTTGCAGAACAGATCATAGACCACTTCAAGCACCTGACGCGGGCGGTCATCCGCCAGCGAATAGTAAATCGTCTTGCCATCGCGGCGCGGCGTCACAAGGCCTTCAAGACGCAAGCGCGACAATTGCTGCGACACTGCCGCTTGCCGCGCACTTAGCAACTCTTCCAGTTCGGTCACGGATTTTTCACCGCTCACCAGATGGCACAGGATCATCAACCGGCCTTCATGGCTGATGGCCTTGAGGAAATTCGCCGCGTTCTGCGCACTTTGCGCCATACGGTCGAGCTCTTCCTTGGGAAGCGTTTCATCAAATACGGGCAGGCCCATGGTGGACATCCTTTAGAATGCAATCTCGTCTTCTATCGCGGCAATTCCGGCGGCCGCGCACGCATCATCCAGATCGGGCCCCGGCGCACCGGAAACGCCGATCCCGCCCAAAAGCGTGCCGTCCCCTTCGATCAGCAGGCCGCCCCCCAATGGCAGCGCCTTGCTGAGGAAACGAATACCATAAGGCGCCGTCTCAGGCTGGGTTTCCGCAGCAAGTGCGGTGGTCGATGTGCGAAAGCTCACGGCCGTCCAGGCCTTGCGCTCGGCAGTCTCATAGACATGAAGCCCCGCAAACCGGTCACGAACGAACACCTGCGGAATGCCAAAACGGTCCACAACAGATACGCCCACCTGATAGCCCCTGGCGCGGCAGAACTCCATCGCCGCCACTGCAGCACGCATCGCAACCTCGGGTTTCATGACCTTGAACGCAACAAACGCGCTGTCATCATCGGCGATCACAGGGCTTGCCGCCAGCGCCAGGGCACAGATCAGATGTTTCATCCTTGCGGCGCCTCGCTGCTGTTTTCGTCGATCATACGGGCCAGAAGGCCCCAAAAGAAATCCTCGCCGGGGTAGCCTTCGATGCGGCCCAGTTCGACCCCATCGCGCACCAGCAGGAAGGTCGGGGTATAGATCACGCGGGCCGCTGTCTGCAGCTCATCCATAGGCAGATCGCGGATCATCACGCGCTCAAGCGGCGCGGCTTTGCCTTCGTCCGTCTTGGGGTATGCGCCCGCGATATCGGCGTCCCATTGGGCGCACCAATGGCAGCCAACCTGTTCGATCATAACCAGCTTGAACGGCTCAGCCAGACCGGGCGACACCAGCGTAGTCAGCGCAAAGACGCAGGAAATCAATAAGTTACGTGCCATTTGACGCAGCGCCTTTATACAACTTAATTTGAATATATGAATTGAACGGGGGCCAGCGCAAGACAATGATGGATATCTCTGCTGCCGGCGCCCTGATCGCGGGGCTGCTGTCGTTCCTGTCGCCCTGCATCCTGCCGATCGTGCCGTTCTACCTGTCCTATCTGGCGGGTGTAGGCATGAACCAGATCAGCGCAGACGCGCCAATCACGGGTGCGGTCAAACGCCGGGCCGTGATCTCGTCGCTGTTTTTCGCCGCCGGGGTCATCGCGATTTTCGTGGCCATGGGCGCCACAGCAAATGCGGTCGGCCAACTGGTGCGCGACTGGTTTCATATCCTGCGCTGGGTCGCGGCGGCGATCATCATCGCCATGGGGCTGCACTTTCTGGGTGCCTTGAAAATAGGCATTCTGTATCGCCAGTTCCGCGCGGAGGCCGGAGACACGACAAATGCCTCATATTTAGGCGCTTTCGTCATCGGCCTCGCCTTCGCCTTTGGCTGGACGCCCTGTGTCGGTCCGGTGCTGGCCGCGATCCTGTTCACCGCCGCCGGGGCAGAGACCGCCTCTAACGGCGCCTTTCTGCTCGCCATCTACGGGATCGGCATGACAGCCCCCTTCGTGCTGGCCGCGATGTTCGTCGGCCCGTTCATGCGATTTATCGCGCGCTTTCGCCGTCACCTTGGCATGATGGAGAAAATCATGGGCGTGCTGCTGATTGTCTTTGGCCTGATGATCGGCACCGAAACCATCAACCGCCTCGCCTTCTGGATGCTGGAGACCTTCCCGGTCTTCGGCGCAGTTGGCTAAACCTTGGGAGGACCACCATGAAACTGCTCACCACCCTCGCCACCCTGATCGCCCTTGCCTTGCCCGCCACGGCAGCAGAGCTGGGCGATGACGGCCTGCACAAAACCGCTTGGATGCGCGATACATTCAAAGACCTGCGCGAGGATCTGGCCGACGCCAATGCCGAAGGCAAACGGCTGGCGCTCATCTTTGAACAACGCGGCTGCATCTATTGCACCAAAATGCACAACGAGGTTTTCCCCCGCGAAGACATCGACAGCTATATCACCGACAATTTCTTCGTGGTGCAGCTGAACCTGCATGGCGATATCGAAGTGACCGATTTTGACGGCGAAACCCTGTCGGAAAAGAACATGGCCCGCAAATGGGGGATGCTCTTTACGCCAACGATTCTTTTCATGCCCCAAGAGGTGCCTGAGGACGCCACCGCCCAATCCGCCGCAGTTGCGATGATGCCGGGCGCCTTTGGTGCAGGCACCACGTTGGATATGTTCACCTGGGTCAACGAAAAGCGATATACCCTTGATAACGAAGAGGATTTTCAGCGCTATCATGCCCGCCGCATTCAGGAACGGGGCGACGGATCATTCGATTGACGGGATGCGTGATCGCAAACTTATTCAAGGAAGCGAATATTATTGTTGCCCGATCACAAAGCCGTGCGCTACGGTATACAAAGCCAAGCAGGGCAAACCCTGCAGCCAAATGGGAGGAAACATGAGGCTTATACCAACAGCACTTGCCGTTGCGGCACTTGCCACCGGCGCGGCGTTTGCCAACCCCGTAAAGCCCGCAGAAATTCAGTTCGACGACTACGGCGCAATCGCCACGTCCCTCACCGGGGTCGCGGGCGATGCTGCGAATGGCCGGGATGTGATGATTACCCGCTCCAAGGGCAATTGCGTCGCCTGTCATGCCGTCACCGCCTTGGCCGACATCCCTTTTCACGGCGAGGTTGGCCCAACACTTGACGGGGCCGCAGATCGCTGGGGCGAGGCGGATTTGCGCGGTTTGGTGGCCAATGCCAAAATGACCTTTGAAGGCACGATTATGCCCGCCTTTTACAAGGGCTCGGGATATATTCGGCCCGGCGACGGCTACACCGGAGACGCGGCCGTGGGTGAACTTCCCCCGATCCTGACCGCGCAGGAAATTGAAGATGTAGTGGCTTATCTGCTTACTCTGAAAGAGTAGTTGGCCCCGATCACAAGGAGAATACGCATGATGCTCTCACGACGCGATACGCTGGCCCTTGGGCTTGGTGCCGCAGCCCTCATGACAGTGCCACAGGGTGCTTTTGCGGCTGGTGATGCCACCGCCGCCATCGCCGAATTCACCGGCGGTGCCGAAGCCGGGTCCGGGGATCTGACCCTGACCGCGCCCGAGATTGCCGAGAACGGCAATACCGTACCCATCGAAGTAAACGCCCCCGGCGCTGTCGCTATCGCAGTCTATGCTGCTGGCAACCCCGAGCCTGCCGTAGCGCAGTTCAAATTCGGCAAGCTGGCAGGCTCTCACGCGGCGTCCACCCGGATCCGTCTGGCAGGCACGCAAAACGTGATCGCCGTGGCGCAGATGGCCGACGGCAGCTTCATTCAAGCCTCGCAAGAGGTGAAAGTCACAATCGGCGGCTGCGGCGGCTAAAAGCGAAAGAAGGAGACCAGAACAATGGCATCCGGTGTTAAACCTCGCGTGAAAGTCCCCAAAACGGCATCCGCCGGTGAGACGATCACGATCAAGACCCTCATCAGCCACAAGATGGAAAGCGGCCAGCGCAAAGACGGCGACGGCAACCCCATCCCGCGCTCGATCATCAACCGTTTTACCTGTGATTTTAACGGGGAAAACGTGATCGACGTTGTGCTTGAGCCTGCGATCTCGACCAACCCGTTCTTCGAGTTTGAGGCGGTTGTGCCCGAAAGCGGTGAGTTCAAGTTCACATGGTATGACGATGATGGCTCCGTCTATGAAGAGGCGAAGTCGGTGGAAGTCAGCTAAAAGCGGGCACCACCAAGGGAGGAGAAAAAATGACAATACACGTAGCCACGCGCGCTACGACCGGAATTGCTCTGGCAGCCGGTCTTGCGTTTGCAGCCACAGCCGATGAGACCGCCAATCTGATCGTCAACGAAGAGATCGAGATGGTGACCCACACGGCGGCGCCTGCTCATGTTGAAAATCTCGACGAGATCGTATCGGGCTGGGTGTTCCGCTCGGCCGAGACGCAGTCGCTTCAGATGGACGACTTCGACAATCCCGGCATGATCTTTGTGGATCAGGGGATGGATCAGTGGAACGAGGTTGCCGGCACCGCTGGAAACTCTTGCGCCACCTGTCACGAGGATGTCGCCGTCACCATGGCCGGTGTCCGCTCCGTTTATCCCAAATGGAACGAAGAGGCCGGAGAGGTCCGTACGCTCGCCATGCAGATCAACGATTGCCGCGAGAACCAGATGGGCGCGGAGCCTTACAAATATACCGGCGGTGAGATGGCCAATATGGAGGCGCTGATTTCCGTACAGTCGCGCGGCATGCCAGTGGATGTCGCCATCGACGGCCCGGTTCAGGCCACATGGGAAGCGGGCAAAGAGCTGTATTACACCCGCACCGGTCAGCTGGAACTCAGCTGCGCCAATTGCCACGAAGACAATTACGGCAATATGATCCGCGCAGACCACCTGTCTCAGGGTCAGATCAACGGCTTCCCGGTGTATCGTCTGAAAAACGCCAAGTTGAACACGGCTCATGCGCGTTTCAAAGGCTGCGTGCGCGACACGCGGGCGGAAACCTACAAGCCTGGCTCGGACGAGTTTGTGGCCCTAGAGCTTTACGTCGCTTCGCGTGGCAACGGCCTCTCGGTCGAAGCCCCGTCGGTGCGCAACTAACCACGACAGACCCGCGCAAGGCTTCCTTTGCGCGGGTTTTCTTTACGCTGAAATATTCACGAACGCGCATATAAGGCGCAGCAAGGAACGACACAGATGATCTCACGGCGCGATTTCATGCAGGTGGCCATGGCCAGTTCGGCCATTGTGGGCCTGTCGGGCTTTGGCAACTGGTCCCGTCTGGCCGCGCAACAAGCGCTGACACAGGACCAGCTTCTTGAGTTCGACACCTCCGGCAACGTGACGCTGATCCACATCACCGACATTCACGCGCAGCTGAAACCGGTGTGGTTCCGCGAGCCTGAGATCAATCTGGGCGTTGGCATTGCCGAAGGCCAGCCGCCGCATCTGACGGGGGCTGATTTTCTTAAGCGCTACAACATCGAAACCGGCTCCCCCGCCGATTACGCGCTGACCTATAACGACTTCACCGCCCTCGCCCAGACCTATGGCCGCGTCGGCGGGATGGACCGCATTGCAACCGTGGTCAAAGCGATCCGCGCCGACCGCCCCGATGCGTTGCTGCTGGATGGCGGCGACACATGGCAGGGTAGCTACACCGCGCTGAAAACCAACGGTCAGGACATGGTCAACGCCATGAACGCGC
>CAKZXZ010000163.1 GCA_937883775.1 uncultured Paracoccaceae bacterium
CCGAAGCGGGCGAGAAATGCGTCGCGTTCAACGGTGGTGACGTCTTGGCCATCCACGATGATCTGGCCTGCATCGGGTGTTACGAGGCCCAGCACGGATTTCAGCATCACCGATTTGCCGGTGCCCGAGCCGCCGATAATCACCATGCTTTCGCCTTTGGGGATCGTCAGATCGACCCCGCGCAGGACGTGGTTGTCGCCGAATGCTTTATGGACCTGATGCAGCGTTATCATGCCGAGAAAAACAGCTCTGTCAGAAGGTAGTTGGAGGCGAGGATCATCACCGATGCGGCGACAACGGCGGCTTTTGTGGCCCGGCCCACGCCTTGCGCGCCGCGGCCTGAATTCATGCCGTAATAGCAGCCCATAAGCGCCACGATGAAGCCGAAAACCGCGCCTTTGATGAGGCCGGAGGCGACGTCCCAGAACTCCAAAAAGTCAACGGTATTGGCTAGATAGGCGGCGGAGTTAAGGCCGAGGCGGTTCACGCCAACCAGATAGCCGCCCATGATGCCGATGGCGTCGCCGACAGCCACCAGAACCGGCACGGCAAGGGTTGCGGCAAGCACGCGGGGCACGGTGAGGTATTTCATTGGGTTGGTTGAAAGCGTGACGAGGGCGTCGATCTGCTCGGTCACCTTCATGGTGCCGATCTCGGCTGCGATGGAGGATGCGACGCGGGCCGCGACCATCAGGCCGCCCAGAACGGGGCCCAATTCGCGCACCATGCCGATGGCGACGATGGAGGGCACGACGGATTCCGCATTGAAGCGGGAGCCACCTTCGTAGATTTGCAACGCAAGTGCGGCACCCGTGAAAATCGCAGTGAGGCCAACGACGGGAAGGGAGAAATATCCAATCGTCACAAGGGATTGTGCGAACTCTTTAAAGTAGAAGGGCGGGCGCAGCAGATGACCGATGGTTTGCCCCGCAAAAAGCGCCACACGGCCCACGGCGGCCAACATTCCCAAAACAGCGCTGCCAAGTGCTGCGATCAGCCGTATGACGATCATCCGGTGACGTAGCGGCGCCCGTAGCGCGCCCCAAGTGAGGTCAGGATTTCGTAGCCAATGGTGCCAGCGGCGTCGGCCAATGTTTCGACCGTTTGCTTGTCATCGAGCAGGGACAGCGCGCGAGGTTCTTCGTCCAGATCGGTGATATCGACGGTGATTAGATCCATGGAGATGCGACCTACTACGGGACAGATCTCTTCGCCGAAACGCAGATGCGCGTTTGGCCCCATGGCGCGGATTACACCATCCGCATATCCGGCAGAAACGGTTGCGATGCGCGACATGCGCTTCGCCTCCCAAGTGTTTGAATAACCGACTGTTTCGCCTTCTGCCACATCGCGCACTTGGATGATGGGCAGGTCAAGATAGGCGACCGGTGCTGCGTCGGTAAACGGCGCGCCACCATAAAGGCCGACGCCGGGGCGGCACATATCAAAGTGATACTCCGGCCCGAGCAAAACGCCGCCCGTGGCCGCGAGAGAGCGCGGCGCGTTGATGCCGTCGGTCATAGCATGAAATGCTGCGAGTTGCTGGGCGTTCATCGGGTGGTCGGGCGTGTCGGCGCAGGCCAGATGGCTCATCACCATGACGGGGTTTTGCTGCAGGATAATCTCGCGCAGGGCGTCCCATTCGGCGGGCTCCAGGCCAAGGCGGTTCATGCCGGTGTCCAGCTGCACGCCGAACGGATGTCCGGGCAGCGCTTCGAGATGGCGGGTCAGCTGTTCGACGGAATTGAGCATTGGGGTCAGATGCAAATCGGCGATCATGTCGGTGTCGCCGCGCATATGGCCCGAAAAAACGTGGATTGCGGGGCCGGGACCAAGCGCTTCGCGGATGGTGGCGCCCTCTTCGGCGACAGCGACGAAGAAGTGCCGCGCGCCAGCCTGGGCCAGGGACCGCGCGACCTTGGCGGCGCCCAAGCCGTAGCCGTTGGCTTTGACGGTCGCGCCGGTTTCGCAGTTGGTCATCGCATCCAATGCGCGCCAGTTGGCGACCAGTGCTGGAAGATCAATTGTTAAGCTTGCCGTTCCCATGCGCACCGTTTTGACAGGAGGTGTCGGGGCGTCAAGCCCAATTCAAAATCCGATCAGAAGCTCGTCTCACCGTCGCCTTGCTGCCACGGTTTGACAAGATTGCCGAAGCGGGTGAAGCGGCCTTCGAACGAAAGCTCAACCGTACCGATTGGGCCGTGACGCTGTTTGCCGATGACAACTTCGGCGCGGCCGTGCAGGCGCTCCATCTCGTCTTGCCAGACGGCCATTTTTTCAAGCTCGTGATCGCCGGGTTTTTCGCGCTCTTTGTAATATTCCTCGCGGTAGACGAACATCACGACGTCGGCGTCCTGCTCGATCGAGCCGGATTCGCGCAGGTCAGAAAGTTGCGGGCGCTTGTCTTCGCGGCTTTCGACCTGACGCGACAGCTGCGAGAGTGCAACAACCGGGATGTCGAGTTCCTTGGCGATGGCTTTGAGGCCTTGCGTGATCTCGGAGACCTCGTTCACGCGGCTGTCTTTCGCGGTCGCGGGGCGGACCAGTTGAAGATAGTCGACGATCAGACAGTCCAGACCATGGGTCCGCTTGAGGCGACGGGCACGCGCGGCCAACTGGCTAATCGGCAGGGCGGGCGTGTCGTCGATGTAGAGGGGGCAGGCTTCAAGCTGCTTTGCGGCTTCGACAAAACGGCGGAACTCGGTCTCGGTCATGTCGCCGCGGCGGATCTGTTCGCTGGGGACTTCGGAGGCCTCTGACAGGATACGTGCGGCGAGTTGTTCGGCGCTCATCTCCAACGAGTAGAAGCCGACGACGCCGCCTTCGACTGCGCCCTCAGATCCGTCGGGCAGCGCGCCGTGCTTGTAGGCTTTCGCGATGTTGAACGCGATGTTGGTGGCCAGAGAGGTCTTACCCATCGACGGACGGCCCGCGAGGATCAACAGGTCAGACCGGTGCAGGCCGCCCAGTTTCTTGTCCATGTCGATCAGGCCGGTGGAGACGCCAGCCAGCCCACCGTCGCGCTGATA
The DNA here is from genome assembly GCA_937883775.1 of uncultured Paracoccaceae bacterium. GTDB lineage: Bacteria > Pseudomonadota > Alphaproteobacteria > Rhodobacterales > Rhodobacteraceae > JAHTBL01. The sequence continues at coordinate 3,030 of CAKZXZ010000163.1, forward strand.
GGCCGCGTTAGCGACATTAACTGCGTCCGTTACAGCCTTGAGAAAGCTTTGAAATCCGGTGTCGGACTGGCCTTGTTCGGCTAGCTTGTAAAGCTGCTGTTCGGCCTCGACGATCTGCTCTTTCGGCTCACTTTCGACATTCACCTGCGCCGCTTTTGCGGAGATATCGCGCCCGACGGCGATTAGCTCACGGCGGATCGCGAGATCATAGATGATCTGTGCATAATCACGCGCGGCGAAGGCGCTGATCGCGGCCCCGGCAAGACGGGCGAGGTAGGCGGGGCCGCCAAGTTCCTTGAGGCCTTCGTCTTCCTCAAGAAAGGCTTTCAGCGTCACGGGCGAGGCGAGCGCGTTTTTGGTGATCCGGTTCGCGGCCGTCTCGAAAATGCGGGCATGGACGGGGTCGTAGAAATGCTCTGGCCCGATGATCGCGGCGATGCGGTCGAAAATATCGTTATTCGTCAGGATCGCGCCCAGAAGCTGCTGTTCGGCCTCAATAGAGTGGGGCATCGTGTCGAGCCCGCTATTTGCATCAACCTGTTGGCCGGTAATCGGCGTTCCATCGTTCATTTTGTCACCCGTTCTTCCCGATGTCGGGATAGCGGAGGGCTGCCACAGGCGCAAAATGTATCTTTGTGTGGACAGCCTGTGGAAAAGCCGGAAAGGCCCTTATCTTGTCGCAAGAACGGTTATCACGTCAACATGTAGGGTTGCGCCAGCGGTGATCCGCGCGGGAAGGTCGTAATTTTTGGCGATTATTTGCGGGCGTCCTGCCAGGCGCGGGGATTTTCCAGAAAGCTCTCCACCTCGATCAGGGTGGCCTCTTCAAAGGCGCCTTGGCCGCGGGCCTCGGCCACGACATCTGCCCATGTGCACAGGTGGTGCAACTGAACCCCATGATCACCAAGGGTTTTTTCCGTCTCGGGGAAAATGCCGTAGTAAAAGATCACCGCCGTGTGTCCGCAAGTGGCTCCGGTTTCGCGAATCGCGTCGACAAAACTCAGCTTGGAGCCACCATCGGTGGTCAGATCCTCGACCAGCAGAACACGCTCGCCTTCGGACATCGCGCCTTCGATGCGGGCGTTGCGGCCATAGCCTTTCGGTTTCTTGCGCACATAGCTCATCGGGAGGGCCATACGTTCGGCCACGAAGGCGGCAAAGGGGATGCCTGCCGTCTCGCCGCCGGCGATATTGTCGAAGGCTTCAAAGCCTGCGTTGCGCATCACGGTGACGGTCAGAAAATCCATCAAGGTGGAGCGGATCCGCGGATAGGAGATCAGCTTGCGGCAATCGATATAGGTGGGCGACGGCAGGCCGGAGGCGAGGATGAACGGTTCGTCCGCGTTGAAATGCACGGCTTTGATTTCCAGAAGCATCCGCGCGGTCAGGCGCGCGATTTCGGCTGCGGGGGGATAAGAGCTGGGGATCATTCGTTAACCTTCCACATGCCAGTGCAGATCGAAGCCGGGGTCGAAGACCGTGACGGGGCCTTCGCCGCTGGCGATTTTGTCGGGATAGGAGACAGGGTTGCCCTTGCGCAGGGTGATCGTGTCAGCGTTGGGCGGCAGGCCGTAGAAGGCGGGCCCGTTCAGCGACATGAACGCTTCGAGATGGGACAGAGCATCTGCGGTGTCGAACACCTCGGCCACGCAGGAAATCGTGTTGGTGGCGGAGAAGACACCGGCGCAGCCGCAGGCGCTTTCCTTGTTGGGATCGCTGTGGGGGGCGGAATCGGTGCCGAGGAAATAGCGTCTGTCGCCAGAGGTTGCCGCGTTGACGAGCGCTTCGCGGTGGCTTTCGCGCTTGGCAACGGGCAGGCAGTAGTAGTGTGGTTTGATGCCGCCGACGAGCATGTGGTTGCGGTTGATAATGAGGTGGTGCGTGGTGATCGTGGCGCCCAAATCCTTTTCATTTTCAGCCACATAGGCAACGGCGTCGGAGGTCGTGATATGCTCCATCACGACGCGCAGACCGGGGGTGGCGCGGCGGATCGGGTCGAGCACGCGCTCGATAAAGACGGCCTCGCGGTCGAAGATGTCGATCTCGGGATCGGTGACTTCGCCATGGACGCACAGAGGCATGCCAATCTCGGCCATCCGCTCGAACACAGGGCGCACCTTGTCAAAATCGCGCACGCCGGACGCGGAGTTCGTCGTGGCCCCCGCCGGGTAGAGCTTGACCGCTGTGGCGATGCCTTTGGCGTGGGCGTCGGCCAGATCGTCGGGGTCTGTATCTTCGGTCAGATAGAGCGTCATCAGTGGCTTGAAGCTGTCCATCTCGGACGGGCAGGCGGCCAGAATGCGGGCGCGGTAGGCGGCGGCATCGGCCCCGGTGACCACGGGCGGCACGAGGTTTGGCATGACGATGGCGCGGCCAAAATGACGGGCGGTTTCTGGCAGAATGGCCTTGAGCATCGCGCCGTCGCGCAGGTGCAGATGCCAATCATCGGGGCGGCGCAATGTAAGTGCTTGGGTCATTGGGGACGGATTACACAAAACCGCAGGCGCCTTCCAGAGCGAAGATATGCTTAATTAATAAGCGGTTTGTAGACGAGATCAGCGAAATCTGTGGATTAACCTTTAAATGCTGCACTGCAGCATTGGCAGAGCGCCGTGCATGTGCCAGAGCTTGGTTATGCTTGATGCGATCCCAGCCCCCCCTCCTTTAAAGATGCAGCGTGCCCATGGTCGTGCGGATGTCGTGTTAAAGGCAGCTGACGGGCGTGCGTGTCTTGGCAATTTGCATCAATCCGGATCAGCCAAGGCGTTCTTGCCGGTGGTGCATTCGGCCACCCCGGAAGTTGTTTTTCTGAACACAGCCGGGGGCTTGACCGGTGGGGACAAGATGCAGTTTGCACTGTCTGTCGCGCCGATGGCCCGCGCCACCGGAACCACGCAGACCGCCGAACGCGCCTACGCATCTGCGGCGGGCGTGGCGGAGATGCAGGTTGATTTAAGCGTTGGCAGGGGTGCGCATCTGGATTGGCTGCCGCAGGAGACGATCCTTTTTCAGGGGGCGGGCTTGCACCGCAAAACGGAGGTGACGCTGAAAGGCGACAGCTCGGTCCTGTTGATTGAGACAATTGTGCTGGGCCGCGCCGCCATGAACGAGACCCTGACCAAGGTTGCGTTTCGCGACACGCGCCGTGTGACGCGCGACGGTGTCCCGGTTCTGCTGGAGCCGGTGACGCTGAGCGATGGTGCGCTTGCCAGCGACGGTCTTGCGACCCACGGCGGGCACCGGGCGTTTTGCACGATCGCCCTGATTCAAAACGGTGCCGAAGATGCTGTAGAGCCGATCCGCCGTTTGCTTGACGCTGATCTGGCCGGCGGCGTGTCGGGCTGGAACGGCAAATGCGTGATCCGTCTGGCCGCCCCTGATGCATGGCCGCTGAAACAGGCGATTGCGCCTATTCTGACCCAGTTGCGCGGCGCGCCTTTGCCGCGTGTTTGGCAATTGTAAGAGACCAAGATGAACCTGACCCCCCGAGAAAAAGACAAACTTCTGATCTCGCTCGCTGCGATGGTGGCGCGCGGGCGCTTGCAGCGCGGCGTAAAGCTGAACCATCCCGAAGCCATCGCGCTTATCACAGATTACGTGGTTGAAGGCGCGCGGGACGGACGCTCGGTCGCGGATCTGATGGAGGCGGGGGCCCATGTCGTGACCCGTGCGCAATGCATGGAGGGCATCGCCGAGATGATCCATGACGTGCAGGTCGAGGCCACGTTTCCCGATGGGACCAAGCTGGTCACCGTGCATCACCCGATCAGGTAGGAGAAGACCCAATGATCCCCGGAGAGCTTTTTACCGCGCCTGGTGACATCACACTAAACGATGGTGCCGAGGCGATCACGCTTGAGGTCGCCAATACCGGCGACCGGCCCGTTCAGGTGGGCAGCCATTATCATTTTGCCGAAACCAATGCCGCTTTGACATTCGATCGCGATGCGGCACGCGGTCTGCGTCTTGATATTGCGGCGGGCACCGCTGTGCGGTTTGAGCCGGGCCAGACCCGGACCGTCCAGCTTGTTCCGTACGGCGGCAGCCGCATCGTTCAAGGCTTCAATCAAAAAGTCATGGGTGCGCTTTAGCGCCCGCTTAAAGGAGCCGATATGGCACGCGTCGTTACCCCGATTGATTTGATGAACACATCTTTACAGTTCGTCACGCTGATGGCCGAAACACAGGTCGTCATGGCTTACCGCATGATGGGAATGGCGGGCATCTGGTCCGTCACACCGCACGAGAAAAAGCGGATGGTTGAGGAAAAAGGCCCTGCCTTCATGGAGGCAATGCTGGCGGGCACCATGACGGCTGCCCGTGGCCAAAGCCCCGACCGGGTGATGCGCGCCACGATGGCACCTTTGAGCCGCAAGACCGCATCGAACCGCAGACGGCTCGCGAAACGCGGGCTCAAAACCAAATAAGGCCCCCGAAGCAGATAAGGAACGCCCATGCCCGCCACGATTTCCCGCGCCACTTATGCCGATATGTACGGCCCCACGACGGGCGACAAAGTGCGGCTGGCCGACACTGATCTGATTGTCGAGGTTGAACGCGATCTGACGATTTACGGTGAAGAGGTCAAATTCGGCGGTGGCAAGGTGATCCGCGACGGGATGGGGCAATCCCAGGTGACGAATGCGGATGGGGCGATGGACACGGTCATCACGAACGCGCTGATTTTGGATTACACCGGCATTTATAAAGCGGATGTGGGGCTAAGGGCCGGACAGATTGCGGCAATCGGCAAGGCGGGCAACCCGGACACCCAAAGCGGGGTCGACATCATCATCGGCCCGGGGACCGAAATTATCGCGGGCGAGGGGCGGATCCTGACGGCGGGCGGCTTTGATGCGCATATCCATTTCATCTGCCCGCAACAGATGGAGGATGCGCTACATTCCGGCGTCACCACGCAGTTGGGTGGTGGCACGGGGCC
>CAKZXZ010000164.1 GCA_937883775.1 uncultured Paracoccaceae bacterium
TCTCAGCCGCCCATTTGGCACGCAAAGGATCGCCGGGCATGAGAACGGTTTCGGCGATGTCACCGGGTTTGGCTGCGATATGGGGTGTCATGGCGGGCTCCTATTTTCAGGGAGCCTGTCATAGGGGGGATGCGGGCAAAAGTCTTTAGAAGACTTTTGCAAAACCTTTCTGGAAGGTTTTAATTACTCTGCGGCCATCGGTGCAGAATCCACCAGACCGACAAGGTCGATCATAATGCGGTTTAGCTCGAAATCCTTGGGCGTGTAGACCTTGGCGACGCCCATAGCGCGCAGGCGGTCGGCGTCGTCTTCGGGGATAATCCCGCCGACAACAACCGGGATGTGGCCAAGGCCTTCAGCGCGCATCTTCTCCATCAACTCGCCGATCAGGGGGATGTGGCTGCCCGACAGGATCGACAGGCCGACAACGTGCGCTTCTTCGGCTTTCGCGGCGGTGACGATTTCGTCGGGGGTCAGGCGGATGCCTTCATAGGTGATGTCCATGCCGCAATCGCGGGCGCGGGCGGCGATTTGTTCGGCGCCGTTGGAGTGGCCGTCGAGGCCCGGCTTGCCGACGAGGAACTTAAGGCGGCGGCCGAGTTTGTCTGAGACGGCATCGACTTGGGCGCGGATTTCTTCGAGCCCTTCGGTGCGGTTCGACGGGTTTTTCGATACACCCGTGGGCGCGCGGTATTGGCCGAAGGCGGCGCGGACGACATCGCCCCATTCGCCGGTTGTGACACCGACTTTGGCCGCCTCGATTGAGGGGATCATGATGTTGGTGCCTGTCGCGGCGGCTTGGCGGACAGCTTCGAGCGCCTTTTGCACGGCGGCGTCATCGCGGGCGTCTTTCCACGTGGCGAGGCGGGCAAGTTGGTCGGCTTCGGCGTCCTTGTCAGCGACCATGATTGCCTCGTCGCCTGCGGTCAGGGGGCTTTCTTCGGCCTCTTGATAGCGGTTCACGCCGACGACGGTGGTGCCGCCATCTTCGATGCCCATGATGCGTTCGGCGTTAGAGTCGACCAAGCGGGATTTCATGTATTCGATCGCCTCGACCGCGCCGCCCATGGAGTCGATTTGGGCGAGTTCGGCGCGGGCGCCTTCTTTCAGCGCAGCGACCTTGCGATCGACGGCGGGGTTGCCGTCGAAGAGGTCGTCATATTCCAAGAGGTCCGTCTCAAACGCCATGATCTGCTGCATACGGAGCGACCATTGCTGGTCCCACGGGCGGGGCAGACCAAGGGCTTCGTTCCATGCGGGCAGCTGCACGGCGCGGGCGCGGGCGTTTTTGGACAGCGTCACGGCGAGCATCTCGATCAGGATACGATAGACGTTGTTTTCGGGTTGTTGTTCGGTCAGGCCCAGCGAGTTCACCTGAACGCCGTAGCGGAAGCGGCGGAATTTGGGGTCTTCGACGCCGTAGCGTTCGGCGCAAATCTCGTCCCACAGCTCAACAAACGCGCGCATTTTGCACATCTCGGTGACGAAGCGGATGCCAGCGTTCACGAAGAAAGAGATGCGGCCGACCATGGCGGGGAAATGCTCTTCGGGGACTTTGCCCTTCAGGTCATCCAGAACGGCCGTGGCAGTGGCCAGCGCGAAAGCCAGTTCTTCCTCGGGCGTCGCGCCGGCTTCTTGCAGGTGGTAGGAACACACGTTCATCGGGTTCCATTTGGGCAGATGCTCGCGCGTGTAGGCCGCAACATCGGTAATCATCCGCAGGGATGGTTTTGGCGGGCAGATATAGGTGCCGCGGCTGAGATACTCTTTAATGATATCGTTCTGCACGGTGCCTTGCAGTTTCGAGACGTCGGCGCCCTGTTCCTCGGCCACGGCGATGTAGAGCGACAGCAGCCAAGGCGCCGTCGCGTTGATCGTCATCGACGTATTCATCTGCTCAAGCGGGATATTGTCGAAGAGCGTGCGCATGTCACCGAGGTGAGCGACGGGCACGCCGACTTTGCCGACCTCGCCGCGCGACAACTCGTGATCGCTGTCATAGCCGGTTTGCGTGGGTAGATCGAACGCGACGGAGAGGCCCGTCTGACCCTTGGCCAGGTTGCCGCGATACAGCGCGTTTGAGGCTTTGGCCGTGGAGTGCCCGGCATATGTGCGGAAGAGCCAGGGGCGGTCTTTCTTGGGCGCGTCGGTCATGGAAGCCTCGATTCGATCTGGGTAATAATCTTCTGTGAATTCCTAAATCCACGAAACATTATAATCAAGCGTTTTCGCTGCGTTGCGGCGTTACGAGAGGCCGTGGGTCATCCGTGTGGCGTATGAAAACCCAACAAGATGGCGCAAGGGGCCGATATGCTCGGTCTTACCCGCTTCAAAGCCGACGCGTTCATAAAGCGCGCGGGCGCGTGGGTTGCTGTCGATCACGTCGAGACGAACCTGAGAGAGTTTGCGGCGGCGTGCTTCGTGCAGAATAGCGTTCAACAGCTGGGTGCCGACGCCATGGCCGCGGGCGCGGGCATCGACGAAAATGCCGTCCATCAGAAGGATACCCTCTTCGAGGTCCCTTTCGAGGATCGATAAAAGGACGCCGCGCCAAATACCGCTCCACAGGCCATAATGGCGCTGCATATCGCTAAGCTCGCCCCCGACAAGTGCGCCATCGGCGGTCTTGAACCCCGCCAGACCCAGAAGCGCGCCTGCGTCATCGCGGGCGCTGATCGCGAAATCGGGGTTCAGGACATCTTCCAGAAATCCAAGCGCCTTGGCGTCCGGGCGCATCAACTTGCCAAGTTTGCCAGAGAAGGCTTGCCAGTAAAGCTGGGCAGCGTGGGCGCGTTCGGCTTCGGTGAAGCCGGGCAAAAGCGTGATCTTCATACAACGCACCTAAGAGCAGGGATTGGGATTTTCCAGACTGTGGCGTAGGTTGGCGCGTAATGTTCACGACGATCACCCTTCCCCTTTGGCTTTTTATCCTGTTGGTGCTGTTTGCGACCGTCACAGCGCTGAGCCATTTTCTGTTTCCATCGGTGCGCTGGTTCTTCCGTAAGCGGGCCGAGCGGGTGGTGGACCGGCTGAACAAAAAGCTGACGCGCCCGATTGAGCCGTTCAAGCTGGCACGCCGCACGGACATGATTCAGCGGCTGTCTTATGATCCTGAGGTGACCCAAGCCATCGTTGAACATGCGCGCGAATTTGGCGTGCGTGAAGACGTGGCCTTTCAAAAAGCGCAACGCTATGCGCGGGAAATTGTGCCGTCTTTCAGCGCAACGGCCTATTTCGGCATCGGCACACGATTGGCAAAGTGGCTGGCCACGGCCTTTTATCGCGTTCGGCTGGGGCATTATGATGAAACCCTGACCGAGGTTCCGCGCGACGCGACGGTCGTGTTTGTCATGAACCACCGCAGTAACATGGATTATGTGCTGGTCACTTATCTAGCTGCGCGGGCCTCGGCGCTTTCTTATGCGGTGGGCGAATGGGCGCAGGTCTGGCCGCTGTCGCGTCTGATCCGGGCGATGGGGGCGTATTTCATTCGGCGCAAGTCGCGCAACGCTTTGTATCGCCGGGTCTTGGCAAGATATGTGCAAATGGCGACGCGCAATGGTGTGACACAGGCGGTTTTTCCCGAAGGTGGGCTGAGCCTGGATGGTGCGTTGGCGCCGCCGAAACTGGGTTTGCTGAATTATATTGTCGATGGGTTCGATCCGGACGGCCGCGATATCGTTTTTGTGCCTGTTGCGATCAACTATGACCGGGTGCTGGAAGACCGTATACTGATTGCTGCGGGCGAGGCCGGGAACCGGAAGTTTCGGGCGCGGATGAGTGTTGTGATGGGCTTCGTGCTGAAGCAGCTGTGGCTGTGGATCACGTTTCGATATCATCGCATGGGATATGCCAGCGTCAGCTTTGGGCAGCCTTTATCATTGCGGGAGCACACCGCGACACAGCGCGGCGGCGAGATAAAAGCGCTGGGACGGGCCCTGATGGGCCGGATCGAAGACGTCATGCCTGTTTTGCCAGTGCCTTTGGTCAGCGATGTCCTGCTTGCCGCCGAGGCGCCGATGACCCGTGCTGCCGTTGAGGCTGCTGTCGCCGACCGGATCAACGGGCTGCAATCCGCGCATGTGCATCTGCCGCGCGATGATCTGGGCTATGCTGTCGAAGTCGGCCTACGTCAGCTTCGCAAACGGGGCCTTATCCGGCTCGAGAACGCGCTTTACACAATCACTCCGGAAGAAACCCATGTTTTGCGGTACTACGCTCGCTCAATTTCGCATCTTGATGATGCAGATGCGGCATAGAATTGCGAAATTTCTGCAACTGCAGGGTTATATAATTACAAAATCATTTCAGATCGGGTTGCTTTATTACCTAAATCTCCATACCTCTAGGGCGATACAAAGCGATTCTGCGCTGCGGCGCCACATATCTGGAGGTTTTCATGGCTCTCGACACAAACACAGCGGCTTTCACCTATGAAGCGCCTGAAAAGGAGCTTTACGATGTAGGTGAGATGCCTCCGATGGGGTTTGTGCCTCAGAAGATGCATGCCTGGGCGATCCGCCGCGAGCGCCATGGAGAGCCGACAACAGCGATGCTGAAAGAAGTTGTCGATGTGCCCGAGATTGACAGCAACGAGGTTCTGGTCCTCGTGATGGCCGCTGGCGTGAACTATAACGGTGTCTGGGCTGCTCTGGGCCAGCCGATCAGCCCGTTTGACGGTCATAAAGAGCCCTATCACATTGCAGGATCCGACGCGGCTGGCATTGTTTGGGCTGTTGGCGAAAAGGTGACGCGCTGGAAAGTGGGCGATGAGGTGGTTATCCACTGCAACCAGGACGATGGTGACGACGAGCATTGTAACGGTGGCGATCCGATGTATTCGCCGAGCCAGCGCATCTGGGGTTACGAGACGCCCGATGGCTCGTTCAGCCAGTTCACCCGCGTGCAAGCGCAGCAGCTGATGCCGCGCCCCAAGCACCTGAGCTGGGAAGAGGCGGCGTGCTATACGCTGACGCTGGCGACTGCCTACCGGATGCTGTTCGGCCACGAGCCGCATGATCTGAAGCCTGGTCAGAATGTTCTGGTCTGGGGGGCCTCTGGTGGTCTGGGTTCTTATGCGATCCAGCTGATTAACACGGCCGGGGCCAACGCGATTGGTGTCATCTCGGACGAGGACAAGCGCGAGTTTGTGATGGGTCTGGGCGCCAAAGGCGTTTTGAACCGCAAGGATTTCAACTGCTGGGGGCAACTCCCCACGGTTGGCACGCCCGAATATGGCGAGTGGTTCAAGGAAGCGCGCAAGTTCGGCAAGGCGATCTGGGACATCACCGGCAAAGGCAACAATGTCGATATGGTGTTTGAGCACCCCGGCGAGGCGACCTTCCCCGTTTCGACCTTTGTTTGCAAAAAGGGCGGCATGGTCGTGATCTGCGCTGGCACCACTGGCTTCAACCTGACTTTTGACGTGCGCTATATGTGGATGCACCAGAAGCGTCTGCAGGGCAGCCACTTTGCGCACCTCAAGCAGGCTTCTGCCGCCAACAACCTGATGGTCGAGCGCCGTCTGGACCCGTGCATGTCGGAAGTGTTCCCGTGGGACGATCTGCCCGAGGCGCATATGAAGATGCTGCGCAACGAGCATAAGCCGGGCAATATGTCGGTGCTGGTTCAGGCCCCCAAGACGGGCTTGCGGACGCTCGAGGATACGCTTGCTGCACGCTAAGTGTTAACAAAAAAGCAGAGGCTGTCAGCGCGAGCTGGCAGCCTTTTTTGTGAGAGTTTTATCAATCTCCTCACACAGACTGTTTATTTTCAATAGGTTAGCTTTTCAGTCTCCCGCTAATTGCGGGGTGCACATATTCGCTAATACTTTTGAAAGATTGCTCGTGCTACAGTTGTATTAATGTTTTGTTAACCTTCTCTGGCGAGTGTTATATGGCAAATGATTGGATAATCGACGTACTGGCTGATCTGCGAACCTACGCAGGCGCCAATGGTCTCACGGCTCTGGCAGAACAGCTTGACGATGCAACGCTCGTCGCTGCCGCTGAGATTGCGTCCAGGGGAGAGTGTGCCACAGATGGCGCCAAATTTGGAACCGTTTATAGATCGGCTTTGGCTGGCCCAGTCGCGTGACGATCTTCAGACGCTCTCGGTTGAGTTGCGTGACCTCTATGAGATTGCCCATATTGTTTACCACTGGGTAAACAGCGACGGTGAACAATACGGTGTCGGCACCTATCCGATGTCGTGGGTCGAACATTATCTCGAACATGATTACCTGCGCATCGATCCTGTCATTCAGGGGTGCTATCAGCGTTTTCACCCCGTGGATTGGAAGCGCTTGGATTGGTCGAGCAAGGCCGCACGCGGCTTTATGAAAGAGGCCATCAACTTTGGTCTGGGAAATCAGGGGTTTTCGATCCCGATCCGGGGCCCGCAAGGGCAGTTCGCGCTCTTTACGCTAAACGATACCGCAACCGATGTTGAATGGGCTTCGTTCACCGAACGCAACTTGCGCAATCTGATCCTTATTGCGCATTTCTTTAACCAAAAGGCGTTGGAATTTGAGCCAAGCGCCACCCCGGACAACCCGCGCGCGCTGTCCCCGCGGGAGGTTGATGCGATGACGTATCTGGCGCTGGGCTATTCGCGCGCGCAGGTGGCCAATACGCTTGATATCTCGGAGCATACGCTGCGCGCCTACATCGAGAGCGCCCGGTTCAAGCTGGGCGCGATGAACACGACTCATGCGGTGGCGCGGGCGACATCGTTGGGATTGATTGTCGTCTAGGCGCGTTTGGCGGCGTTGGATTCGGTATTTTTGGACAAAAGAAGGCAGGGCGGGCCATTAAGGTTAACGGTTTCTGACGGAGCCGGGCGCAGCGATTTTTTAACCAAACTGAGTGAGGCTGATCGTCATTAACGTGACGGAGAGCCCCATGATGAGATTTCTTTATTCCGACCAGCTGAATGATTTTCCCAAGCTGCGCGATGCCATGTTTCGCGACCGTGCCGATCAGTTCAAACATCGTCTTGGCTGGGAGGTCTCGGTGGATGCGGATGGCTTTGAGCGCGATGAATATGATGATCTGAACCCGCTTTACGTGATCTGGGAGCGGGCGGATGGGAGCCACGGCGGCTCGATGCGGTTTTTGCCGAGCGTCGGACGCACCATGGTGAACGATCATTTTGCGCATCTGGCGGACACGCAGATCGCGAGCCCTGCGATTTGGGAATGCACGCGGTTTTGTCTGGCTGCAGATGCCGAGCCGAATGTGTCGGCCTTGTTGATGCTGGCAGGATCCGAGTTGATGACGCGGTTCGGGGTCACGCATTTCGTGGGCGTGTTCGATGCCCGTATGGTGCGTATTTATCAACGGATTGGTGCGTCACCCGAGGTGTTGGGCAGCGTTGGCGAAGGGCGCGATCAGATCAGCGTTGGGCTGTGGTCTTTTACGCAATCGGCGTTGCTTCGATTGCAAAAGCGCGCTGGCGTGAGCCTTGCCGTCTCGCAGCATTGGGCGCGGCGGGCGTTTGGCGACAGCGATCGGGTCGCTTGGGCCGCATAACCGCTGGCCCGTGCGGCGTGGCCCTTGTAGGGTCGCGCTATGACGGTCCCTGCGCTCACATTTTCTGACGATCAAGCCGAGGCTTACGATGCCGTGGCCGAGCTGATGGCGCGGGCTGGAATTGATTTGCACGAGGGCAGTCTGATGCCGCCGGGCAGCGGCACATCGGGTGTGATGGCAGTGATCGGTAAGGCGGGGTCGGGAAAAACGCTTTTGTTGGCAGAGCTTTACAAGGCGCTGGCCGAGGTGGGCGTTGATGTCGTTTCGGGTGATTACGAGGGGCGCAAGCGCAAGGATCGGCGCACGCTGGCGATTTTGGCGCCGACGAACAAGGCGGCAAGCGTATTGCGCAATCGCGGGGTTCCGGCGACGACGATCCACCGGATTTTGTACACGCCAGTCTATGATCCTGAATACGAGAAAATCGCCGAATGGCTGGCGGGGAACGGTAAGCGCCCCCAGATCGAAGGGCTGACCGAGATCGCGCTGGACCGGGCGGCGGCGTTTTATGAGCATAACAAGTCGATCCCCGGTGCCTTGGCGGCGGCGGGTCTGCGCGGATCGGATTTTATTACCGGATGGAAGCGGCGCGAGGAGCCTTTGGACATTGGCTTTGTCGACGAAAGCTCGATGCTGGATGCCAAGCAATATGAAGACCTGCAGGAGATCTTTCCAACGCTTTTGCTGTTTGGCGATCCGGCGCAGTTGGCGCCTGTGAACCAGTCTGGCAGCATGGTGTTTGATGAGATCAAAGGACCGCGAAAGCGCGAGTTGAACCGGGTTTTCCGGCAGGCGGAGGATAATCCGATCCTCGATCTGGCGCATGCTTTGGGCGATGATAGCATCGGGTTTGAGCAGTTTGAGCGGATGGTCGAGGACGCCGCGCGTCGGGATGACCGGGTGGTCTGGGCGCAGCGGGTGGAGGCGGATCTGATGGCGCGCTCGCCCGTTCTGGTTTGGCGCAACGCAACGCGTATTCGGTTGATCCATGCGTTTCGGAACGCTTTTGGCGCGCCAGAGACGGAACTGCTGCCGGGGGAGCCGCTGATTTGCGACGGGATCGAGTTGCCGTTGAAGCATCGCAAGAAGCGGCTTGATTTAGAGGCGCGCGGGCTGATTAAGGGGGCGCAATGCGTTTACCTTGAAGAAGGGCGCAAGCCGGGGTTTTCAAGGTTGCACGTGATGGGCGCAGAGGATCCGCAGGTGAGTGCCGCGTCGATTATCAAGATTGAAATGCCCGATGAGGAAGAGCCGTTCATCCCCTTTGCGGCGCGCATGGGGGCGGCGTTTTTGCATGGGGCGGCGGTGACGATCCACAAGGCGCAAGGCTCGCAATGGGAGAACGTACAGGTTTTTGCGCCTGACCTTTATGCGGCAGCGCGGATGGGGCGGACGGAAGCTGGGCAGCCCTTGTGGAAGCGGCTGGCTTACGTGGCGATCACGCGGGCGCAGAACCGGTTGTTCTGGGTGGTGCGTAACCGGTTGTCGCGCCCGTCCGGGCCGTTGCGGACCGATGATCTGGCGGTCGCGCCTGCGCCGTTGACCTTGGAGGGAGAGGTGGAATGAAGGCGGCGATTGTGACAGGCGCGAGCAGTGGGATCGGTTTGGCGACGGCAAAGGCGCTGGTCGCGGCGGATTGGACTGTGGGCGTGCTGGCACGGCGTCGGGAGGCGTTGGAGGCCATCAAGGGTGGCATTGTTTTGCCTTGTGATGTGGCCGATCCTGACGCGGTGCAACGCGCGTTTGATACGTTTGCCGATAAGGCGGGACGGCTTGATTTGTTGTTCAACAATGCGGGCATTTTTGTGCCTGCGGCCCCCATCGACGAAGTGCCGCTGGAAGATTGGCACGCCTCCATCGGAGTTAACCTGAACGGGATGTTTTATGCGGCGCGGGCTGCGTTCAAGCAGATGCGTGCGCAGGAGCCGCAAGGTGGGCGGATCATCAACAACGGCTCGATCTCGGCGCATGCGCCGCGGGACGGGGCGGTGTGCTATACCACGACGAAACACGCGATTAGTGGGCTCACGCGACAGATTTCGCTTGATGGACGGCCCTTTGATATTGCTTGCGGGCAGATTGATATTGGCAATGCGCGGACTGGTATTCTTGAGGATATCGCAGAGGCTGCGCAAGCCAAGGGCGAGCCGTTGCCGCCGATGATATCCCCAGAGGATGCGGCCAATGCGGTCGTTCATATGGCTGAGTTACCGCTGAACGCAAATGTGCAGACGATGACGCTGATGGCGACCAAGATGCCTTACGTGGGGCGTGGTTAACCCCTGATCGCGCGGAACGCAGCAGAGGCACCCCAGCCTGCCGCGATGGCGATGGCCAGCGACATCAACCCATAAAGCAAGGGCGTGTCATGCGCCATGTTGTAGAGCCAGCGTTCAAGCCCGACTTTGCGCACCTCGATCATCCGTTCATAGGTGCTGATAACCCGACCGCCACGGGTCAGAAAAATACGTGTTTTATAAGCACCTTCGACCAGATTAGCTGGCATATCGATCTGAGTGCGAAACAGCGTTTGTTGCGCGAGATCGACATTGCTTTCAAGAGTTTGATAGAGCTCGGCTTCTTTGCGAATGCGGATCAACGCTTCGGTAAACTTGCCGCTGTCAGTGATTTGTTCGGGCACACCGACAAAGCGGATCGCACGGTTGATCGTGATCTTGTGGCGCAGATCTTCGGTATTGCTCAGCACATCGGATAGGGGCGCTGTTGAGGCGACGGCGTAAAAGCTGGGCGCCGCGTCAATCTCGACTGCGTCGACGTTCACCCAGATGCCAACGCGCTTATCCTTGCGGCGCACGGTCAGCGGTTCGGACGGGCCTGCGACGGTGACGATCACCTCAAGTGGGTCGCCGTCAGGGATGGGTTTTTCGCGCTTTACCGCACCGAAAATGAGGATGTCATCGCCGTCGAATGTTGCGGTAATCGCGACCTCATCCTGGCTGAGGCCGAGGACGACCTCTTCGGCGGAGACGGGCGTTGCGAGGAGCAGAAAGGCGAGAGCGAGGCGCAGCATCTAGTGACCCTCGAACCCGATGGAGTAAAGCTCGGACGGCATGACGAGCAGATCAAAGGCGAGCTTGCCACACACGGCGAGCACCATGATGGCGAGCAGGATACGCAACTGTTCGGCCTTCATCTTGACCCCGATCTGGGTGCCGATCTGTGCGCCGATGACGCCGCCCAGAAGCAACAGGACAGCCAGCACGATATCTACGGTGAAGTTCGTGGTGGCATGCAGCAACGTGGTAAACGCGGTGACGAAAATGATTTGGAACAGCGAGGTGCCAACGACGACCTTCGTGGGCATGCCCAGCAGGTAAATCATCGCAGGCACCATGATAAAGCCGCCGCCCACGCCCATGATCGCGGCGAGAATGCCGACGGTGATGCCGACGACAATTGGCGGGATCACTGAGATATACAGACCCGAGACGCGGAACTTCATCTTGAAGGGCAGCGCGTGGATCCAATTGTGCTTTTTGCGCTTGGGGGCCGCGCCGGGCCGTTTGGAGCGGCGTATCGCGTTCAGGCTTTCGACAAACATCAGCGATCCGACGATGCCAAGAAATACGACGTAGCAGAGCTTGACCAGCAGGTCGACCTGACCCAGCGCCTTGAGATAGTTGAAGATCACAACGCCCAAGGCCGCCCCGATCAGGCCGCCGATCAGAAGGACAGTGCCCATGCGAAGATCGACCGTACGTCGCCTTAGATGGGCCAGAACCCCGCTAAACGAGGACGCGACGATCTGATTGGCCTCAGTTGCCACAGCCACGGCCGGCGGAATGCCGATGAAGAACAAAAGCGGCGTCATAAGGAAGCCACCACCGACGCCGAACATGCCCGACAAAACACCCACAATCCCGCCCAAGCCCAAAAGCAGGAACGCGTTCACCGAAACCTCGGCGATGGGTAGATAGATTTGCATTGGGCATCGACTCCTTAACCTGCCTTACAAAAGGTTTTGGCTGCCGTGTAGCCCCCTTGTTGCGACAAATCGGATCGAAGCCCTTGTTTTGGGTAAATTAACGCTCTTTGACGTAGGGCGCACCGCCTGCACGAGGGGGAATCGCCTTTCCCACGAACCCGGCAAGGATCACAACGGTCAGGATATAGGGCAGCGCCTGCATGAACTGGACAGGCACAATAAAGCCAGCAAGTTCAATGCTTTGATAGCGGTTTCCGATGGCCTCTAAGAAGCCAAACAGCAAACATGCATAAAGCGCATACCAAGGACGCCATTTTGCGAAGATAAGGGCCGCAAGCGCGATAAACCCGCGCCCGGCGGTCATGTCTTTGACAAAGCCAGCGGCCAATCCGGTTGCCAGATAGGCCCCGGCGATGCCGCACAGCAATCCGCAGATGATGACGGCGGTGAAGCGCAGCCGCACGACGGAAATGCCAGCCGTATCGACGGCGCCAGGGTTCTCGCCCACCGCGCGCAGACGCAAGCCAAAGCGCGTGCGAAACAGGATATACCAAGAGGTCGGAACGGCGAGTAAGGCCACGTAGACAAGGATCGAGTGGCCCGAGATCAACTCGGCGTAAAGGGGGCCTGCGACGGGGATGTCCGCGAGCGTTTCCGCGAGAGGCCATTCAAGCGGGTTAAACCGCGCGTCTCCTGCAAGAGAGGGCGTGCGTCCGCCAAGGCCGAACCAGCTTTGCCCGACAATCACCGTTAAGCCTGCCGCCAGAAAGTTGATCGCGACGCCCGAAATCAGCTGATCGCCCCGGAAGGTGATCGAGGCAAGGCCGTGGATCAGGGCAAGCGAGATGGAGGCGCCAACGCCTGCCAGAAAGCCGAACCAAACGGAGCCTGTGGCGGCAGCGACAGCAGCGGACAGGAAAGCGGCGGCGAGCATCTTGCCCTCCAGCCCGATGTCGAAAATGCCTGCGCGTTCAGAGAAAAGACCGGCGAGGCAAGCCAGCAGCAGTGGCGTAGCCAGCCGCATTGTGCTGTCGAGGATTTGGATGATCGTAATGAAATCCATCAGGCGGGCTTTCGTTTCGCAAAGAGCTTTTCAACCGGGCCGCGCACCATGCCGTCGAGTGCGCCTGTGAGCAGGATTACAAGCGCTTGGATCACGACCACCAGTTCGCGGGGGATGTTTTCCCACAGCGACAGCTCGGCCCCGCCTTGGTAGAGAAAGCCAAAGAGCAGGGCTGCAAGCAGGATGCCGACAGGGTGCGAGCGACCCATGAGCGCGACCGCGATGCCGATGAAGCCCGCGCCTTCGACGGAGTTCAGGATCAGGCGCTCTGCTTCACCCATGACGTTGTTGATCGCCATCAGGCCTGCGAACGCACCTGAGATGAGCATGGCGACGACGGTGATTTTCACCGGGTTGATGCCTGCGTAGATCGCGGCGGATTCCGATTGGCCGAAAGCGCGGATCTCATAGCCGAGGCGGGTGCGCCAGACGAGCACCCAGAAGAACAACAGACAGGCGAGGGCGACAAGGAAGCTGACATTGGCGGGCGTGTTGCGGTTGAACTCGATCCCGAGGGGGGCCAGCATTTCATGGAACGTGGGCAAGGACGCTCCGGGCGGAAAGGGTGAGGTTTCGGACGCCATAGAGCCGGGGGCCTTGATAACCTCGACCAGCAGATAGCCCATCAGGGCGGCGGCGATGAAGTTGAACATGATCGTCGTGATGACGATATGGCTACCGCGTTTGGCCTGCAGATAGGCTGGGATAAAGGCCCATGCGGCACCGAAAAGCGCACCGCCAATCATCGCGGCGGGCAGGGCGACAAGCCAATGGGGCCACTGGATCGAGAGGCATACGAGTGCCACGCCAAGCCCGCCCAAAGCCGCTTGCCCTTCACCGCCGATATTGAAGAGCCGCGCGTGGAACGCGATGGCCACGGCGAGGCCCGTGAAGATGAAGTTCGTAGTGTAGTAGAGCGTGTAGCCAAGGCCGTTCGTCGATCCGAAGGAGCCTTGCACCATGGTGCGCAGGGCGACGACCGGGTCTTTGCCAATCGCCAGGATCACAAGAGCCGACAGCGCAAAAGCGATCAGCAGATTAATCAGCGGGATCAGCAGGACGTCCGCCCATTTTGGCATGCGGTCCATCTATGCAGCCTCGCCAGAGATGCCTGCCATCAGCAGGCCAAGCTCTTTTTCGTCGGTCTGATCGGGTACGCGTTCGCCCATGATCTGGCCGTCGAACATCACAGCGATGCGGTCCGAGAGCGATAAGATTTCCTCAAGCTCGACAGACACCAGAAGAATTGCTTTGCCTGCATCCCTCAGGGCGACAATTTGCTGGTGGATGAACTCAATCGCGCCGATATCGACGCCGCGTGTCGGTTGGCCGATAAGCAAAAGCTCGGGGTTCCGCTCAATCTCGCGGGCAAGGACGATCTTTTGCTGATTGCCGCCTGAAAAGTTCTTGGCATGCAGATTGCAATTGGGTGGACGGACGTCGAAACGCGCCATCTTGGCCTCGGTGTCTTGCCGGATTGCGGTGTTGTCCATCAATAGGCCACGGTTGTAGTTGACGTCTTTGTGGTAACCAAAGGCGACGTTTTCCCAAGCGTGGAAGTCCATGATGAGGCCTTCGCGCTGGCGATCTTCGGGAACATGCGCGATGCCGCGCTCGCGGCGGGTCTGTGCATCGGAGGCATTGCCGGTGATGTCAATCTCTTCGCCGTTCACGCGAATGATACCAGAGCCGTTGGCATAGCCACCCAGCACTTCCAGCAGTTCGGATTGCCCGTTGCCTGCGACCCCAGCGATGCCAAGGATTTCACCGGCGCGTACCTCTAGGTGGATGCCCTTGACGCGCTCGACGCCTTTGTCATCGACGACGCGCAGGTTGTCCACTTCAAGCACCTGATCGCCAGGCTTGGCAGGCGTTTTGTCCACGCGCAGCAAGACCTTGCGGCCCACCATCAGCTCGGCCAGATGCTCGGGCGAGGTCTCGGACGTTTTCACCGTTGCGGTCATCTCCCCGCGCCGCATGACCGAGACAGTGTCGGTGATCTCCATGATCTCGCGCAGTTTGTGGGTGATGAGGATGATCGTCTTGCCCTCGTCGCGCAGGCCCTTGAGGATGCGGAACAGGTGATCGGCCTCGGCCGGCGTCAGCACGCCCGTGGGTTCGTCCAGAATAAGGATGTTGGCGCGGCGGTAGAGCGCTTTGAGAATCTCGACGCGTTGCTGGTGACCGACGCTGAGGTTCTCGATCAGGGCTTCGGGATCGACGTTGAGCTGATACTCTGTCGCCAGTTCTGTCAGCAGTTTGCGGGCCTTGCCGAGCGACGGGGTCAACCGCGCGCCCTCTTCGGCACCCAGGACCACGTTCTCTAGCACGGTGAAATTTTCGACCAGTTTGAAGTGCTGGAACACCATCCCGATGCCTGCCGCGATGGCGGCCTGACTGTCGGGGATCGCGATTTCCGATCCATTTATCAGGATCGTGCCGCTATCGGCTTTGTAAAAGCCATACAGGATCGACATCAGCGTCGACTTGCCCGCGCCGTTTTCACCGATGATCCCGTGGATCGTGCCGGGTTGGACGCTGATCGAGATATCCTTGTTGGCCTGTACCGGCCCAAAGGCTTTTGAGATACCGCGTAACTCGATAGCAGGAGCGGCCGTCGCCAGCCGCTCCGTCGTCTTGTGCCCATCCATCGGGATTACATCACCGGGCAGCTGTCGTCGGACATATAGTCGTGCACGGTGATGTCACCGGCGACGATCTTGGCGGTGGCCTCTTCGACGGCGGCGGTCATCTCATCGCTGATGAGCGACTCGTTGAACTCGTCCACAGCGACGCTGACACCGTCATTGGCCAGACCCATGACGTTGAAACCGGTTTCCACATCGACACCAGCCGAGAAAGCCTCGTAGACGGCATTGTCCACGCGCTTCATCATCGAGGTCAGAACCTTGCCGGGGTGCAGGTAGTTCTGGTTGCTGTCCACGCCGATCGACAGGATGCCTTCGTCGGCTGCGGTTTGCAGAACACCAACGCCCGTGCCGCCAGCCGCTGCGTAAACCACGTCAGCGCCCTGGCTGATCTGGGCTTTGGTCAGCTCGCCACCCTTCACCGGGTCGTTCCATGCGGCTGGTGTTGTGCCGGTCATGTTCTGAATGACGGTCGCATCGGGGTTCACGGCTTTGACGCCTTGCACATAGCCGCAAGCAAATTTGCGGATCAGCGGGATATCCATGCCGCCGATGAAGCCGACGGTGCCGCTCTCGGAAGCTTTCGCGGCCATCATGCCGACCAGATAGCTGCCTTCATGCTCGTTGAAGACGACAGAGCGGACATTTGGCTGATCCACGACCATGTCGATGATGACGAACTTGGTGTCGGGGAAATCAGGTGCGACTGTTTCAAGCGAAGAGCCGAACGAAAAACCAGCCATAACGATGGGGTTCAGCCCAGCTTCGGCGAAGCGGCGCAGTGCCTGCTCGCGCTGGGCTTCGGATTGCAGTTCAACTTCGCGGAAGGTGTTACCGGTTTCCTCGGCCCAGCGGGTTGCTCCGCCAAAAGCGGCTTCGTTGAAGGACTTGTCGAACTTGCCGCCCAGATCAAAGATCAGGGCCGGTTCGGCGAGGGCCGCGCCTGCGGTAAGGGCAAGGCTGGCGGCAGCGCCAAGAAGCGATTTCATGAGGCTCATGGTAATGTCTCCCAGGTTTATTTTCAGTACAGGACGTTGAGCCGCCCTTTGCACAAACAGACAGATCGGTCTGATCCTGCACGCGAGTAGGCCGCAGGGTGGCAGGACCGTCAACTGGTTTTTGGGGAGATTCCGGTGCCTTTGCCGGACCTGACAGGTATTTGACGCTTGGTTAGTCAGTTTCCAAGCGTTCGTGCCATCAAAAGAGCATCGACACGGCTGCCATCTGGATGTCGGTAGTAGTCTTTGCGTCGCCCGCCCACTTTATAGCCCGCATGTTTGTAAAGCGTTTGGGCTGCAATATTGTTGGCCGCCACCTCAAGAAAGACGCGGCCTTGCACGGTGTCATGCAGCTGCGCCAACAACGCCCGCGCCTGCCCAGTGCGCCTGTGATCGGGATGGGTGGCGAGGGTCAGCACCTCGGTCTCATCAAGGATCGTGCGCACCATCAGAAAGGCGTTTGAGCTGCCGAAAAGCCGAACATGCGCGCTGTCGAGCAGGGTTTGAAACTCTTGCGCTTTCCAGGGGCGCGGCGTTGTAAAGCAAAGCGCATGCGTGGCGGCCAGATCGGCAGGTGTCATGGCAAGATCACAGGCGCGGGGTCGCGCGGTGGGGCGGCATCTGCGGGCCGGATGTAAAGCGGCTTTGGACGTGGTTGCGGCGTGTCGAGCCGTGTGGCAGCAACCCGTGCCATCGCTTCGGCCAAAGGATAGGCCGGAGCGGTCGCGCGCGCGTTGAGCTTTTGGCTGACGATGTCACTGCGACCGCCGATCACGGACAGGTCGGGATGGCGGGCCGTGTCGGGAAGTACATCCAGCGCATGCTGTTCCGGTCCATCCGTGGGGCGATATCCAAAGCCTTGCAGGTAGACGCTGTCGCGCCGCGCATCAACGCATGACAGGACGGCCCCGGCTGTGCCGAAGGCCTGTGCTTGCAGCACGGACACACCGATTGCCGGAATGCCAAGGCCCAGCGCAAGGCCGCGCGCGGCAGAGACCGAGATACGAATCCCTGTGAAATTTCCCGGACCCGTGCCGACAGCCATGGCGGTCAGATCCCGGTACCCCGCGCCGCCCGCCTCAAGGACCTCTTGTAGCAAGAGCATCAGGCGTTCGGCCTGACCTTTGGTCATGTCTTCATGCGCGCTGGCAAGAACCTGATTGCCGGAGAGCAGTGCGGCCGTGCAATGTGCCGCCGACGTATCAAACGCGAGCAGGAGCGGTGTTCCTGTCATGGCGTTCCTGCATCGTTCAAGCGGTCGCGGGCAGAGCCGCTGGCCTGTGGCAGCGTGTCGGTCAGGCACAGCCATGGAAGTTGCGCGCTGCGATGCGAGTGGCTTTCAGGTGCCAGGTCTGCGGCCTGATCGAAAAGCCCGATGGGCACATAGATTTGGCCTGGTATGTAGTCATAAGTTGCTTGCAGATGGGTGCCACAGGCACTGCAGAACCAGCGCCTGACGCCGGGGGCGATACTGACGGATGTGTCAGGCGCGGGCGTGATCCGTAGGTCTTGCGGTGCAAACGCCGCAAAGGCTGAAACCGGCGCGCCGCTGACACGGCGGCAATCAGCGCAGTGACAATAGGCAACGGTTAACGGCTCAGTCGCAGACAACGAAAAGGCGCCGCAATAGCAGCGCCCTGTCAGATGTGTGTCGGTCGTGTCAGCCTCAGGCGGCAACCGGGCGCACCTCGATCACTTCGGGGATGTAGTGGCGCAGCAGGTTTTCGATACCCATCTTCAGCGTCAGCGTGGAAGAGGGACAGCCCGCACAGGCGCCCTGCATATGCAGATAGACGATACCGCGATCAAAGCCGTGGAACGTGATATCGCCGCCGTCTTGTGCCACAGCAGGGCGCACGCGCGTGTCCAGAAGCTCTTTGATCTGCCCAACGATTTCGGCATCTTCGCCCGTATGCTCGGCATGTCCAGAGGCGCCGGCCGCGTCGCCTTCGATGGCAGGCTGACCAGACTGATAATGCTCCATGATTGCGCCCAGAACGGATGGCTTGATGTGATCCCAATCGGTTTCGTCTGTTTTGGTAACGGTGATGAAATCATTGCCGAAGAACACACCCGAAACACCGCTCACCGCATAAATCCGTGTCGCAAGCGGCGACTTTCCAGCGCTGTCTTTTGAGGGAAAATCCGCTGTGCCCGTTTCAAGAACGGTCTGCCCAGGTAGGAATTTCAACGTCGCAGGGTTTGGCGTGGATTCGGTCTGAATAAACATGAGGCAGCCTCCGGGTGGGTGTATCCTAGATATGCGCCTGGCCCGGAGATGTGTCAAGGTTTAGAACTGTTCTAAAACGCCGCAACCTCAGGTAATGGCCTGAAGCCGCTCTTTGGACAGATCCCCCGGCACAATCGTCATCGGGATCGGCAGCTCGCCTGCATTTTTGGTCAATTGCGTAATCAACGGTCCGGGCCCCTTCTTGTCGGTGGCCGCCCCCAGTACAAGCACGCCGATTTCCGGATCTTCCTTGACCTGCGCCATGATTTCGGGGACGGGTTCACCCTCGCGGATCACCAACTCTGGATCAACGCCTTGCTTGTCACGCATCCACTTCGCGAAAACCTCGAAATGCGCGATGATCCGTTCACGCGCTTCTTCACGCATGATGGTGCCCACACCAATCCAGTGGTTGAATTCATCCGGTGGAATAATCGACAGGATCTCGACCCCGCCACCGGTATTTGAGGCCCGCATGGCCGCAAAACGCATCGCGTTCAGGCACTCGCGGCTGTCATCAAGAACGACCAGAAACTTACGCATGAACCCTCCCGTAGTCACCGAGCATCATGGACGAGGCCGCGGGTGCTGGCAACGCAATTCAACCAGTGGAATGCGCCCAGTCCCAATACATTTCACGGGCGCGTTTCGCGACGGGCCCAGCCTGATATTGCGTGTCATCAAAAGCGGTGACAGGCGTAATTTTCTGCATATTCCCGGTGAGGAAAACCTCGTCGGCCTCATGAAAATCCTTGAAAGATAGAACTTTCTCGACAACGTCATGGCCGTCCTGACGCAGATGCGCCATATGCCGCGCGCGCGTGATGCCGGCCAGAAAAGTGCCGTTGGGGATCGGTGTGAAAACAACCCCATCGCGGACCATAAACACATTGGCCGTCGCCGTTTCCGCGACATTGCCCATGGCGTCCGCGACAAGGGCGTTGCCAAATCCCTTGCGGTTCGCCTCAAGCAGCATCCGCGCGTTGTTGGGGTAAAGACAGCCTGCCTTGGCATTGCAAACATTGTCTTCAAGGACGGGTCTGCGAAACTGCGTCCGGGTGAGCGTGGTCGAAGCGCCGGACTTTGGCATCGCAATTTCTTCAAGCGAGATCGCAAAGCCGGTTGCCCCTTCTTTAGGCAGCACACCCAAAGGCCCGCCTTCCAGCGCCCAGTACATCGGGCGGATATAGACGGCAGCGGTCTTGGGATAGTGCGAAAGACCTTCCCAAATAATCTCGACCATATCGCTGGCCGATACAGTGGGTGTGACCATCAGCGCGTCTGCCGATGCGTTTACCCGTGCACAATGCGCATGCAGGTCGGGGCACACCCCATCGAAATACCGCGCTCCGTCAAAGACCGAGGAGCCGAGCCACATGGCGTGATCGGCGGCTTTCATTACGGGCATGTCGCCTTCGTGCCAGGCGCCCTCGAAATAGGTGCGGATATTGATGCCGGTGGCCATGATGCTTCTCCCTCGGCTGGCAAGCTAGGTGGGTGGTGTGTAATCGTCCAGCTTTGCGCAAGCGACAAGGGGAGGATTTCGGTATTTGAAGACAAAAGAAGACACGCGCCGCGCCATTAACCTTGACGCGCGCCGCCTCGTTCGCTTTTTCCAAATATCCTCGCCGAAGGCACGCACCTAGCTGCGGATCATCCCTACGATGTCAAAGGTGCGCTGGAGGATGGGCTGGGCGATCTCGCGGGCGCGTTCAGCGCCCTTGCCGAGCACGCGATCAATTTCAGCCGTATCGCTCATCAACCGGGCCATTTCAGTGGCGATGGGCGACAGCTTGGCCACGGCGAGATCTGCAAGCTGCGGTTTGAAATCGCCAAACTGCTTGCCTTCGAATTGAGTGAGCACGGTTTGCGCGTCCTCTTCGGCCAAAGCGGCGTAGATATTGATGAGGTTGCGGGCCTCTGGGCGGTCGGCAAGATCGTCCATTGTGGCGGGCAGTGCCTCCGGGTCGGTCTTGGCCTTGCGGATTTTCTTGGCAATCGCATCCGCATCATCGGTCATGTTGATCCGGCTCATGTCGGACGGGTCGGACTTCGACATCTTCTTGGAGCCGTCCCGCAAGCTCATCACGCGCGTGGCAACGCCTTCGATCACAGGCTCGGTCAGCGGGAAGAAATCCACGTCGAAATCGTGGTTGAACTTGGTGGCCACGTCGCGGGTCAGCTCAAGGTGCTGTTTCTGATCGTCGCCCACGGGCACATGGGTTGCATGATAGAGCAGAATATCAGCTGCCATCAGCGCGGGGTAGGTGAAAAGGCCGACCGACGCATTCTCGCGGTTCTTACCGGCCTTGTCCTTGAACTGCGTCATGCGGTTCATCCAGCCCATGCGGGCGACGCAGTTGAAAATCCACGCCAATTGCGCGTGCTCGGCCACCTGGCTTTGGTTGAACATGATCGACTTGGTCGGATCGAGACCTGCTGCGATGTAGCCCGCTGCCAATTCGCGGGTCTGGTGGCGCAGTGCCTCGGGGTCCTGCCAGACGGTGATCGCGTGCATGTCGACCATGCAGTAGATCGTCTCGAAATCGTCTTCCTGCATGTCTACAAAGCGCTTGATCGCGCCCAGATAGTTGCCCAGCGTCAAGCCGCCGGACGGCTGGATGCCAGAGAAGACGCGCGGGGTGAAGGAGCTGTCGGACATGGGGTCTCTCATGCTGGCGTTTCAAGTCGGGTTGGCTTACCCATGGTGTAACGGCCCGTCAAGAAAGAGAGCCAGATGAGCGAGCAGAACAATATCTCACCGGTCAATCCGTTGCCGCCGATTGTGGTGGCCCTGTTTTTGTTTATCGCAGGTATTGAGTTGATGTTCCTGCTGGGCGAGCGCGGCCTTCTTGGTGGGCAAGAGGCCGTGGGCTGGCGCAATCAGGCGATCAACGATTATTCGTTCTTCAATCAGATCTTCGACCGGATGGTGGCGCGCGGCGAAGGCACGGCCAGCGATTGGATGCGGTTTGTCAGCTATCCGTTCGTGCATCTGACATTCACGCACACGCTGTTTGTCTGTGTGTTCCTTTTGGCGCTGGGTAAGATGGTCGGCGAGATTTTCGCAGCTTGGGCGGTGCTTGCGGTTTTCGTGGTCTCTTCGATTGCTGGGGCTTTGGCCTATGGGTTGCTGCTGGACGAGACGTTTCCGCTGATCGGGGGCTATCCGGCGGTTTACGGGCTGATCGGAGCGTTCACCTTTTTGCTTTGGGTGCGTTTGGTGAACGATGGGGCGAACCAGTTTCGGGCGTTTACGCTGATCGGGTTTTTACTGTTCATTCAGCTGATCTTCGGGCTGCTCTTTGGGGGCGGCATGGATTGGGTCGCCGATATCGCCGGCTTCGTGGCGGGCTTTGTCACATCCGTTTTCGTTTGCCCCGGTGGCTGGCGCTATATCCGCGCACGGATCCGGCGGGATTAACGGCGCAGAGCGGCGCGGAGCTCGGACAGGCGGAAGGCACCGATCAACTGGCCGAACATCGCGTAGCTGGCCATGCCGATGCTGACGAGTGCCAGAAGCGCGATATAGCGGATGCCAGCGGTGTTCAGGCCCGGCGTCATCAGAAGGGCAGCGACCCAAAGCACCGCACCCATACCGATTGAGGCCAGTGTGATCTTGAAGATGCGCGCGCCGAACCCGGCGGCAAAGCGGGCCTCGGGACCGAGTTTGCGTGCGCCGACAAGTAGCAGAAGCACCATGACCCAACCTGCGACAGTTGCCGCGATGGCCGAGGCGAGCCAGCCGATGGAATAGGCCAAACCCACCGCGAGCACGGCATTCACGATCATGCCAACCAAGGCGAAATAGAACGGAGTTTTGGTGTTTTCGCGGGCAAAGTAGAGCGGTTGAAGCACTTTTTGCAGCACGAAGGAGGGCAGGCCGAGGCCATAGATCGCGACAGCGGCGGCGGTGGCAGCGGTGTCTTGGGCGGTCACAAGGCCACGCTCAAAGAGGACCGAAACGAGCGGGATGGGCACGATCATCAGCGCCACAGCCGCAGGGATTGTCAGGGCGAGTGCGAGTTCCCCCGCGCGGGTGAGAGCGTGTTGGCCGCCGTTTGCATCGCCCGCGCGCAGGCGGCGGGAGAGATCGGGCAGCAGGACGATGCCGATGGCAATCCCGACGACGCCGAGGGGCAATTGATAAAGGCGGTCTGCGTTGTAGAGCCAGCTGACCGCGCGGTCGTAGTAGCTGGCGACCTGTTGGCCCACGACAAGGTTGATCTGCACGACGCCGCCAGCCAGCGCGGCGGGCGCTGCGATCACAGCGAGGCGTTTCAGATCGGCGGTCATGCGCGGCCAGCGGAAGGTCAGCCGGAAACCAGCACGGGAGGCGGCGACCCAGACCAGCGCCAATTGCGCGACACCGGCGATGGGGATCGCCCAGATCAGCCAATCGGCGACGCTGCCATCCACCAGAACGGCGATGGCCACGGCTGAGATAAAGAGGATGTTGAGCAGCACGGGCGCGGCGGCAGCGGCGGCAAAGCGGCCCGTTGCGTTCAGCACGCCGGACAGCAATGCGGCCAGCGAAATGAACAGGATGTAGGGGAAGGCGATGCGGGCAAAATCGACGGCGATGTCGAACTTCTCTTGCCCGGCAAAGCCGCTGGCGATGGCGTAGATCAGCCATGGCATGAAGAGCTGTGCGAGCAGGGTCAGCACAATCAGGATCGAGGCCAGCCCGCTGAATGCGTCTTGTGCAAATTCATGCGCGCCGTCCTGCGCTTCGACTTTCTTCGAAAACATCGGCACGAAGGCCGTGTTGAACGCGCCTTCGGCAAAGAAACGGCGGAACATGTTGGGGAGGCGGAACGCGACCACATAGGCCTCATATAAAGGCCCGGTGCCCAGCAGCGCCACGATAGTCGCGTCGCGCACAAAGCCCAGCACGCGGCTGAGCAAGGTCCAGACGCCAACGGTCAGAAACCCCGAGACCAGCCGGATCGGCTTCATTCGGCAGCCCGTTCAACGCCTTTGGCGATGGCATCGCGCAGGCGTTTTTCGATGCTTTTCTGCTTGGCTTCCGAGTGGAATTTCAGCCCGAACATGTCCTTGACGTAGAACGTGTCCACCACCTGCTCGCCATAGGTCGCGATAAGAGCGCTGGCGATGTAGATGTTGGAAGCCACAAGCGTTTGCGTCAGATCATGGAGCAGGCCAGGGCGGTCGCGGGTATCCACCTCGATGATGGTGTAGATATCCGAGCCTTCATTGTCGAAGGTGATCGAGGTCGGCACCTTGAAAGCCCGCTCGCGCTTTTTGATCTTGTCTTTTGGCACCAACGCGTCGCGGGCGACGACATCTCCGGCCAATGTGCGCTCGATCATCTTTCGCAGGCGTGGCAGCTTGCTGGCCTCATAGGGGGTACCGGAAGCGTCCTGTATCCAGAATGCGGCTGTGGCAAAGCCGTCTTTGGTTGTGAAGGTGCGGGCATCGACGATGTTTGCGCCGACCAAGGCTAACGCGCCGCAGACCCGGCTGAAAATGCCGGGATGATCGACCATCGCGAAACAGGCACGTGTGGCGTCGCGGTCTTCGTCAGGATGCAGGTCAATGCGGATTTCATCGGGGTCAATACCCCGCAGCATATTGGCGAAAACGATGTGCGCGGTGACGTGCAAGCCTTGCCAATAGGGCGGATAGTGATGCGCGATTTCGGCGCGGATTTCCTTTGCATCCCAATCGGTCAGCGCCTCGCGCAAGGCTTTTTTCGCCTCAGCGCCGCGGTTCTCGCGGTTGAGATCTTCCAGCCCGGTTTCCAAGGCACGCTGGGTTTGGCGGTAGAGCGCGCGGATCAGGACGGCCTTCCAGTTGTTCCACGTATTCGGACCAACGCCCCGGATATCGCAGACGGTCAACACGGTCAGCAGATCAAGCCGCTCTTTCGTCTTCACGGCCTTTGCAAAGTCGCGCACGGTGCGCGGGTCTGCAATATCGCGTTTCTGCGCCATGTCGGACATCAGCAGGTGATAGCGCACCAGCCATTCGACTGTGTCGACCTCTTTCTTCTTCAGCCCCAGCCGGGGCGCCACCTTGCGTGCGATGCGGGCACCCAGAACCGAGTGATCCTCGTCCCGTCCTTTGCCGATATCGTGGAGCAGCAAAGCCACATAGAGAACCTTGCGGTTCACACCATCCTTCAAAATCCCAGAGACGACGGGCAGCTCTTCGACCAGTTCCTTGCGCTCGATCTGCGCGAGGTTGGAGATGCACTGGATCGTGTGCTCGTCGACCGTGTAGCTGTGATACATGTTGAACTGCATCATTGCGACGATGGGCTCAAACTCGGGAATAAAGGCGGACAGCACGCCCAATTCGTTCATGCGCCGCAGCGCGCGTTCAGGGTTGCCATGCTTGAGCAACAGATCAAGAAAGATGCGCCGCGCTTCGGCAGTGTTGCGCAACTCGTCATCAATCAGGTCTAGATTGGCAGCTACGAGGCGCATCGCGTCCGGGTGGATCAGATAGCCCGTGCGCAACGCTTCTTCAAAAAGCCGCAGCAGGTTCAGCTTGTCGGACAGAAAGCTGGCTTCATCGGCGATTGTGATGCGGTTGTGCAGGATCTCATACCCCGCTGCGACCTTCTTCTTGCGCTTGAAGAACCTGGCCAGCATTGGTTCGGACTTTGCGTGGATCGCCTCGAGCCCGGTCAGGAAGATGCGGGTTAGATCGCCCACCGACGTGGCATGGCGAAAATAGTCCTGCATGAAATGCTCGACCGCGCGTCTGCCGGCGCGATCTGTATAGCCCATCCGCTCGGCCACTTCGACTTGCAGATCAAAGGTCAGCTGATCCATCGCGCGATTGGTAATTAGATGCAGATGGCAGCGTACGGCCCATTGGAAATCCTCTGCCTGCACGAAGGTTTCGAACTCTTCATCCGAGAACATGCCCAGATCGACCAATTGCCGCGCATCGGTAACGCCATGCATGTATTTCGCAATCCAGAACAGCGATTGTAGATCGCGCAGCCCGCCTTTGCCCTCTTTTACATTTGGTTCAACCACATAGCGCTGCCCACCCTGTTTGGTGTGACGGGTATCACGCTCGGCCAGTTTGGCGTCAATGAAATCGCTGACGGTGTTTGAAAAAAGGCCCTCGGAAAGGCGGGTTCTCAGCGTGTCGAACAGCCCTTGCTTGCCATCCAGCCAGCGCATCTCAAGGAGCGATGTGCGGATCGTGTAATCCTCACGCGCGAGCCGCATGCAGTCTTTCACCGTGCGGCTTGCATGGCCCACCTTCAGGCGCAGATCCCACAGGATATACAGCATCGATTCAATGACGCTCTCGGCCCAGGGCGTGATCTTGTAAGGCGTCAGGAATAGTAAATCGACATCGCTATGGGGCGCCATCTCGTTGCGGCCATATCCCCCTACGGCGATCACGCAAAGCTGTTCGGCCTCGGTCGGGTTGGCAAGCGGATGCAAGACGGTGGTGGCAATTCGAAACGCTGTTGTGACAAGGCGGTCGGTCAACCAGGCATAACTGCGGGTCGCATCGCTCGAATTGAACGGATCTGCCGTGAAAGCGTCTGCGATCACGGTGCGCCCTGCTTTGCGCGCAGCTGACAGGTGTTTGACGGTCTCGGCCCGAATTTTGGCCGGATCGCTGATCGGTGCCAAAGCAGCGTCCAACGCCCGGTCCAAAGCCGCGACGTCAAAGATGTCAGACGCCGGGCGGATCAGTTGAGGGGCTGTTTCGAATGTCAGCTCGTCCGGACTAGAGACCAGCGCCGCGGAAACTTGTTGGGGCAGGGTCAAGGATCACCACCTGATTGTTGCGGACCGTTGCGACGGCCAATGCCCTCTGATTAGTCCCATCCGCGCGCAAACGAAAGACGCCATTCGTCCCGACAAACCCGGACGCCTGGGTCAATGCCGATCCCTGCAGCGCATCACGGTTGCCTTGACCAACCAAGGCACCGATGGCCGCAATCCCATCAAAAGCAAGCCCGGCAAGCGGGTGCGGGGCTGCGCCGTAAGCTGCCTCATAGCGCGACCGGAAACGCGCCGACATTGTGGGGTCCGGCAGCGCAAACCAGCCGCCTTGTACACCAGACAGCGCCAGCGTTTGCTGGGGGATGTCCCAGCGGGTCAGACCGATGAACTGCGTATCCGCAGGCGTCACGCCAGCCTCTGGCAGCATCTGTGCGAAAAGCGGCAAGGCGCCCGCGGTGTCTGAGGTCAGGAAGATCGCGTCAGCCCCCTGAGCCGAGATTGCCCCTTCGATGCGTGGCACGGCTGACAAAACGCCTTCCTGCGAAAATTCATACTCTGTGATGCCAGCTTGCGCGACGCCATGGCGTGCCAGCGCTTTGCGGATCGCGTCCCGCCCGACCTGACCTGCAAGGTTGCGGGCATGAACAACAAGGATACGCTGCTTTCCTTGCCGCTTGGCGTAATTCACCAGCCTGTTGGCGGTGTTATCGAATGTGCTGCCCAGAACAAAGACATTGCCGCCAGCAATCGAGGTGTTGTTCGAGAACGAGAGCACGTTGACGCCGTCATCGGCCACAGCAACACCGGCCGCGTTGGCAGCTTCGGCAAACAGGGGCCCAAGGATCACCTTTGCGCCGTCGTCAACCGCGCGTTGGGCAAGGGCTGCGGCCTGCTGGGCATTGCCGCCCGTGTTGTAGACGCGCAAATCGATCTCGACGCCTCGCAGATCTGCCATTGCAAGACGGGCCGCATTTTCCAGATCGCGCGCAACGATGCCATCACCCGCACTGCCGCCACCCGGCACCAGCAAGGCCACCGGAACGGGGGCTGCGGTGTTGATCGTGGGGCCACCGCCGCCGCCCACAGGGCCGGTCAACTGGATCGGTTCACATGCGGCAAGGGCTGCAAACGACAGCGCGGCAATCGCCCGGATGGCATACTTGCGGGTCTTCTGGAAAACGGCGAACATGGACATAACACTCCCTCGATGCGGATTCTCCGCGTTAAACCCGAGCATAAACGCCTCAACCAAAGGGTCTAGGCTTGAATCACCGCCTCGTGCCATTATCCGCCGGTCTCACCTTTGTGGCGACGCCAATTGGCACCGCGCGCGACATCACTCTGAGGGCGTTGGATGTGCTGGCCTCTGCGGATGTTCTGGCAGCGGAAGATACGCGAACTTTGCGAAAACTGATGGAAATTCATGGCGTTCCGTTGCGCGACCGTCAGATCGTGGCCTATCACGAACACAGCGCCCCTACTGTGCGCGACCGGCTGGTGGCTGAAATGCGTGCTGGCAAATCGCTCGCCTATGCCTCCGAGGCAGGCACGCCGCTTGTGGCCGATCCTGGCTACCAACTGGCCCGGGCCGCAATCGAGGCCGAGATCGCAGTCGACAGCACGCCCGGCCCATCGGCCATCCTTGCCGCCCTGACAGTTGCCGGTTTGCCCAGTGATCGGTTTTTCTTTGCGGGCTTTGCACCCTCATCCAAGTCGCATCGTCAGACATGGCTGTCAGACCTGCGCGAGATCAGCGGGACGCTTGTGCTTTATGAAAGCCCTAAACGGCTTCATGGGTTATTAACCGATGCGCGCGATAGTCTTGGGCAAGATCGTTTGGCGGTGATATGCCGGGAACTGACTAAGAAATTTCAGGAAGTGGCGCGCGGAACGCTCGCTTCTTTGTCGGATGATTTTCAATCGCGCGCGGTAAAGGGCGAGGTTGTGGTGCTGATTGACCGGCCTGGAAAGGTCGCCGCTGGTGAAAAAGATATTGAGGCCGCTTTGAAAGATGCATTGCAAAATCACTCGGTGAAAGATGCCGCAACAGTTGTTGCTGGTGCGCTGTCTGTACCGCGCCGCGAAGTCTATCAGATGGCGCTCGAACTAGGAAAAAAGCCATGACAGGGGCGGTTGGTTATCACAGCGGGCTTGCTGCCGAACGCGCCGTCATGCGCCAGTATGGGGCGTCCGGGTGTGCAACGCTTGCCGAACGCTGGCGCGGTGGCGGTGGCGAGATTGATCTTATTTTGCGTGATCCCGACACAGGCGGTGTGATTTTTGTCGAAGTAAAGAAAGCGCGCGATTTCGCAGCTGCTGCAGCGCGCGTTTCTGCCCGTCAAATTGGGCGGATCATGGCCTCTGCTGCACAATTTCTGGGCACACAGCCGAATGGGCAGGACACCGATGCGCGCTTTGATGTGGCGCTTGTCGATGATGGCGGTGCCGTTGAAATTCTTGAAAACGCCTTCGGGCAGTTTTGACGCCATTGCACCTGTCGTCCGGCTGGGTCATGTAAAGGCTCCGCTGTGATGGAGTGCCTGCGATGCCTGCCAAATCTCTTAAAGTCGCGTTTCAAATGGATCCGATTGCTCAGGTTGATATCAATGCTGACAGCTCTTTTCGTTTGGCTGAAGAGGCGCAGGCGCGCGGGCACCGGCTTTTCTACTATGCGCCGGATCAGCTTGCCTATGAGGCAGGCAATATCACAGCGCGCGGGCATGATTTCACCGTGCGACGCGTGCAAGGCGATCACGTTGACCTTGGCCCCCAACGTGCGGTCGATCTCGAAGATTTCGATGTTGTATGGCTCCGTCAGGATCCGCCATTTGATATGTCCTACATCACCACGACGCATCTTTTGGACCGGATCCACCCCCGGACGCTGGTCGTCAACGATCCTTTTTGGGTGCGCAACTACCCAGAAAAGCTTCTGGTTTTGGATTTCCCAGAGCTGACCCCCCCCACCACGATTGCGCGCGATCTTGAAACGCTCAAGGCGTTCAAGGCCCAACATGGCGATATGATCCTCAAGCCGCTTTATGGAAATGGCGGTGCGGGTGTGTTCCGCCTTGGCCCCGATGATCGCAATCTGGCTTCGCTGCACGAGCTTTTCACTGGTATCAACCGCGAGCCTTTGATCGCCCAAAAGTTTTTGCCTGACGTCTCTCAAGGCGATAAGCGGATCATTCTGGTCGACGGCGCCCCCGTTGGCGCCATCAACCGTGTTCCGGCCGCAGGCGAAACGCGGTCGAACATGCATGTTGGCGGAAAGCCTGAAAAGGTGGGTCTGACCCAGCGTGAGCATGACATTTGCGAAGCGATTGGGCCAACGCTGCGCGAGCACGGACAGATCTTTGTCGGGATTGATGTGATTGGTGACTATCTGACCGAAATCAATGTGACCTCGCCCACTGGCATTCAGGAGCTTGAGCGATTTGACGGCATCAATGTTGCCGAAAAAATCTGGCAAGCGATTGAAGCAAAACGCTAGACCTCTCGTGCCGTGACAATGCGGTAGCTCACAGCTTCGGCGATATGCGGATGTCGCACGGCGGCTGATCCGTCTAGATCGGCGATGGTGCGCGCGACACGCAGAACGCGGTGATAGCCGCGTGCGGACAGGCCAAAGCGCTCGGCCACTTTGCTGAGAAAAGCGCGCCCTTCGGCATCGGGTGTCGCGATCTCAGCCAGCAGCGGGCCTTCTGCGTCTGCGTTCACCCGTGCGTTTGCGATCCCCTCAAAACGGTTGGCCTGTACCGCGCGCGCAGCAGCAACCCGTGCTGCGACGTCGGCAGAGCTGTCGCCCGAGGGCGGCAAATCGAGATCCTGATAGCCAACAGGGGGCACTTCGACACGTAGATCGAACCTGTCCATCAATGGCCCCGAAATGCGCCCAAGATAGTCTTCGCCGCAATGCGGGACGCGGGCGCAGGCCCGTGCGGGATCGCTTAGATATCCGCATTTACACGGGTTTGCGGCCGCGATCAGCATGAACTGGCAAGGATAGCGGATATGCGCATTGGCGCGTGCGACCATCACCTCACCTGTTTCAATCGGTTGGCGCAGTGTCTCGAGAACTGCGCGCGGAAACTCTGGAAACTCGTCCATGAACAGGACACCGTTATGGGCGAGAGATATCTCGCCGGGCTTTGCGCCGCGTCCGCCGCCCACGATGGCGGCCATTGAGGCCGTATGATGCGGCTCGCGGAAGGGCCGCGCACGGGAAATGCCACCTTCGTCAAGAAGCCCGGAAAGCGAATGAATCATCGAGGTTTCCAACGCCTCAACTGGCGACAGTGGCGGCAAAATACTGGGCACGCGTGCTGCCAACATCGATTTACCCGAACCGGGCGTGCCAACCATGAAAAGATGATGCCGCCCAGCCGCCGCAATCTCAAGCGCGCGTTTTGCGCGTTCCTGGCCTTTGACATCGCGCAGGTCCTTGCCAAAGCTCGAAAGGGCGACCTCGCCGGGTTGTGCGGCGTCGATCACGTGCTCTCCGGTAAAGTGCCGCACCACGTCCAGCAATGTGTTGGCCGCCGTCACTTTGGTTGCGCCGACCCAGGCTGCTTCAGACCCGCAGGCTTTCGGGCATAGTAAACCGCGGTCTTCTTCTGCGGCTGCCATTGCGGCGGGCAACGCGCCGATCACTGGCACAAGCACACCGTCCAGGGCCAATTCCCCAAGCGCCACGCAGCTTTCGACGTCTTCGCCCGGAATGATGTCCAACGCAGCAAGAAGTGCCATCGCGATGGGCAGGTCGAAATGCGAACCTTCTTTCGGCAAGTCTGCGGGCGAGAGGTTGACCGTGATCCGCTTGGACGGCAGCGCGATCGACATGGCCGTCATCGCTGCGCGCACACGCTCGCGTGCCTCTGACACCGCCTTGTCGGGCAGGCCCACAATGGAAAAAGCCGGCAGGCCCGCCGTGACAGCGCATTGTACCTCTACCATGCGGGCCTCGACGCCTTCAAAAGCGACCGTGTAGGCGTGCGCGACCATGATATCTCCGTTAACCGTTGTTAGGGATGGTTAACGCACAAGGTGTTTACGATTGGTAAACGTCCATGAAGTCTTGCCACGCCGCGGGGTCGTTAATTGTTTTGTCGCGACAAAAGGCATTGCAAAAGCCATAGATTACCCCGCCGCATTCCATGAAATGCGTGACCGGCTTGCCGGAATAGGGGCAGGCTGCATTCACCGAAGGCCCACGTTCAACAGCGCGTGCGGTCAAGGGCGCTGGGCCCGGCCAGTCGCGCGTCTTGAGCGCCTGCTGATAAGGGTGCGGGTCGTAGGATCGGGTTGCGCCCATGGCGCGCCATTGTCGAAACAGTGGATCGGCAAGGTGGGCGCTGACATAGGCTTGAGCGGCGGCGCTCACCGGTAAGTCGTAGCCGGCGATGCGCGCGGCGACGGGTGCATAAAACACATCTGCCAGCGAATAGGATCCAAACAACCAAGGCCCGCCTGATCCGAATTTCGACCGTGCTTCGGACCAGAGGGTTTCGATCCGGGATATGTCGGCCTGCACTGCATCGCTCACCGGAAAATCCACCCAACTATGGCTTAGATCCATCGGGCACGCGTCCCGCAATGCGCCAAATCCCGCGTGCATTTCGGCGACAATCCACCGCGCGAAGACCCGCGCTGATGGGTCTATGGGCCACAGGCCCGCGTCAGGGTGCTGTTCATGAAGTGTTTCGGCCATCGCGAGCGTGTCTTGCACTACGTCGCCTTGCGGCATCTTCAAAACAGGCACCAGTCTTGCGGGCGCCATATCTGCAAGATCTTCGCGCATCGTGCCGGAATAAAGGCCCACCAAATGCGTACGATGGGGCAGCTTAAAAGCCTTCAGCATAAGCCAGCCGCGCAGCGACCATGAAGAAAAAGTCCGGTCGCCGATGTAAAGGTCATATGTCATAAAATGAAAGTTAACCGCGGGCTCAAGCGTTTGAACAGCGCGAAATTGTTGGGTTTTGCATCACGGGCAATGATTGATCGCGCCGATATGCCAGCTGTTGTCAAAACTCATATCCGTGACAGAGAGGTTGTCGATCCGGTTGGCAAAGGCGTCATAGGCGCTGATCCCGAGGGCGCGTTGAACTTGCGTCAGGATCACGCCGAAATGGCAAACAACGATGATGTCCGGCGCAGTTCCGATCAGTGCATCAATGGCGGCATCGACACGGGCCTGCACGTCGTGCCAGCTTTCGCCGCCGGGCGGACGTACATCGCCGGGTTGTTCCCAATAGGCGCGGATCAGTTCGGGTGTTTCGGCTTCGACATCGGCAAAGGTCTGCAGCTCCCACGCGCCAAAATTGATTTCACGCAGATCGGCATTGTGGGGCAGGCGCGGTCGGTCGTCTTGAACGGCATCGGCGGTGGCCGTTGCCCGTATCAGGTCGGATGAGATCACCGGCGCATCTGGAAGGTAGGCGCGCAACCGGGCCAGTGCTGCATGATCGCTCAGATCTGCTGGGATGTCCGACCAGCCGACCATAGATTTGGCATGGGTGGGGCCATGGCGCACCATCCAGAAACGGCTCATGGCAAGATCCCTTTTAAAACCATCGGTAAACCGGCCATGACCACGACTGCCAAATCGGCCTCCGCTGCGATTTTCTGGTTCAGCCGCCCCTGTGCTTCCCGAAAGGTCCGCGACATTGCGTTGTCGGGCACGATGCCCTGACCGACCTCGTTTGAGACGATGATAATACGTTGCGGAGCGGTGGCTAGTTCAGCAACGAATTCATTCGAAACGGCGTCAAGATCAGCCTCTGCCAGCAATTGGTTCGTTAACCAAAGCGTCGCGCAATCGACTAAAATTGTGTCGACATCGTTCATCTTTGCGAGTGCCGCAGCAATATCAAGCGGCTCTTCCACTGTCAGCCAACCTTCGCCACGCATTGCTTGATGGCGTGCCACCTTTGCCTTCATTTCGGCGTCCCAGACCTGGGCCGTCGCGATATAGCCCCGCGTGCCGCCGTCTTGAACGACAAGCTGTTCTGCGAAACTGGACTTGCCGCTCGCTGATCCTCCCAAAACGAAAGACAAGGCCGGCAGTCGATTTTTTTCGTCCCGTTGTGATCCAACCACTTTGTCGCACCGTATCCCTATCAAACGCCACAAAGTGTGGCAGCCAAAACCGGGGGTTTAGACATGGCACTTGATGGTTACTCAGATCAATCCCTTTCCCGCCGCGCAATGCGCGCTGAACTGCTTGACGCCGAAACTGAACTTAGGTTGGCCTATGCTTGGCGCGACGAGCGCGACGAGGCCGCCCTGCACCGTTTGGTGACAGCTTACATGCGTCTGGCGATCTCGATGGCATCGAAATTTAAGCGCTATGGCGCGCCGATGAACGACCTGATCCAGGAAGCGGGTTTGGGCCTTATGAAGGCCGCAGACAAGTTTGACCCGGATCGTGGTGTTCGGTTTTCGACATACGCCGTTTGGTGGATCAAAGCGTCTATTCAAGACTACGTAATGCGCAATTGGTCGATGGTGCGCACCGGCTCAACGTCATCGCAAAAGTCGCTATTCTTCAACATGCGCCGCGTTCAAGCCCGGCTTGAGCGGGAAGCGGCAGCCGTTGGTGAGCGTCTTGATAAGCACCAGATGCGCCAGATGATCGCGACCGAGGTTGGCGTTCCGTTGCACGACGTCGAGATGATGGAAGGTCGTCTTGCGGGTTCTGATTATTCGCTCAACGCGACGCAATCTACCGAGGACGAAGGTCGCGAGTGGATTGACGCGCTTGAAGATGACAGCCCACAAAGTTCGGCCATTGTCGAAGACAATCACGACAATGACACCCTGCGCGATTGGCTTTTGACAGCGCTGTCCGGACTGAACGAGCGTGAGCGTTTTATTGTCCGCGAGCGGAAGCTTCGTGATGATGCGCGCACCCTCGAAAGCCTTGGCAATGAGTTGGGTCTGTCTAAAGAGCGTGTTCGCCAGCTTGAGGCTGCCGCTTTTGGCAAGATGCGCAAAAGCCTTGAAGGGCAGTCCAAAGAAGTCTTTGAATTCTTTAACTAAAACTCTGGATGCGACAGTGGTTCACGCTGTCGCATCCTGCCAATAGCCTTGCCACCAGCCCCCCTCTTGCCTAGAGCTTGGGGCACTGAACACGGCAAAAGGCACTGCACATGTTGGCGGGCAAACACGTTCTCTTGATTATTTCCGGCGGAATCGCTGCGTTCAAATCGCTCGATCTCATCCGTCGTTTGCGAGAGCGCGATGTGCAAGTCACGCCTGTCCTGACCCGCGCCGCAGAACAGTTTGTGACCCCCCTTTCAGTGTCTGCACTGGCGGGTACAAAGGTTTACCGCGATTTGTTCGATCTGACCGACGAGGCCGAAATGGGCCATATCGAGCTGTCGCGCGCCGCAGATCTGGTCGTTGTGGCGCCTGCCTCTGCTGATCTGATGGCAAAGATGGCGGCGGGTTTGGCGAATGATCTGGCTTCCACTTTGCTTCTGGCGACTGACAAACGTGTTCTGATCGCGCCTGCAATGAATGTGAGGATGTGGGATCATCCCGCAACACAGCGCAATCTGGCCACGCTGCAGGCGGACGGTGTTTTGTCGGTCGGGCCAAATAGTGGCGACATGGCATGCGGTGAATATGGCCCGGGCCGGATGAGTGAACCCCTTGAAATTGTTGATGGTATCGCAGCCGCTTTGGGCGAGGGATCGTTGCAGGGCAAGCGCATTCTTATCACGTCAGGTCCCACCCACGAGCCGATTGATCCTGTGCGCTATATCGCCAACCGCTCGTCCGGGGCGCAAGGCACTGCGCTTGCCAACGCGCTGGCCGATTTGGGTGCCGAGGTGCATTTCGTCACCGGGCCTGCAAGTGCTGCAATGCCACGCGCGGCACAGATTACTCGGGTGGAAACTGCGCGCGCGATGAAAGACGCGGTTATGGCTGCTTTGCCGGCAGATGCGGCGATTTTTGCAGCGGCCGTGGCCGACTGGCATGTCACAAGCGCGTCAGACAGCAAGATCAAGAAAGAAGGGGATGGCCTGCCAATCCTGTCCTTTGCCGAAAACCCAGACATTCTGGCGGGTGTCGCGCAGTTGAAAACGGGGCGGCCCAAGCTTGTGATCGGCTTTGCGGCCGAAACAGATGACGTGATTGCCCATGCTACTGCGAAACGGCTTCGCAAGGGTTGTGATTGGATCGTCGCCAATGACGTGTCGCCAGAGACGGGCATCATGGGCGGGACGGAAAATGATGTGACGCTGATTACCCAAGACGGTGCCGAGGATTGGCCACGGATGCCCAAATCAGACGTCTCACGCCAGCTTGCAGCGCGCATCGCAGAGGCGCTTGGATGACGACTCTCTTGCGATTTCAATGGCTTGAAGACGCCGATATCCGGCTTGGCTTGCCTTCCTACGAAACGCCGGGTGCCGCCGGCGCTGATTTGCGCGCCAACTTCCCACCTGCTGAGCGTGAGGAGGGTGTCCATCTGGAACCACAGGGCCGCGCCCTGATCCCAACGGGTTTGAGTTTGGAAATTCCGACCGGGTTTGAGGTTCAGATCCGTCCCAGATCGGGCCTTGCGTTGAAGCATGGCATTACATTGCCCAACAGCCCGGGCACGATCGACAGTGACTATCGCGGTCCGTTGGGCGTCATTGTGCTGAACGCCGGCACAGGCCCTTTCCACATTTCGCATGGCATGCGCATTGCGCAAATGGTGGTCGCGCCGGTGGTGCAAGCTAGGTTCGAACTGGCCGGTGGTCTTGCGGCGTCGGAACGCGGGCAGGGCGGCTTTGGATCGACAGGGACGCATTAAGGAATGACAGTCACATGATCGTGGTTTTCACCATGGCCATCACGCTTTGGGTGATTGGTCATCTCATGAAAACGCCGCATCAGGCGCGCTGGATCATGATCGGTCTGCTTTATGTGGGCGTCATGATTATTCAGGTCGGTTTGCCCGATGGTCATCCACTGCGCGAGGCAACAGGATATAGCCCCGTTCTGTGGTTGTTGATCGGCGCGGGTATCGGTGTGGTCTTGCTTTATCGTCGCGGATTGATGGCGATCCGGGCCAAAACAAACCCTGTGAAAGCTGATCCGGATCCCGCTCCAGAAGGCACCTTTGCTGCGGTCGAACTAGAGCGCTATGCCCGCCACATTGTTCTGCGCGAAATCGGCGGCCCTGGCCAAAAGCGCATCAAGAACACACGGGTTCTGGTCGTCGGGGCAGGCGGATTGGGCTCTCCTGCGCTGTTATACCTTGGGGCGTCAGGGATCGGCATGCTTGGCGTGATTGACGATGATCTGGTCGATAACTCGAACCTGCAACGGCAGGTTATCCACCGCGATGCTGACATCGACACGCCCAAGGTTTTCAGTGCTGAAGCTGCCATCATGGCGCAAAACCCCTTTGCGAATGTCCGTCCCTATCATCGCCGTTTGACCGAAGACATCGCGCGCGATCTGATCGAAGACTACGACATTGTCCTTGATGGCTCTGATAACTTCGAGACGCGATACTTGGTAAACCGCATCTGTGTTGAACTGCAAAAACCGTTTATTTCCGGTGCGTTGAGCCAGTGGGAAGGGCAGATCAGTGTCTTTGACCCTGCCTATAGTGGCCCCTGCTATCAGTGCATTTTCCCGCAAGCTCCGGCCGATGCATTGGCGCCCAGCTGTGCCGAAGCGGGTGTGATCGGCCCACTTCCTGGTGTTGTGGGGTCCATGATGGCGGTCGAGGCGCTCAAGCTGGCAGCGGGGGCGGGCACACCCCTTCGCGGCGAGATGCTGATTTATGATGCGCTTTACGGCGAGACGCGCAAAATCGCGCTGAAAAAGCGCCGCGATTGTCCGGTTTGCAGCGCTGGCTGAATGGACAGAGGGCCCTTGCGCCCCTACCTATTCAACAAAGGAGATCGCCAATGACCAACCCTCTGCTTGCCGACTGGACCACGCCATTTCAAATGCCGCCCTTCGATCAGGTTGAGGATGCGCATTTTGAACCCGCCTTTGACGTTGCGCTTGCGCAGGCCCGGTCCGAAATTGATGCGATTGCGGATCAGGCTGAAACGCCCAGTTTCGAAAACACCATCGAGGCGCTTGAAAAAGCGGGTAAGAAGCTCGATCAGGTGCTGACGGTTTTCTACACAGTCGCTGGCGTGGACAGCAACGACACGCGCGAAGCGTTGATGCGGGCATTTTCGCCGCAACTGGCGGCATTTTCGACCGATGTCACCCTGAACGCAGCCCTTTTCGACCGGATCAATGCTCTTTGGGAAACCAAAGACAGCCTTGATCTGACAGCCGAGCAGGCGCGTGTCTTGTACCTTAAACACAGGAATTTCGTGCGTGCGGGGGCCGCACTTCAAGGTGCGGATCGGGACCGATTGAAAGAGATCAACACGACACTTTCCACGCTTGGTACGCAGTTTTCACAAAATCTGCTAAGCGATGAACGTGGCTGGTTCATGGCGCTTGATCTGCATGATCTTGATGGCCTGCCCGATTTTCTGCAATCGGCTGCCAAATCAGCGGCCGAGGAAAAAGGCGTCGATGGGTACGTCATCACGCTGTCGCGGTCGCTGATTGTGCCGTTCCTGCAATTCTCGTCCCGCCGCGATCTGCGCGCGAAAGCCTATGAGGCCTGGACCTCGCGCGGGGCAATGGGGGGCGAGACTGACAATCGCGACCTGACCCGCCAAATGCTTGAACTGCGCCACGAACAGGCCAAGCTGTTGGGCTATGAAAACTACGCCACTTACCGCCTTGAAACCGAAATGGCCAAGACGCCTGAGCGCGTGCGCGAGTTGCTGATGAACGTCTGGCGCCCAGCCAAAGCGCAGGCCGACGCCGATGCTTGGATCCTCAAGCAGATGATGCAAAGCGATGGCGTCAACGGAGATCTGGAGCCGTGGGACTGGCGGTATTATTCCGAAAAGCGCCGCAAGCAAGAACATGATCTGGATGAGGCCGTTTTGAAGCCGTATCTGCAGCTTGATCGGATGATTGACGCAGCCTTCGATTGTGCGAGCCGTCTGTTTGGTCTTGAGTTCAAATCGGTCGACGTCCCGCTTTATAATGCTGAATGCCGCGCTTGGGAGGTCTCCCGCGACGGCGAACATATTGCCATTTTTGTGGGGGACTATTTCGCCCGTAGCGGCAAGCGTTCTGGTGCTTGGTGTTCCGCGATGCGTGCCCAACAGCGGTTGGAAGGCAATATCAGGCCCATCGTCGTAAATGTGTGTAATTTTGCGAAACCGCCTGAAAATCAGCCTGCATTACTCTCTTATGATGATGCGCGTACACTCTTTCATGAGTTTGGCCACGCCCTGCACCAAATGCTGAGCGATGTCACCTACGAGATGGTCAGCGGTACATCCGTCCCACGTGATTTCGTCGAACTGCCCAGCCAGCTTTATGAACACTGGCTCGAAGTGCCCCAGGTTTTGTCGCAATTTGCCACCCACGCCGAAACGGGCGAGCCGATGCCGCGAGATATGCTCGAACGGCTGCTTGAAGCGGCCAATTACGACATGGGCTTTCAGACGGTTGAATATGTCGCCTCTGCCCTCGTTGATCTGGAGTTCCATGATGGTGAGGCTCCGGCCGATACAATGGCCAAACAGGCTGAAATCCTTGACCGTATCGGCATGCCCCCAGCGATCCGTATGCGCCACGCAACGCCGCACTTTGCGCATGTCTTTTCCGGCGGTGGCTATGCCAGCGCCTATTACAGCTACATGTGGTCCGAGGTGATGGATGCCGACGCTTTCGCCGCTTTTGAGGAAGCGGACGGCCCGTTTGATCTGCAAATGGCCCGAAAGCTTGAGGAAAATATCCTTTCGACCGGTGGCTCTAAAGATCCCGAAGCGCTTTATACGGCGTTCCGTGGGCGCTTGCCGGGCGTTGATGCGTTGCTCAAAGGGCGCGGCCTCGACACGGCTGCCTAAGGGCCTAGGTCCGTTGTTATGAACATGCAACGCAATGATCTGACGATCTATGACAAGGTGGCCGCCGATTGGTGGTCGGATGATATCCGCTGGGTGCGCACGTTGAAAAACATGGTGCCGGGACGGTTGTCATATTTCGACAAGTTCATGGATTGGCAAGGAAAGTCCGTTTTGGATCTGGGCTGCGCAGGGGGCTTCATGGCCGAAGCGTTGGCAGAGCGTGGCGCGCATGTGACAGGCATCGACCCGGCAGCCGAGGCAATCGCCGCAGCGCAGGCCCATGCGCGACAAGGTAACCACGACATCCGCTACGATGTCGGCGTTGGTGAAGCGCTTCCCTATACTGACGCGCAGTTTGATGCAGTTGTTTGCGTTGATGTGCTTGAGCATGTCAGCGACCTGCAAAAGGTTCTGGACGAAACCGCACGCGTCCTCAAACCCGGTGGCATGTTCTTGTTTGATACGATCAATCGCAACCCGCTGGCGCGGCTCGCTGTCATCACCATGGCCGAAGATGTCTTGGGTTTGCTGCCCAA
This sequence comes from uncultured Paracoccaceae bacterium, assembly GCA_937883775.1. GTDB lineage: Bacteria > Pseudomonadota > Alphaproteobacteria > Rhodobacterales > Rhodobacteraceae > JAHTBL01. The sequence continues at coordinate 39,622 of CAKZXZ010000164.1, forward strand.
GGGCACCCATGATCCCGCGATGTTCATCAAACCGGCCGAGTTGAAGGCCGCCCTTGCCAAGTCGGATTTTCAAGTTGGTGCGTTGACCGGTCTGGGTCCGCGCGGCATCAACAGACGCCTTGATTTTACGTTCGGGCGGCTGCCCGGTACTGCGATTATCTATATGGGAACAGCGCGGAAGCCTTAATCGCGCAGTTCGTCCTTGGCGACACCCCAAAGTTTGGTTTTATCCGCCCAGCCACGATGCCCTCCGGCACTGACGCGGCACCATGTATCATCACACGGGCCCAGCCGCGCAACGACACCCAGCTCAAGCTGGGCCACAACGCTGGCATCCGTATTTGGTTTGCGGCGGATTTGCAGTAAATCCTGATCCACGATCACTGTGCGCGTGCCTGATAAAAGCGAATAATGGACCCAACCACCCGCGCCATCGCGATCTTGCACGCGGCGCCAATGGCCGTGTTCAGCGGTAATACGCAGCGGCATGTCCCGCCGCTTGAAAACCCAGTCGATCCGGTGGGTCAAAGAGGGGCCGCGCCGCACGTTGCCTTCCGACGCTTTCAACGACACATATCTTGGGATCGGCAAATTTGTGACCGGCCCACGCTCGGACGCTACTGCTTGTGCTCCGATAAGGCACAGCAGCGTGATAGCCACGCTTTTTCCCAATCTTTTCATATCGACTGCTCGTTTATCAGTTTTTTGCACACGCTCTTGTGGCGCGTCTTCAATGCTGCCACTTTGCCATCAAGAGATATTCAAGGAAAGCATCAGGAGGCGCGCAATGCCCACCAAAAGGCTGAGTGTTGTCGTTACGCGACGGTTGCCCGAAGCCGTCGAGACGCGGATGAAAGAGCTTTTCGACGTTGAATTACGCGGTGATGACGCGCCTATGAGCAAAGCGGAACTGGCCGAAGCGATGAAGCGCGCTGATGTTCTGGTTCCCACAGTAACCGACACGATTGATGCCGCAGCTCTCGCAGGTGCAGGGGAGCGTCTTAGGCTGATCGCGAATTATGGGGCCGGGGTCGATCATATCGACGTGGCGACCGCACGGCAGCGGGGCATCTTGGTGTCCAACACGCCGGGTGTTGTGACCGAAGACACTGCAGATATGACCATGGCGCTGATCCTCAGTGTCACGCGGCGCATTCCTGAAGGGCTTGCGATGATGCAGACCGGGCGCTGGACGGGTTGGGCGCCGACGGCCTTGCTGGGTGGTCGTGTTGGTGGTCGGCGTTTGGGTATATTGGGCATGGGCCGTATCGGTCAGGCCGTTGCCCGCCGCGCCAAGGCCTTTGGGATGCAAATCCATTATCACAATCGAAAGCGTCTCCGTCCCGAGATCGAGACCGAGCTGGAGGCGACCTATTGGGAAAGCCTGGATCAGATGGTGAGCCGGATGGACATTGTCTCAATCAACTGTCCGCACACGCCTTCGACCTTTCATTTGATGAACGCACGGCGCTTGAAACTCATGAAGCCGTCAGCCGTGATCGTGAACACGTCGCGGGGCGAGGTGATTGATGAGAATGCTTTGACACGGATGCTGCGTGCCGGCGAAATCGCAGGCGCGGGTCTTGATGTGTACGAACATGGTGTTGATGTAAATCCGCGCTTGCGCGAGTTGGGCAATGTGGTTTTGCTGCCCCATATGGGATCGGCGACACAAGAAGGCCGGATGGAGATGGGTGAGAAGGTCCTGATTAATATCAAGACCTTCGATGATGGCCACCGTCCACCCGATCAAGTTGTTCCGGCAATGCTTTAGGCGGCCCACCCCTGATGGCTGATCTAAAATTTCGTCTGCACACCCCGACCGATCCTGACAAGGCGCGTGTCCTTCATGAGCGATTGGTGGAAACAGGCGAAACTCTGCGGACTGCCGATATCGAGACGTTTCTGTTCACGCTCGAAGACGAGGCGGGCACGCTTTGCGGCGGTTGCAAAGGCGATATCGCGTTTCGCAGCGCCCATATAGCCGAGCTTTGGGTCGACGAGGCCTACCAAGGTCAGGGGTTCGGCCGTGCGCTTTTGCACCGTGCAGAGACCCATGCACTGGCCCGCAATTGTATGCGCATCCACCTCGAAACTCGCAGTGAAGCGGCCCGCGCAGTCTACCAGAAAGTGGGCTACCGCGTCTTTGGACAGCTGAGCGATTACAAGGGCTCGCAGGCGTTCTATTACCTTGAAAAGCGGCTTGATTAAGAGCGGTGCTTTAGGCCGAGGCGAGGTTTGCCGACGTGGCGGCTTGTTCGCGTCTGACCCGGCGCAGAACTTCAAAGAACCCTGCAAGAAAGACCGCTTCGGCCATTAGTTTGCAGACCTCTTCAAATGTGCCGAGCATCTTTTTGAGTGTCGATACCATCGCATCTGACAGGCCCATCCATTCCAGAACTGCCTTATCGTTGGTCACTGCGTCCAGAACCACGGAGACCGCGACAATCGAAAAGCCAACCGCCAGATAACCGAACAGCATTTTGTAGCGCATGATCTCGGCCCGGGCGAGGTAAAGCGCGCCGGCCCCCAAAATCGCATAAGCGCCGATGATGAAATCATCCAATCGATCCGTCAGCGGGGTCTGGGTCATGCCAAAGAACCGGTGAATGTCCCGATCAAGCCCTTCGTGGAACTTGAATTGGTCATCATACGCCAGAAAAACAAAGCCAACGGCCATAAGCAACCAGATCAAATGGCTGCGCCGAAGCAGATAGATCCGAAAATTCGTGACGCCAAGCAAAAGCAGCAAGATCACCGAGATATAGGTCCCCGCCATGCGTTCGCCGTAATGCTTGAAGATATTGTCGTCCAGATATCCAAGAAGGATCATGATGGCGTTCAGAACAAGCACGGTTATGACCAACCGTTTGCTCGTCCAATAGTTCAGCTCGCGCATTGAATTGTTCCCCACCCTGTAAGGCGTCGTAAAACTGTTACATTGCCTTATAGGGTGAAGTACAAGATGGGAATATTCTTTTTTTGCTGCCCGCTGCGGTCAGGAATAAGTCTCATCATCGGTTGGGAATGCCCGCGATTTGACTTCGTCAGCGTATTGGCTGACCGCCTCTTCGATCTGTGGACCAAGATTGCCATAGACTTTCACGAATTTCGGGGTCCACGCATTTAGGCCCAGCATATCCTCAAGCACAAGGATCTGGCCATCGCATTGCGCCGATGCACCGATCCCAATCGTGGGGATTGCGATCTGCGTTGTGATCTTGGCCGCCAGCGGCTCGACCATGCCTTCCAGCACAATCGCAAATGCACCCGCTTCGGTAACAGCCGCCGCATCTGCCTCGTGCAGGGGCCAGCTGTCTTCATCCCGCCCTTGGGTCTTGAACCCGCCCATGACGTGACTTGATTGCGGGGTCAGACCGATATGCGCCATCACCGGAATACCGCGTTCAGTCAGAAAGCGGATCGTTTCGGCCATGCGTGCGCCGCCCTCCAGCTTGACCGCGCCGCAGCCGGTTTCCTTCATGATGTGAGCCGCGTTTCGAAACGCGATGGCTGGAGATTCTTCGTAAGTGCCAAACGGCATATCGACCACGACCAGCGCCTTTTGTGTCCCGCGCACAACCGCTTTGCCATGCACGATCATCATTTCAAGCGACACGCCTACAGTGCTGTCCATGCCATGCATCACCATCCCCAGACTGTCGCCCACTAGAATGAAATCCGCATATTTATCTACGATTGCAGCGGTATGCGCGTGATAAGATGTCAGCGACACAATCGGCTCACCTCCTTTACGCGCCGCGATCTGCGGAACAGTGGTGCGGCGAATTTTGCTTTGAGTACTCATGGCTTAGGCTCCGGGATGCACAACATGCTGGTCAATCAAAAGAACGCCACCAAACTCGGCCGAGATCATAATGGCGGTGGGGCCTTTCAGCGGCCCGCTGATCGGATCAAGGCTTTCGGCCTCGACAATATCAACCGCTTTGAGGGTCGCGCGCGGCTCTGCGGTGATAAGATCGGCAATGACCGACCACATCTCTTCCACCGTAGTGCCAGCGGCAGCTGCCGCCTCGGCCGCCATCAGCGAGCGGTGCAAAACCACCGCTGCCGCGCGGTCGTCGGGGCCAAGGCGCACATTGCGCGATGACATGGCAAGCCCATCCGGCTCGCGCATCGTTGCGACCCCTTCGATGGTCAGCGGCATATGCAGATCGCGCACCATCTTCTTGATGATCTGCAACTGCTGATAGTCCTTCTCGCCAAAGTAGGCGGCATCGGGTTGCACGATATTAAAAAGCCGCGCGACCACTGTCGTCACGCCGCGAAAATGCCCTGGGCGCACCTTGCCATGTAGCATATTCGCCATGCGCGTTGTCTCGACGATTGTTTCGTCGCCTGCCGGATAAATCGTCGGCGCCTTGGGCAGAAAAACGCAATCCACGCCTTCGTCGGATAGCATTTCCAGATCGCGTTTGTCATCTGACGGGTAAGTGGCCAGATCGGCCATTTGTCCAAACTGCGTCGGGTTCACAAAGATCGTCGCGACCACGCGGTCATGGTTGGCCCGCGCCGCTTGCATCAGGCTAAGATGACCGGCATGCAACGCGCCCATCGTTGTCACCAGACCAACGGTTTCACCGGCCCCACGATAGCGCGCCACCTGCGCGCGCGTGTCCGAAACGGTGGATGTCGTAATCACGTAAGTCTCTCTTTTATTGGTATTTTAGCTGGGAGGGCTCAACGCCGCCGGAGAGAACAACACTCCGAACTGCTCGCACCAGATCACAGCGGATCCATAGGCTGCAAGATCCGCATCCGCAGGGATCGGATAGGCTTGATTGCCGATGTTGCCTTTCAATTGGCCCAGCGACAGGAACGCGGCCTCTTTGACGTCCGCTGACGTCTGCGGATCGGGGTGGGCGGACAGCCATACCTCCAGATCGGGGCCATTCGTGACCTCGAAATCCGTCAGTTGCAGCTCAAACCCGCCATCAGCGCGGGTCACGATCCGCACATCGCCCGTCCCCTTATGCGCCGCATCTGCATCGCGCAGCGTGCCAACGGCGATGGTCTGGGTGCCGCTTGTTGCGATTGTCTCATTCACTTCGACATCGATCCACAGCGGCGAGGCGAGATACCAAAACGCGGCTCCAAAAACGGCGCCTAGCAGGAAACTGGGTATGATAAGTTTCAAAGCGCGCATCGGAAAAGCCTCCAAGTGTTGGTATCACCCTACCGACTTTCCCTCTGGCTGCCAAGAAACGCCCCTGCGTCGGAAACGCGCTGCAATGGGTCGCGCGGTTGAAACGGCCCAAGCGGTCGTTTGGGCATGGTATTGCTGGAACGAAGTGGAGTCAGTCGATGAAAACCCATGTCAAAGCTCTTGTTGTCGGTGGCGGTGCCGTTGGTACGTCGATTGCGTATCACCTTGGCAAAGCCGGATGGGACACGATGCTCCTTGAGCGGGACGAGTTGACGTCGGGATCTACTTGGCATGCTGCGGGTCTGCTGCCTTACTTCAACATGAGCTATGCGACGACCCATATTCATGACTATTCCATCAAGTTCTATAAAACTCTTGAGGAAGAGACCGGGTTGAACGCCGGTTTTTACGTGGTCGGTAACCTGCGCATGGCGCAAACTGATGAACGCATGGACGAATACATGCTGTATGCGTCCACAGCGGAAACCTGCGGCGTGCCCTATGAATGGCTGTCGCCCGCGCAAATCAAAGAGCGTTATCCGCTGGTGCGCACCGAGGATCTGAAGGGTGCGATTTACCATCCCACAGACGGCTACATTAACCCTGCTGATGTGACGATGGCGATGGCCAAGGGTGCGCGTCAGCACGGCGTGACCATTGAACGGAAATGGCAGGTTGATGGGTATCACTGGACTGGGTCTGAATGGGTCGTGACCATTACCAAGATGGTCGAAAAGGGGGGCAATCTGGTTGCTTCCGACGAACAGACAACGATCACGGCAGAGCATGTTGTGACCGCCACAGGCAATCATGCGCAGCGTACGGCCAAACTGCTGGGCATCAAGATCCCCGCCATCCCGGTGGAACATCAGTTTATCGTAACCGAGCCTGATCCCGCACTCGTCGAATGGCGTAAATCCAACCCTGAGCATCCGGTTCTGCGCGACGCAGACGCCAAATGGTATGTCCGCGAAGAGCGCGGCGGCTGGATCCTTGGCCCCTATGAACGGGGCGCCCCCGCGCGCTTTGAATATGCGGTGCCCGACAGCTTCCGCGCCGATCTTTTCCCCCTCGATCTTGAACGGATCGAAGAGGAATACATGTCGATGATCCACCGCATCCCGACCACGGAAGAGGTTGGTTTGAAAGATGATTTCAACGGTCCGATCTGCTATACACCGGATGGTAATCCGCTCATCGGTCCGGCGCCGGGCTTGCGGAATATGTGGCTGGCTGAAGGGTTTAGCTTCGGCATTACGGCTGCAGGCGGTGCGGGGCATTACCTTGCCCAGATGATGACCGAAGGCGAGGCCGAGATCGACATGGCCTCCCTCGATCCGAAGCGCTATGGCGATTGGATGACGACAGATTACGCCGCCCGCAAGAACGAAGAGGCGTATGAACACGTCTATATTCTGCACCATCCAGACGAAGAGCGCCCTGCCTGTCGCCTGCTGCGCACGGCCCCGGCATATGACCGGCAAAAGGCCCGCGGGGCGCAGTTCGGTTGCGTCAACGGGTTTGAGCGCCCGAACTATTTTGGTCCGTTGGATGCCGGCGATACTTTCGATCACGACGCCCGGTCGTTCCGCCGTGGGGGCTGGTGGAAATATGCGTTTGAAGAAGCCAAGGCGATCCGCGAGGGGGTCGGCCTTGTCGACGCCACTGCCTTTACCAAGCACCGTATCAGCGGTCCCGGTGCGACCGCATTCCTTGATTGGTTTACCACGAACAAGCTGCCCAAAGTCGGTCGCATTAACCTGACTTACGCGCTGACCGATGCAGGGACGACGCGCACCGAATACACCATCGTTCGGGTCGCCGAGGATGATTATTACCTTGTGTCAGCCGGGGCATGGCACGCCTACGATCAGGATTTTCTTTACAAAGCGATCATGGATAAAGAGGCTGAATTTGGCCGCATAAACGAAGAAGATGTTACATCAAAATGGGGTGTTTTCGCCATCGCCGGACCGAAATCCCGTGATGTTCTGAAAGAGATCATCAAAGATGTTGACCCCGGAACGGCACTATCAAACACCCGTTTTCCGTGGTTGTCATGCCGCGATATCGAACTGGGCATGTGCCCGGTGCGCGCGATCCGTGTGGCCTATACCGGAGAGCTTGGCTGGGAGCTACACCACCCGATCGAGATGCAGAATTATCTCTTTGATCTGCTTGAAAAGGCGGGCGAAAAACATGGCATGAAGCTGGTGGGAGCACGCGCGCAAAACTGGCTTCGGCAGGAAAAATCCTATCGCGCTTTCGGCACGGAACTTGGCCGCGATGCCACACCCCAAGAGGCTGATCTGCCGCGCTTTATTGACCTTGGCAAAAACTTTCACGGCAAGGCGGCAATGCTTGAAACAGGGGTGCGGTCGAAATGTGTGACGCTGCTGATTGATGGACCTGCAGACGCTGATCCATGGGGCCGCGAGGTGTTGTATCATGGGGACACGTGTGTTGGTCGCCTAACCTCGGGCGGGTATTCGGTGACGTTCGAAAAGTCGATCGGGATGGGTTATGTCACGCCCGATCTGGCGGTGCCGGGCACCAGATTGAAGGTCAAAATGTTGGATCAGCTCTGGGATGCCGAAATTGTCGATGACAGCCCCTATGATCCGACGAATGCGGCGATCCGCGTTGATGGTTAACCTTGACGTAAGCAGATTAAACGCTTTTTAGGTCGGTATGATCCGCCTTATCTTTCTTAGCGCCATTGGCCTGCTTGTGGTTGCCCTTGGCATCCTTTTGACTGTGCGCAGCACAGACCCGGTTCAGGTCCATCTGAGCGGTGATGCGGCAGATGCGTTGCGTGCCGAGATCATTTTGCCAGACGGGCTTAGCTATACCGATGATATCAATAAAGCACGCTTACGGATTGTTAGTGTGGCTGAGTGGTTTAACCTTCAGTTTATTCCGGGCGCGGTTGCGCAATGCGGCACCGCTTGTGAATTGGAAGACGCTCCTGATCTGGTCCGCGTCATTTCGTTAAAGCCTGCAGGCAGCATTAAAACGGTTCTTCTGAACGCTACATTTCTCACAAATCTTCGTGCCGATGACGCGCCCGGACCAGAAGCCCTGGCCTGCCTCGCGCGCATCATCGAAGCCGAATTGGCGACGCTTCAATCAGCGGTCCCACCTGAATGTGCGGCACAGATAAGCATCTTGACCCGGCGCGAATTGCCGTTTGGTCTGGGTTACTTCTGAAGCACAAGGCCCACGTTGTTTGCGGGCATATGATGTGTCGTGACACCTAGCCCAAGACATTCAATATAAGTGCAAATATCGGTTAGATCTTTATATCCTGCCTCGGGATTTTCGCTTTGGATACGCGCATGAAATTCAGCATCGCCCGGACTGGTTGCAACGCCATTACGCAAGAACGGCCCATAGATCAAAGCGGTGCCGCCTTTGCCAAGCGCCAAGGCGATTTCTTCTAGAATCGTGTGCGCTGCTTCGGCAGGTATGAGATGCAGAAGATTGATAAGCACAATCAGATCATAGGTGTCTTGAGTTGCGGCCCAGTCGGATTTGGACGCATCCAGACGGATCGGTGGCCTCAGGTTGGTGCCCGCATGATCGGTGGACCAGTCGCGGATTGAAGCAAGTCGGGCCGGGTCAATATCGCTAGGTTGCCAAGTTATACTTGGAAAGGCAGCAGCAAAATACAACATATGTTGGCCAGTCCCGCTTGCGATCTCCAAAGCGCGTCCATGCTTTGGTGCGACACTGCGCAGCAGTTCGACAATCGGCTCCCGATTGCGCGCCGCCGATGGTGAGGTCAGGCGTTTCATGCGAACCGGGCAGGCGACAGGGCTGCGATGGTTTTGGCGTCCAGTTCAGGAGCGCGTACCAGCACGCTGTCGGCGCAAAGCTGGGAGGCCGCTTGGGCTGTTTGAAAGCCATAGCCACCCTGGCCCGCTAACCATACAAATGTCGGGTCGCTTTCGTCAGGCCCGATGACCAAGGCGCGATCTGGCGCAAAGCTGCGCAGGCCAGCCCAGGTGGTTTCCACGCGGGTTACCTCTGTGGTGACCATCTCTTGATATCGCGCGATCCCTTCGGCCAGGACCATGTCTTCGGCCCAGGCGTCTTGCGGTGTCAGTGGGTCTTCGTCTGCTGGTGAGATGAGCCACTTTCCGGCATCGGGCTTGGCATACCATGCCTCGTTTACGCCATCGACAAATGGCCAATCGCGCACATCATGATCGCCCGGCGCCGGGACGCGTGCAATTGATCGGCGGTAAGGCTGGATGCCCAGAGGGGTGAGACCGGCGAGGGTGGCGATCTCATCGGCCCAAGCCCCCGCTGCGTTAACGATGATGTCGGCACTCCAGCTTTGCTCGGCGGCTTGAACGGTCCAGCGGCTGCCGCTTTTCTTGATTGCGTCCACGCGGGCCCCTGTCACAAATTCCGTCCCCGCGGCCAAAGCGGTTTTGCGGTAGGTTTGTAGCAAAAGGTCGGTGTCCAAATCCTGTGCTGTCGCCAGAAAACCCGCAAACGCGCAGGTGGTTGCATTAACGATCGGCAAGACCTGTTGGGCATCAGCGATACTGACACGCTCCATGCCGAAACTGATACGCTCGGTTTCGAAATCATCGGCCTCATCTGCTTTGCCAAGCAGCATCATACCGCGAGGCGAAAGGACATTTGCAGCAAGATAGGCATCCTCGGACGCTTCATTCAGCGCTCGGACAGTTTGATTTCCGTATGCTTTCAGAAACATAGCCGCTGAACGTCCGGACGCGTGATAGGCCAGCGCGTCCTCTGCTTCCAGCACCGTGACCGATGCATCCACAGCGATTGCGGCCGCAGCCGAAACCCCGGCAATTCCGCCTCCAATGATGATGACGTTGGTCAAACCCGTCCTCCCACCCGTCGCAATTCACGAAAAAAACGCGTGACATTAAGCATCTTCATCAAGGCTACCCGGACGCTGCGCGACCGCAAGCATCTTTTCCGCGCGCGGTCGCTTCCATCACCTGCTCCACGCGGATACGTTGCCATTATGAGCAGCCAACCCCGATTCATTCACCTCCGTCTTCACACCGAATACTCCCTTCTTGAAGGCGCGATTCCGGTCAAAAAGCTGCCGGGTTTATGCGTTGATATGGGCATGCCTGCCGTCGCTGTGACAGACACGAACAATATGTTTTGTGCGTTGGAGTTTGCCGAAGGCGCGGCCAAAGCGGGTGTCCAACCGATCATGGGTTGTCAGATTGATCTGGCTTATGATCCTGCCGAGCCTGGCGCGCAACCTAAAGAGCCGGCGCCACTTGTTTTGTTGGCTCAAAACGAGCTGGGATATGAAAATCTCATGCAGCTCAACAGCTGTCTTTACGTGGATAAAGGGGGCCAACTTCCACAGGTGACAGTTGATGAACTAACCGCCCATGCCGAGGGTGTGATCTGTTTGACGGGTGGCCCCGAAGGTGCGCTGGGCAAGCTGCTGCAAGCAGGTCAATTGCCCAAGGCGCAGGCGCTGATGACCCGCCTTGCAGCCGCATTTCCGACCCGCCTTTATGTTGAGCTACAGCGCCATCCGTCCGAGGATGGTCAGCCCGATGTCGAACGCCTGACCGAACGTCCCTTCGTCGAAATGGCGTACGCGATGGATCTGCCGCTTGTCGCCACCAACGACGTCTATTTTCCGAAATCCAAGATGTATGAGGCCCATGACGCGCTGATCTGCATTGCTGAAGGCGCCTATGTCGATCAGCAGCAGCCACGTCGTCGCCTCACACCGCAACATTACTTCAAGACGCCACAAGAGATGGCGACCTTGTTCGCGGATCTTCCGGAAGCGCTTGAAAATACGGTTGAAATTGCACGGCGCTGTGCGTTTAAGGCCTATAAGCGCGACCCCATTCTGCCGAAGTTTGCCGATGACGAGATCGAAGAGCTGCGGCGTCAATCGGTGCTGGGTCTCAAGGATCGCCTTGATGTGATCCCACATGCCGCGCCGATTGATGAATACGAAAAACGCCTCGAGTTTGAGCTGGGCATCATCGAAGGCATGGGCTTCCCCGGTTACTTTCTGATCGTTGCCGACTTCATCAAATGGGCCAAGGATAATGACATTCCTGTGGGGCCCGGGCGGGGCTCTGGTGCCGGATCGCTGGTCGCTTATGCATTAACCATTACCGATCTTGATCCGCTCAGATACTCGCTTCTGTTTGAGCGGTTTTTGAACCCCGAACGCGTGTCGATGCCCGACTTTGACATCGACTTTTGTATGGACCGGCGCGAGGAAGTGATCCGCTACGTGCAGGAAAAGTACGGTCGCGACAAGGTCGGCCAGATCATCACCTTCGGCGCACTTTTGTCCAAAGCCGCAGTCCGCGATGTAGGTCGCGTTTTGCAGATGCCTTATGGGCAGGTCGACCGCTTGTCGAAGATGATCCCCGTCGAAGGCGTTAAGCCCGTTTCCATCGAAAAGGCGTTGGCCGATGAGCCGCGCTTGCGCGAAGAGGCCAAGAACGAAGAGGTCGTCGCCCGCCTTCTGGACTATGGCCAGCAGGTCGAAGGGCTGCTTAGAAACGCCTCCACCCACGCCGCTGGTGTGGTGATCGGCGACCGCCCGCTGGATGCGCTTGTCCCGCTTTACCAAGACCCTCGATCCGACATGCCCGCCACTCAGTTCAACATGAAATGGGTTGAGCAGGCGGGGCTGGTGAAGTTCGACTTTCTGGGCCTCAAGACCTTGACCGTGATCCAGAACGCCCTGAATTTGCTCAAAGATCGCGGGGTCGAGATCGATATCAACGCGATCCCGCTGGATGATGAGCCGACCTACGCGCTTTACTCTGCTGCCAAAACCGTCGCCGTGTTTCAGGTGGAAAGCAGCGGCATGATGGACGCGCTTAAGCGCATGAAACCCAACTGTATCGAGGATATTATCGCGCTGGTTGCCCTGTACCGTCCCGGTCCGATGGAGAACATCCCGAAATACTGCGAGGTCAAGAATGGCCTGTCAGAACGCGAAAGCCTTCATCCCTCGATCGATCACATCCTCGACGAAACCCAAGGTATCATTGTTTACCAAGAACAGGTGATGCAGATTGCGCAGGAAATGGCGGGATACTCTCTTGGTGGCGCTGATCTTCTGCGCCGTGCGATGGGTAAGAAAATCCAGGAAGCCATGGACGCAGAGCGCCCAAAATTTCTTGAAGGTGCTGCCAAGAACAGTGTCGACAAGGACAAGGCGATGGAGGTCTGGAACCTTCTGGATAAGTTCGCCAATTACGGCTTCAACAAGTCCCACGCTGCCGCCTATGCGGTCGTCAGCTATCAGACAGCTTGGTTAAAGGCGAACCACCCGGTCGAGTTCATGGCAGGTGTCATGAACTGCGATCTGCACCTCACCGACAAGCTGGCCGTCTATGCCGACGAAGTCCGCAAGCCCATCGACCGCGGCGGCTTGGGGATCGAGATCATCCCGCCTTGTGTGAACCGGTCCGAGGCGATGTTCAGCGTTTCTGAGGGCCGTGTCGTCTATGCACTGGGCGCGTTGAAGAACGTCGGCGTGGAGGCGATGAAGCTCGTGACAGAGGCGCGCGGCGACAAGCCGTTCATCACGCTGTTTGACCTTGCCCGCCGGGTCGACCTCAAGCGTGTCGGCAAGCGCCCGCTCGAAATGCTCGCCCGCTCAGGTGCGTTCGACCAACTGGATCCCAACCGCCGCCGGGTCTTTGACAGCCTTGATGGCCTCGTCGGCTACTCCGCCGCGATCCACGACCAGCGCAATTCAAATCAGGTCTCGCTTTTTGGCGAAGCGGGCGATGATCTGCCCGAACCGCGCTTGTCCCCGGCTGATGATTGGCTCCCCGCTGAACGCCTGACCGAGGAGTTTACCGCGATCGGGTTCTACCTCTCGGGTCACCCTTTGGACGATTACATGGGGCCTCTGAAGCGTAAAGGCGTGCTTACTTTGCATGAGGTCAGCCAAAAAGCTGAACGTGGGGCCCATGTCGCCAAAATGGCGGGCACCGTCTCGGGCCGTCAGGAGCGCAAGTCCGCCCGCGGCAACCGCTTTGCCTTTGTGCAATTGTCTGACACGACCGGAGCATATGAGGTCACGATGTTCTCGGATACGCTGGAAACGGCGCGCGATCACTTGGAAACAGGTGCCAAGGTGATGCTCACGGTCGAGGCGACGATGGAAAGCGATCAGCTTAAGCTGCTTGGCCGGTCAGTGACACCATTGGACACGGCTGTTGTCGATGTCGGGTCGATGGGCCTCAAGGTCTTTGTCGAGGAAGAAAGCGCCGTTCAGTCTGTGGCCCGTGTTTTACACGACCTTCCCAAAGGCAATGCGGGCAAGGGCCCCATTCAGCTTTGCCTGATGAACCCAGATTTGCCCGGTGAGATCGAGATTGATCTGCCGGGAAATTACCCCGTGACGCCGCAGATCAAAGGGGCGATCAAGTCACTGGTTGGCGTTCTCGATGTCGAGGACGTGTAGGCACAACGCCGCCGCCCGTCTTGATCCGTTAAAGTGCGGTGGGTAAAGACACCGGATCATGGCTTGGGGAAAGCGTGTTGCGGCATCTGTTGATCTTTATCTGTCTGACGTTGATGGCCTGCGGTCCTGCCTTTGAAAGCTTGCCGCGTCTGGCCCAGGTCGAGATTGATCCAGACGCAGACATGGCATCCGCCAGAAGCGAAGAGGACATGGTCGCCCCGGAAGACCAGACGCTGGCCGATCTTGTCGCCCAAGACACTAACGCAGCGCCGGTTTCAGCTGCGCCCGTGGACCCCACCATTGCGGAAAACGATGCAAGCACAGCGGCAGGGAATGACCCGTTTGGGTTTTTGCGCCGTTTGCGCGGTGGCCCCGTGGAGCCTGACGCGGGGCCTACGGAGCCGGCCACAGACCCATCGGTGCCCGTGACAGATGCGTCCGAAATCGCCCCAGGCAGTCTTCTGCCCTATGGCACGCTGGTCCGGGTGTGCGACATACGCAAATCCGATCTGGGCACCGAAGTGGCGCGCTATCCAGAGCGCGGGCGGGGGTACCGGCTCTATGACACGGACCCGTCCAGCATCGATTTGCGCACGCATTATCTCACGGGCTTTCAGGATAAATGTGCCCGGCAATTCACCGCAGCGCTGGCGATTTTTGGCGAAACATCGGTTCATGAAGCGGTCCGCTATGACAGGTCCAACCGCGATTTGGCTTATACCGAGACCGATGAGGCCTACGAGCGCGTCAAATCTCGCGTGTGCGGTGTTGTGCGCAACGAACCATGCGGTGAAAAGCGTCGGCGCGCTTTGGACGACACGACCGTTTTCGTGAGCGTGTATGAGCGTTTCGTCGGGAATCCCCGTTGGGCGGATATGCTTTTGCACGAAGGCGAAGTGCTGACAAAAGCTCTCAAAGAGCGTTAAACACAAAACGGCCCTCAAGGCGGGAG
>CAKZXZ010000165.1 GCA_937883775.1 uncultured Paracoccaceae bacterium
CAGATCGAGCTTTGGACAAAGGGTGAGGAGTATAACAACGACGTCTACATCCTGCCCAAGCATCTGGACGAGAAAGTTGCCCGTCTTCACCTCGCTCGCATCGGCGTGAAGCTGACGACGCTTGATAAAGAGCAGGCGGATTACATCGGTGTGACCCAGGAAGGGCCCTTCAAGCCGGAACATTACCGCTACTAATCGGGTATGTCAGACCCTCGCAAACGCCGCCCCTTCGTCTTTTGGGCGGCGTTTCTTTTGTTTGGTGTGTTGTTCTATTGGGGGGCAAAACAGGCTCTAATACACCCTGAAACGCCTATTCCAACAGCTTGGAATCCACTTGTTCCGCTCAGTGTTCAGGATCCTGTGACACCAGTCACTCAGTGGAAATTGACGCAAGCAATCGCTGATCCTGCGCTATGCCGTGAGGTTCTTTCCAACACAGCCGTGTTTGAGGCACGATCAGACAGGATCGACACTGAACAGTGCCACATCCGCAATCGCGTCTTGCTGTCATCCGTTGGTAATGCGGATATCAGCATGCTTGAGACGCGCTGCGCAATCGCCCTTCGCCTTGCCATGTGGGAGCACCACGGATTGCAACCTGCAGCACGCGCACTACTGGGTGCCGAGATCTCACGCATTGTCCATATCGGAAGCTATAATTGCCGTCCAATCCGCACGACATCTGGCAGCACCGGACGTATGTCGACCCACGCGACGGCCGATGCGGTTGATATCGCCGGGGTGATCCTGTCAGACGGACGGCGGATCAGCCTTCTTTCTGATTGGGAGGGTGAAGATGCCTCTGCCGCCTTCCTAAGAGAAGCGCAGGCAACCTCTTGCATATGGTTTAAGACATCCCTCGGTCCCGAGTTTAATCGGCTTCATGCGGATCATTTTCACCTGCAGAATACAGGTTGGGGAACCTGCCGATGATCGCTGAGGGGAAAGATCGCATCAGAAAACCCTTTGTCAGGTGCTGGATAAGTCACTAACCTTCCACCAACGCCAAACTGGGCGTGAAACTAACAGGTGGGAGAGACCTATGGGAAAACGTGACGACCTTATCGCGCAATACGCAGACGATCTGAAAAATAAATGCGGTATGTCACCTGACATGGACCTGCTGACCAAAGTGACTATCGGATGTGGTCCAGCAATTTACAATGCTGACGCTTCGACAGTGGCAGGTTCGCAGCCCAGCGAGCTTGAGACAGTGAAAGACAACTTTCTTATTAAAAAATTGGGCCTCCCCGACGGTCCGGAACTGATGGATGCGATCAAATCTGTGATCGAGACATATGGCCAGTCCGAGCGCAATAAGTACCGTGTGGTGGTCTACTACATGCTGACCAAGCACTTCGGGAAAGAAGCCGTCTACGGCTAAAATCTTTCAGATTTTCGGAAAACGCCTTTCAAATTTGATGGGCGTTTTTTGCTTTTTCGACCTAAATTGTAAAATCTTATCAATTGCTTATGTGGTCACGATCAGGGTATGCACATCCCAACGGCCAGTAGGCCAGGACCAATAACATAACACGTGTGGTGAATGGGAGCACGTGGGGTGAAGAAGGGTCCTGGTGGTGCGGGGCCCTTCTTTTATTTCAAGGCTTCGTTTTTCCAAGATCGCAGATGATCTGCCATTCGGCTTCTGTCACTGGTTGGACAGACAGCCGAGCATTCCGCACAAGCACCATTTCGGACAAACGCTCATCTGCCTTTACCATGTCCAGTGTAACCGGTGTTTCAAGTGCGCGGATCGCTTTGATATCAACGCAATCCCACCGATCATCATCGGTTGTGCTATCGGGATGCGCTTCGGCGATGACCTCGACAATTCCGACAACTGCTTTTTCGCTTTGTGAATGATAAAAAAAGCCTTGGTCGCCCACTTTCATATCACGCATGAAATTACGTGCCTGATAATTGCGAACGCCGTCCCACTCTTCGCCCTGATCGCCTTTGGCAACCTGATCGTCCCATGACCAGACAGACGGCTCGGATTTGAAAAGCCAATATGTCATGTCGATATTACTCTGTTCCAGGACTGCACCGAAACACTCTCGAACAAACCTGCTAGAGCATAAGGGTCTTTTTCAGCCCAGTTTTCGGCATCCTCAAGTGTGCCGACCTCAAGGATCAATAGCGATCCACACATTTCGCCATCTTTGTTGAGGAAGGGACCCGCCTGCCGCACAACACCACTGGATTTGATATACTCAAGATGGCTCGCGCGATTGGCTTTCCGGATCTCTAGCGCTCCAGGTTTGTCGTGGGCCATAACGGCAAATAACATGGTCTATTCCTCCTTAAGTGGTCGGCTCAATAAGTCTTCAAGCGCATCTGATACCGAGCATTTACCAGTAACAAGCGTTGAAACGGCCGTTGAGATCGGCATATCAAACCCGTCTTGCGATGAGGCTGCGACAAGCGCGTGCGCTGTTGGGATGCCTTCAACCGTCTTGCCGTCTGGCAGTGGCGCACCCGCACCCAGCGCTAATCCGGCAGTATAGTTGCGCGATTTTGTGGATGTGCAGGTCAGTATCAGGTCACCAAAGCCTGAAAGCCCAACCAGCGTCTCTTCGCGCGCGCCGCGTCTGCTGGCAAAACGGCGCATTTCAGCAAATCCTCTAGTCATCAGCGCGGCACGTGCGCTTTCTCCCAAACCAGCACCAATCGCGGCACCACAAGCAATGGCCATAACGTTTTTCATTGCACCACCTAGCTCTGCTCCAAGCCGATCTGTGGTGGAATAGAGTCTAATATTCGTCGTTGAAAGCGTCTCTTGCAGCTCTTTTGCCGAGCCATCAACTGCCAGAGTCAACGCGGTCGGTAACCCTTGGGCGATATCGACCGCAAAGCTTGGCCCTGTCAGGATAGCGACACGCGCTGCCGGGCAGGCGCTTGCAATCAGCGCGCTTGGCCCGATGCCGGTCTCAAGATCTATCCCCTTGCAGCAAACAACCAGGGTTTTTCCATCAAGATGAGCCGCACTGGCTGTTAGAAACCCCCGCAGTTGCTGCGCAGGCAAGGCCAGTAGAACAGTCTCAGCATCGCCGACTTTGCCAAGATCGGCAGTAAAACTCAGGGCGTCAGGTAAGGTGATCCCCGGAAGATATGCTTTGTTTTCACGGCTGGTCTCCATCTCGTTGATGGAATTCTCATCGCGCCCCCAAAGCATGACCCCCGGACGTGAACGGGCCAGGCTGATCGCCAAAGCGGTGCCAAATGCGCCGGCGCCAAGGACAGCCACACTCATGCCTTTGCGCCTTTCTTGCCAGAGCCAAGCATCGGCGCTGTCGTTCTATCCAACGGCCAGCGCGGACGTGCGGAGAGGGTGAGATCGCTGATTTGTCCATCTTCAAGCAGCGCCAATCCCGCATAGGCAATCATGGCAGCATTGTCGGTGCAAAGTGGTAGTGGAGGTGCGCAAAACACAAGGCCGGTTTCTTGTGAAATAGACTCTAATACACCGCGAATAGCCTGATTGGCTGCAACTCCACCTGCAACAGCAAAGCTGGGTGCGATCGGTTTAAGATAAAGATACTCTGCAATCGCACGCCGTGTTTTTTGACCAAGAACATCACAGATTGCGGCTTGGAAACCTGCACAAAGATCGTTGCGTTTCGCCTCGGTCAATCCGTTGTCTCCTGACACAAGTGCATCGCGCGTGCGCAGAACGGCGGTCTTCAAGCCCGAGAAAGACATGTTGCAATCGTCGCGATCCAGCAAAGGGCGAGGCAATTTGAACCGCGATGCGTCCCCAGTTCGTGCAGCAACCTCGACAGACGGACCGCCTGGTTGCGGTAGGCCAAGCAATTTTGCGACCTTGTCAAACGCCTCCCCCGGAGCGTCATCAATTGTTCCGCCAAGCCGCGTGAAGTCCGAAGGGCTTTTGACGATCAAAAATTGGCAATGTCCGCCAGAAACAAGAAGCAACAGATACGGGAAGGGCAGTTGATCGGTGAGCCGAGGCGTCAATGCGTGACCGGCAAGATGGTTCACGCCAATCAGTGGTTTCTCTATCGCAGAAGCGATGCCTTTCGCACACATTACACCAGACAAGACGCCACCAATCAGGCCCGGGCCTGACGTAACAGCGATGCTGTCGATGTCTTTAAGGGCTACATCTGCGTCGCGAAGAGCCAGTTCGACACAATGGTCAAGCTTTTCAGCATGAGCACGGGCCGCAAGTTCGGGGACAACCCCGCCAAAGGCTGCGTGCAGATCTGTTTGGCTTTCGACGATGGACGACTTGATGACAGCATGTTTTGCCGTACCCGACACGACAGCGGCCGCGGTATCATCGCAACTGCTTTCGATTCCAAGCACGGTTCTTGTCAGGCGCATTGTGGCCTCGATTGTCTGATCGCCATGTCGCAGGTATCACCACCAGACAAGCCAGACAATAAGGGGCGGGCATGACCAAGAAATCTTACGATCTGATCCTGACCCGGCCAATTCAACGGGCACATGGCTTTGCATCAGACCTTTCACCTGAGGTTGCGCAGTATTTGAGGGTTCATATCGCACCCTTACTGGCGATCAGAGCATTGAGCGACGCGCCTGATCTTTCCGGTTACCGTGGGGTAATCTTCAGCTCGGCTTCTGCGCTTGACTATGTTTCGACAAGATCTGGCCTGCCTGCGTTTTGTGTGGGAAAACGCACGCAAGATGCTGCCCGCGGCGCTGGCTTCAAAGCTGACCTATCCTCTGAAACGGCGGATAAGCTTGTCGAGGCTTTGATCGCCTTACAGCCCGCGACGCCCTTGTTGCATCTGCATGGGGCGCATACCCGCGGAGATATCGCAAACCGATTGAGTTCCGGTGGAATAGAGACGACTTCAAACGCGATCTATACTCAAGATGAAGTGCTCTTGCCGCATGATATTCTTGATCTTTTGCACGGGGGCCATCCATGTATTGTCCCCCTTTTTTCGCCACGGACTGCTGCATTATTTGCAAGGCAGGTTAAAACCGTGTCTGGCAATGTCCATGTCATCGCGCTGAGTCATGCGGTTGCCGAAGTGATCCCATGCGATTGGATCGTCTCCTTGCGCATTGCAAAAACGCCAACGGCTGACGCCATGCATGCCGAGATTGCACAGATCATCGCGGGTTGAGACACAAGGTGGGGCGAGATAAGCTTATGTGTGAAACCAGCTTTTTCAGCTTGTAATCAGATTCGCAAAGGGTGCGGCGTGACAAAATCCAAGTCTTCCAAGAAAACCGTTTCCGAAAAAGCGCCCGAGCTGGAAGACACTGCTACGGATGAAACGACGGTAAATCTATCTGACGAGAAACCAGAAGAAACGAAGGTTTTGGACGTCGAGCCGGTGAACGACGATATTAATGCCGAAGAGATCACTGCGGATCGTCAAACTGAACCGAATGCAACAGAGCCTGAAAAGACCGTTATCGTTCAGCGAACGGGTTTCTTTCAGACCATCGCTGCGGGTGTTTTGGCGGCAGGTGCCGGATTTCTGGGCGCGCAATACGCGTCACAAAGCTGGCCATTTGAACCCGGACCATCGACCGATCCGCTTGCTGTAGCACAAGCGGCGCAGGACACTGTGACTGAATTGGAAGATCGTCTTTTGAGTACCGAAAGTGCAATCGCTGAACAGGCGCAGCTTGCGTCAGATTTACCCGAAGTTGCGGCTCAGATTTCAGAGGCTTCTGCATCAATCACAGCGTTGGATGCGCGGCTTGCCGAGTTGGAAGCGCGCCCGGTTACGGACGGTGCAACATCATCGGTTGATATGGCTGAGGTCGAGGGTGAGATTACGGGCCTGCAAGAACAAGTCGCATCATTGCTTGCCGAGGCCAATCTTGCCGAAGAAAGCGCAGCCGCTGCTGCACAAGAGCAATTGGCGCGGGCCGCTTTGGCGCGTGTCATGGCAAATCTCGAAACAGGTACGCCATTTGCTGATGCTCTTGGTGATGTCGAAAATTCTGCCGACATCGCGATCCCTGAAATTTTGACTGCAACCGCAGCAGAAGGCGTTCCCGCGTTGACCACGTTGCAAGAGAGCTTTGATCCCGCCGCACGTGCGGCTTTGGCCGCGGCACGGGGATCGGCTTCAAACGAAGATGCCAGCGTTGGGGACCGTCTTGGTGCTTTCTTGCGCGCGCGAACCGGTGCGCGATCGGTCGAGCCACGTGAAGGTGACGACCCGGATGCGGTCCTTTCACGTATCGGCGCCAGCGTCGGCGCTGGCAACATCGGGGATGCGCTGGCAGAAGCTGATGCGCTGCCCGAGCAAGCGCGCAGCGCAATGACGGACTGGCTTGCGCAAGCTGAAACGCGCCATCAGGCACTTGTAGCAGCGGATGCGCTGTCTCAAGAACTCATTTCCAATTAAGGCGGTCCTGCAATGCTTTGGTCTTTGATAAAAGTTGTTCTGTTTATTGGTATCATCGCGGCGCTGACGCTGGGTGCGGAATACCTGCTGCAAACCGATGGCGGTGTCATGGTCACGATTGGTGGCGTTGAATACACGTTCGGTGTGCTTGAAGCGACGATTGCGTTGGTGGTTTTGGTCATCGCCGTTTGGATTTTCCTCAAGGTTCTGGGCCTCCTCGTTGCGACGCTAAAATTTATCAACGGCGACGAAACTGCCATCTCGCGATATTTCGACCGTAATCGCGAACGAAAGGGCTTTCAGGCGCTTTCTGACGGCATGATGGCACTGGCCTCTGGCGAAGGGCGCACCGCGATGGCCAAGGCTGCGAAAGCCGAAAAGTATTTGCGCAGGCCGGAACTGACCAATCTGATTACGGCACAAGCCGCTGAGGTCAGTGGCGACCGCAAAAAGGCAGAGGAAGTCTACAAGCGGCTTTTGAAGGATGAACGTACCCGTTTCGTAGGTGTGCGCGGCATCATGAAACAAAAGCTTGCTGATGGAGATACAGAGACAGCTTTGAAGCTGGCTGAAAAGGCCTTTGCGCTGAAGCCCAAGCATGTCGAAACACAAGATACTTTGTTGAAGCTGCAGGCGGAAACAGCCGACTGGTCAGGCGCGCGAAAGACGCTGAATGCAAAGCTGCGCCATGGCAGTCTGCCGCGTGATGTGCACAAGCGTCGGGATGCGGTTCTTGCATTATCAGAGGCGTCTGACGTGCTGGCCGAAGGCCAAACGATTGAGGCGCGCGAAACTGCGATTGAAGCCAATCGCCTGTCGCCCGATCTGATCCCGGCGGCCGTCATGGCAGCGCGAGCCTATATCGAGCAAGGCAAGTCGCGTTATGCGACACGCGTCTTGAAAAAGACATGGGACGTACGCCCGCATCCTGATCTTGCCGCTGCATTCGCCGATATCGAACCCGATGAGGACGCCAACAAGCGGGTCAAGCGGTTTGGTGCGCTGACAAAGTCCAAACCGGATCATCCCGAAACACGGATGCTGTTGGCTGAGCTTAATATTGCTGCCGAAGACTTTCCTGCTGCCCGCAAAGCGCTTGGCGATCTTGTCGAGACCAAACCGACAGCGCGATCCATCACAATTATGGCCGCGATTGAGCGTGGCGAAGGTGCAGATGATGCTGTTGTGCGTGGTTGGCTGACCAAAGCATTGAGTGCGCCGCGCGGGCCTCAGTGGATTTGCGACAACTGCCATAACATCGACACGAACTGGAGCCCGGTTTGCAAGAATTGTTCCAGTTTCGACACGCTCACCTGGCGTGAACCAACCACCGGAGAGGCTGCGGTTCCCGCATCGGCGACAATGTTGCCATTGATCGTAGAAGAACCAAAAGAGGCCGAAATTGAGGTAATTTCAGACCAGGTTGAAGACGCGATTTTGGCCGAGGCAGAGCCCGTCGAAACCACGGAAGCTGAAAAGGCTGAAGCCGCAAAATAACCCTTCCAACAGGCGTGGCATGGTGATACGAGCCACGCCCAAGGCCGCTGTAGCTCAGCTGGTAGAGCACGTCATTCGTAATGATGGGGTCGGAGGTTCGAGTCCTCTCAGCGGCACCACTTTTCTTGAATTCACTGATTAAGATCAGGCGCGGGTTGGTTCTGTCATAGGCTCCTGGACCTCTGGCTTGCGCAAGCACAGACGCAGCAGTGGCGGCACAGTCAATAGCGTCAAGAAAGCTGACATGGATAGTCCCCCCACGACCACAGCACCAAGACCACGGTAGAGTTCAGACCCAGCTCCGGAAAAGATGATGAGTGGCAGCATGCCCATCACGCTTGTCAGGGTCGACATAAAGATCGGGCGGATACGGTTGCGCGTGGCTTCTTCGATCGCTGCAACGGGCTCCATTCCGTCTTCGCGTAGGTGGTAGAGCGATTGGTGAACGATCAGGATGGCATTGTTCACCACAATGCCGACCAGGATCACAAATCCAAGGAGTGTGAGCATATCCATCGGTTGAGTTTGATATGTGTTCAGCAAAGCAAGGCCACCGACTCCTCCAGCTGCAGCGACAGGGACTGAGATCAGGATCACAAGCGGCAGTACAAAGCTTTCGAAAAGGATCGCCATTACCAGGAAAACAATGATGAGAGCGACAACCAGATTGATCTGGATTGCAGACCACGTTTGACTGAGTTGATCTGCAGTACCAGAGACGGAGAGCCGGATATCGCTTGGAATACCGCGTTCTTCCAGCACAGTAACGACCTCTTGCTCAAGCAGTTCGACGGCTTCTTCAAGTGGCAGCGTATCAGCCGGACGGACTTCCAGCGTAACGGTGCGCAGACGGTCGCGGTGCCGTATTTCGGTTGGGCCGGCCGTCAAAACGACCTCGGCCAAGGCCGATGCAGGTACGATCTGCCCGTCTGGTGTAACGACCGGGTAGGTACCAACATCTTGCGTACGCGCGGCATCGCTGATGATCGGATCACCTTTCAAGACCAGATCGACCCGTTCCGAGCCGATGGTAATCTCTGCGACGCGCAGGCCATCGTTGAAAGCGTCCACTGTCTGGGCCAAGCCTGAACTATCCAGCCCGGCATCCGCCAGGCGCAAGCGATCAGGGATCAGACGCACCTCGGGCGCACCCAGCTCAAGACCCGGGATTGGTCGGAACTGGTGCCCTTCCGAGCGCGGTAGAATGCCCGACACAAGACCTGCAGCCTGACCCGCGACGCCTAAAATTTCATCAAGATCCTGACCTGAGATATTTAGCTCAATCGCCCGCCCACCGCCGACACCGCGGCCAAAAAGTGAAGGCTGTGTCATGAAGCCAAATGTTCCGGGTTCCGCAAAGATTGGAGTGCTAAGCACTGGGATCAATTCTGCTGCGCGCTGTCCGTCGACTGCTGCTGCACCGACGAAAGAGTTGCCGGGTGTTGCAACAAAGAAGAAGGTATCGATCGTCGGTATGCCGTCTTCAGTTTGCGTCTCGGGCGCAGCCTCCCAAAGAGGCTGAGCAACACCTTCGATGCGCTGGGCGATGGTTTCTGTTGTATCAAGGTTGTAGCCAGGTGGTGGGATAATCAGACCAAAAACAAGGTTGCGATTGCCTTCGGGCAAATACTCGAGCCGGGGCAGAAATGTGATACTGGCCACAGCTGCGCCGCCGGCGATAACGCTGACCATCATGACCCCGATTGCGCGCGACCGTAGGGTCAGTCGTACATACCACATAATGAGCCCATGAAAGCCACGTGCGAGGTGATCGATACCCCAAAGGCGGATCGGCTTCTGATCGCCTGAACGCAGAACACGGCTTGCTAGCGCCGGGATCACAGTCACTGCAACGACCAGTGACAGCAGCACCGACACAGAAATTGCAACCGCGATGTCGCGGAAAAGCTGACCCGCCTCAAGCTGCATGATGAGGATGGGCACAAAGACCAGAACCGTCGTTAAGGCCGATACAAGAATCGCACCCCAGACCTGTTGTGCGCCTTTGCGTGCGGCTTCGCGCCGGTTCAGGCCCTCTTCGCGCAATCGGAAGATGTTTTCGAGCACAACAATTGCGGCATCCACGATCATACCGACCGCAAAAGCGATCCCGGCAAGCGATATGACGTTAAGCGTTCGCCCGGTAAAAGCCATGACCACAAAGGTCGCGACGATAGACACCGGGATGGCGAGTGAGACCACCAGCGTTGCGCGTGGACTTCGCAAGAACAACATCAGGATCAACGCTGCCAATGCGCCGCCAATCCAGATATTTTGCGTCACTAGATCAATCGCACCATCGATATAGATCGTTTCATCATAGACCTGCTTCATCACAAGGCCTGCATCCGCAACCGGCCCGTCCGAGAGGTCTTGAAGAACTGTGCGAATCTCTTCCATGACGCTGATGACGTTGGCACCAGCATCCCGCACCACATTAAAGGCAAGACCAGATTCCCCTTTGAAGCGCAGTCTTGTTGTCGGCTCTTGAAAGGCAAACGCAACCTCGGCCACGTCCCCCACGCGAACGCGGCCTGCGCCGCCCTCACTGGCTCCTGATGTAAGAACAACATCACGAATTGCATCTTCGGTGTTCAGGTTACCTTCGGTGCGCACGACATAACGGCGCTTGCCTTCGTCAACGTCTCCTGCCGATATCGAGATATTCTCGGCCTGCAAGGTTCGCACGACCTGTGGCACTGTCAGTCCATAAAGCGACAGCCGCCGTGGATCGACAACCACCTGCAATTCGCGGGTGACACCGCCAAACACGTTTACTGCGGACACGCCTTCGATACGTTCGATGCGGTCTTTGATGACGTCTTCAACAAAGTCGCCGTAGGTCGGCATGGGGCGTGTATTGCCGTCCTGTGCGGTCAAAAGAACCCAAGCGATCGGGCTGTCATCTGATCCGGATGTGTTCAGTGAAGGTTCATTGGCTTCATCGGGATAACTACTGACCCGGTCGAGCCTGTTAGACACCAGCAAAAGCGACTGGGTCATGTCTGTCCCAACTGCAAATTCCAGCGTGACCTCGGCCTCTCCGGTTTGCGAGCGTGATGTCATGATTTCAAGACCTTCGAGACCGCGCAAGGCTTCCTCTTGCGGGTTCACGATCTCGCGCTCAATCTCGGAAGGCGCCGCACCGGGCCACTCAGTTTCAACAACAACGATTGGCTTGCGCACATCTGGCGCCAGTTGGATCGGGATGCGTGTCAGAGCAATGATCCCGAACAGGATTGCCATAATGACAAGCGCGACAACAGCAATGGGCCGGTCAATGGCGTAGCGAATGATGTCCATCAGTTGGTTTCCACTGGATTGGGCGCGATATCCTGGCCAGGACGCAGCCGCTCATTGCCGCGCACAACAACCAGATCGCCATTTGCCAAACCATCGACGACCTCATAGCGGTTGCCCATCGGCAAACCGATTTGCACGGTCCGAGGTTGGGCTTTGCCATCTTCGGCTACAAACACCGTCCAACCGCCGCGAGCCTGGACCAGGGCGTCTTTGGGAACTGACAGGATCTGACGTGCTTGCCCGACCGGAATCTGAACCGTAATCGACTGGCCGACAGCGACATTCGGGAGGGTGTCTAGCTCGGCCGCTTTCAGCCGGACTGCTCGTGTTCTGGTCGAGACATCTTCAAGCGGTAGGATCGCGCGTAGATCAAGTGTTAGTTCTTCGCCTGCTTCCGTCGTTGCATCCAGTTTTTGACCCGGCTCCAACGCACCCAGATAGCGTGCGGGCACACTGGCCTCTACTTCAAATGCATCCGTATCCAGCAAGCGCACCACAGGTGTCCCCGCCGCGATAAAAGCGCCGGGAATTGTGTTCACTTCGATCACAGTACCGGGGAAGGGTGCGGTGACGGTGCTCCGTTCCAGCTGATAGCGCGCTTCGGCCAAACGCGCTTGGGTGCTCTTCTCGCGAGCTTGCGCTTCGGTGAGCTGTGATTGCGCCTCAAGCACATCGGATTGTGCCTCATCAAAGCGTCCCTGGCTGAACGAGCTGGACCCACGTAATGCATCAATCCGGGCAAAGGTCGTGCGTGCCCGGTCAAGCCGAACCCGTGCGGTTGCAATGCCCGCTTCAGCTTCGCTCATTTGTGCTTCGGATTGTGCAACAAGGATTTCCAGCAACTCGCGATCTAACTCAACCAGCAGATCGCCGCGGGCAACGCGTGTCCCGGCCAGAACATGAACAGTCTCGACCGTACCAGCCACACGGCTCGCGACAGAGCCGTCACGCGCTGTGATTACTTCGGCAAAGACAGGCACGGTTTCGGCCAGCATCC
The DNA here is from genome assembly GCA_937883775.1 of uncultured Paracoccaceae bacterium. Classification (GTDB taxonomy): domain Bacteria; phylum Pseudomonadota; class Alphaproteobacteria; order Rhodobacterales; family Rhodobacteraceae; genus JAHTBL01. The sequence goes on from CAKZXZ010000165.1 coordinate 12,160, forward strand.
GTTCTTCGACTGTTTGCACACCCACGGCCGCCGGTCCCTGCTGCGCGTGAAGCGTGGCGCTGGGCAAGATGAAGGCGAAAGTCATAAGACAGGATAGCAGGCGCATAGGAAAACTCCGTTTCTGCGTCAGGCACATAGCACGTTACCAAAATCATCAAAGACATTTGCGCGTCAGTTTCCTACTCACAAACTGGTTAACCGCATTTGACCGAGTTTGAGGAAAGAGCTAGAACAAAAGAAGAACAAATAATGGATTCGCTGCCCTTTGAATGTCTTATCTTGCTCCCTCCAAACGCCTTTCCAGCCAAACAAGGCTGTCCTTGGGCAGTATTGGTGCGCAAAAAGTGTTGTCAGACGTTTTTGCAGACACGGCTGCGGATGCGGCAGCCGTGGGATTCGTATTGGCGCACCTGCCACGCGAGGCGGGCACAGTGCTTTGGGCGCAGGATCGATTGTCGGAAAAAGAGGCAGGTCAGCCTTATATGCCGGGCATTGGGGTCCCACAGCCGGTGATGCGGGTCAATGTCAGCCGCCCTTCCGATGTGCTGGTCGCGATGGAGGATGCACTACGCTGCAAGGCGGTCAGCGCCGTGATCGGCGAGATATGGGGCGACCCGCCCACGCTCGATTTTACGGCAACCAAGCGGTTGGCTTTACGTGCCGAAGCGAATGGCGTGCCGTGTTGGTTGATCCGGCGTGCGGCCAGTCCAAACCTAAGTGCAGCACGCAATCGCTGGCGGATCGCGTCCCTGCCCTCTGCCGCGCATCCGCACGATGCCCAAGCGCCTGGCGATCCGCGTTGGCAAGTCGAACTGTTTCGTTCGCGCGCTGCACAACCTGGCATATGGGCAGTGCGTTATGACCGGACGACGGGTCGTCTCGATTTTTCTGCCGCATCTGTCGATAGAGCGGTGGACACGCGTGATGGAGCGGACAGGCAACGCGCCGCCCGATGATTTGCCTGTTGCAATGGTTGCTGAAGGTCCGCACGGCCCAGTGATCCACGATATCAACCGCGCCGCTGGCTTGGCTGGTGTGCAGCGTGGCGCGCGTGTCACCGACATGAAAGCGCTGCTGCCTGATCTGCGTATCGAATATGCCGATATCGTCGGCGACCGCCGCGCGATGGAGCAGTTGATGTTCTGGGTGCGCCGCTGGTGCCCCTGGTCGGTGCAGGACGGTGTAGATGGCTTGGTTCTGGATACCACCGGCTCGGATCACCTGTGGGGTGGCGAGGCCAAGATGCTTGCTGATATGGAAGCGCAGTTTTCGATGTTGGGTCTGACTGCGCAGATTGCGCTTGCCCCCACATGGGGCGCAGCTTGGGCCTTGGCGCGCTATGGCACCGTGCGCAGCATTTGTCCCGAAGGTGAGATCCCGCAAAAGCTTTCGGCGCTTTCGGTTGATGCGCTGCGGTTGAACAATGGGACTGTTACGTTGTTGCGGCGTCTGGGCCTGAAAACCATCGGTGCGCTTGCTGATGTACCACGCCTCTCGCTGACCCGCCGTTTCGTCAAAGCAAAGCTGAATGAAAACCCGGTGATCCGGCTCGATCAGGCGATGGGACACACGGCAGAGCCTGTCTCAAGCCCCGATGCGGCCCCGTCCTTTCGCGCGCATGCGCGTTTGCCCGAACCGATTATGGACCCGACACCGTTCCTGCCTGATCTATGCGCCGATCTGTGTGACCAGATGGAGGCGCAGGGCTATGGCTGTCGTCGCTTGCTGCTGACTGTTTACCATACCGATGGCGACACTCACCGGATCGAGGTGGCGATGTCAGTGCATAGCCGCGATCCTGACCATCTGCTCTATCTTTTCCGCGATAAACTTGAGGCGATTAATCCAGGCTATGGGTTTGATCTGATAACCCTTGATGCCGCGCAAACCGAACAGATGGAGGTTGTGCAGGCCCAGCTTGAAGGCGGCACCGACGAAGCCGTGGATCTGTCCCGGTTGACTGACCGGCTGACGGCCCGCTTTGGGACCCGCGCTGTCACCAGGCCTGCCCTGCGTGAAAGCCATATACCAGAGCGTGCACAAAATTGGGTTGCCGCGTTAGGCGATACGCTTGAGCGCACTAAAACCACAGCGCCGGACCGCCCAATCCGTCTACTTTACACGCCTGAGGAAGTGCGCGTTTTGTATGCGGTTCCCAAAGGCCCGCCGGTGCAATTCATTTGGCGCAGGCAAACCCATAAGATCACGCGCTATGCCGGACCGGAACGGATCGCGCCGGAATGGTGGCATGACAAACCTGGCACGCGGCTGCGCGATTACTTCAAGGTCGAAGATCACCGGGGTCGCCGGTTCTGGCTGTATCGCGAGGGCCTGCATGGTGATGGCCGTGGAGGGGACCCGCGCTGGTTTGTGCATGGGATGTTCGCCTGATGCCGCAGAACGATCATCAACACCCCAAACGTACTTTGGCCGAGGGCGGCTTTACGCCCAATACGCGCAAACCTTTTGTTGAGCTTGGCGTCACCAGTTGCTTTTCGTTTCTCTATGGCGCGTCTGATGCCGTTGATCTGACCGTCACTGCGTGGGAGCACGGTTATGACGCGCTGGGCATTGCTGATCTGAACACGATGGCCGGGATCGTGCGTCTGCATGCCGAGGCTCGTAAAGCTTATATTCGTCCGGTGATCGGGTGTCGTTTGCGTTTAATAACGGGCGAGGAATTCCTCGCCTATCCGCGCGATCGCTTGGCCTACGGCCGACTGTGCCAGCTTCTGACCAAAGGTAAAATGCACGATCAGACTGGCGAATGGCAGGCCAAAGGCGCTTGTGACATCTCGCTCAAAGATCTGGCGGCACAAAGCGACGGCGTTATTCTAATCGCTTTGCCGCAAGCCGATCATATCGAGTTTGCCGCGGGTCTGCGCCGTTTGAAGAAGGCGCTGCCAGGGTTGCGTTATATCGCTGCCAGTTATCTTTATCGTGGTGATGATCGCGCCCGGGTTAACTTTCTTGATAGGCTTGCTCGTGAAAATCGTATGTCGATCCTTGCGACAAATGATGTGCATTATCATGCACCCGAACGGCGCCCCTTGCAGGATGTGATGACCTGCATTCGCGAAAAGACGACGATTGCGAAAGCTGGGTTCCTTCTACATGCGAATGCCGAGCGGCATTTGAAATCTCCTGATGAGATGATTGCCCTCTTTTCTGAATGGCCTCATGCGATCCGTGCGACACGAGACGTTGCCGATGCCTGTACCTTTAATCTGACAGAGTTGTCTTATGAGTATCCTAAAGAGGTCGTCCCGGCCGGTCGTACCCCACAAGAGTATCTGGAAGAACTCACATGGGCGGGTGCCAAAACCCGCTATCCCGATGGTGTGCCCGAGAAGACCCGTGCAAGCATTGTCAAAGAGCTCAAGCTGATCGCTAAGCTGGATATTCCGCAGTATTTTCTGACCATTCACGACATCATGATGTTCGCGCGCAAAGAAGCAAAGCCACCGATCCTGTGTCAGGGGCGCGGCTCAGCTGCGAATTCAGCCGTGTGTTACGTGCTTGGGATCACCGCCGTTGATCCCGCTCAGCATGATCTTTTGTTTGAACGCTTCATCTCTGAAGAACGCAAGGAGCCGCCTGATATCGACGTCGATTTTGAACATGAACGGCGCGAAGAGGTGATCCAGCATATTTACAGCAAATACACGCGCCAGCGTGCGGGCCTATGTGCCACCGTGATCCATTATCGCCCGCGCATGGCGATCCGCGAGGTTGGCAAGGTCATGGGCCTTAGTCAGGATGTAACGGCGGCTTTGGCCAAGACGATCTGGGGCAGCTGGGGGCGTGAGATCGGTGTGGCAGAGGCCGAAGAGGCCGGTCTTGATCTGAATGATCCGCTTCTCGCGCGGGCGATTAAACTTGCGGACCAACTGATCGGGATGCCACGCCATCTGGGCCAGCATGTGGGCGGCTTCATTCTGACGGAAACGCCATTGAACCAGATGGTTCCCATTGGCAACGGTGCCATGCCAGATCGCAGTTTCATCGAATGGGACAAGGACGATATTGACGAGCTGCGCATCCTCAAGGTCGATGTGCTGGCGCTGGGCATGCTGACTTGCATCCATAAAGCCTTCGACCTGATTGAGGCCCATTACGGTAAGAAATACGAACTCGCGACTGTTCCAGGCGAACAAGCCTCTGTTTATAAAATGCTCCAGAAAGGCGACAGTCTGGGCGTGTTTCAGGTCGAAAGTCGGGCGCAGATGAACATGCTGCCACGGTTAAGGCCTGAAAAGTTTTACGACCTTGTCATTCAAGTTGCCATCGTGCGGCCCGGACCCATTCAGGGCAATATGGTGCATCCCTACCTCAAGCGCAGACAAAAACTGGAAAAGGCAACGTATCCCTCTCCGGGGGTTGAGCATGGCCCGCCCGATGAGCTTGAAAGAATTCTTCAGCGCACCCTTGGTGTGCCAATCTTTCAGGAACAGGCGATGAAGATTGCGATGGTCGCCGCAAAATTCTCGTCGGTTGAGGCGAACCAGTTGCGCAAGGCTATGGCGACGTTTCGGTCCCGTGGGATGGTGACGGCGCATAAGGAAATGATGGTCAACCGCATGATTGAGCGCGGGTATGACGCAGAATTTGCTGCGCGCTGTTTCAGCCAGATCGAAGGCTTCGGTGAATATGGCTTTCCCGAAAGCCACGCCGCCAGCTTCGCGCTGCTCGTCTATATCTCGAGCTGGATCAAATATGAGTACCCCGATGTCTTTTGCGCCGCCTTGTTGAATTCGCAGCCAATGGGATTTTATGCCCCAGCCCAAATCGTCCGCGATGCGCGCGAGCACGGGGTCGAAGTGCGCCCGCCGGATGTGAATTTCAGCCATTGGGACAACACGCTTGAACCCAGTACTCCGGGTGTCTTCGCGGTTCGACTTGGTCTGCGCCAGGTCGATGGGTTTCGCGCGGAAATGGCGGACCGTATCGTAGACAATCGGGTCAATCCCTATGCCACTCTCGAAAATCTAAAGACACGCGCAGGGCTGGACAGCAGCACTATACACCGACTTGCCGCAGCAGATGCGTTTCGGTCGATGCAGCTTGATCGTCGTGCCGCCCTTTGGGAGGCGCGCGCCTTGAAAGACGCCCCCGACTTGCCGCTTTTCGCGGAAAAAGACACCGCAGACGAGGGTGTGGATTATGCGGTCACGCTTCCTGATATGCCGTCCTGCGAACACGTCGTCGCTGATTACCAGACGCTGCGCCTGTCACTGAAAGCGCATCCGCTTTCCTTCTTGCGTAAAAGCATGGCGCGGCAGGGCTATACGGCAGCGTCGGATCTTGAACAGATGCGGAACGGTCAATCCGTGTCGTTGGCTGGAATCGTTCTGATCCGTCAAAAACCTGGCAGTGCAAAAGGCGTGTGCTTCATCACGGTTGAAGACGAAACAGGTGTCGCCAATCTGGTGGTTTGGCCCAAGATCATGGCGCAATTCCGCAAGGCAGTTATGCAGAGCCGTTTGATTGATGTGCGGGGGTATGTGCAGCGTGACAAGGATGTCATCCATGTCGTCGCGCAAGAGCTTCATGATCGAAGCGATGCGTTGGACCGGCTATCGAACGAACCTGTTCCGATCCAACTTGCACGCGCGGACGAGGTTCTCAAACAAATTCCCAATAGCCATTCAGGGCATCCGCGCAATGTGCGCGTGATCCCGAAATCGCGTGATTTTCACTGATTACCTCACCACAAAATCGGCATGGAGCGCCCCTGCAGCTTTGATGCTTTTCAGAATATCGATCATGTCTCGTGGTGCGACGCCCAGCGCATTCAGCCCTGCGATCACTTCGGATAGGGACGTGCCACCGCGCACCTCTGCCAAGCCGATCCCCGGTTCGTCTTCGATACCTGCCCGCGTGCGCGGTACGATGACGGTTTCGCCTTCTGCAAACGGGTTTGGCTGTACCGCGATTGGCGCTTCCTCGATCCGCAGCGTCAAATTGCCTTGGGAAACAGCGACACGCGAGATGCGAACATCCTCTCCCATCACAATCGTTCCTGAGCGCTGATCGACAACCACGCGCGCCCTGCGTTCCGGCTCGACCAGAATATTCTCGACCCGGCCCAACGCATGCGCGGGCGATGCCATACGGGTGGCGTCAATATCCAACTCAACGGTCCCCGCATCAGACATGACGGCCACGCGGCGCCCAAATTCGGTGTTGATCGCGCGTTCGATGCGAGATGCCGTGGTGAAATCCGGTGTTCGCAAAGCCAAACGAATTGAACTGAGCGCGCTGAAATCAAACGCAATTTCACGCTCAACACGGGCACCATCTGGCACAACACCTGCTGTTGGAACGCCTTGCACAACTTGTGCGGCCTCGCCTTCAGCAGCCGCCCCGCCCGCGATTACAGTGCCTTGCGCCACCGCATAAATCTGCCCGTCTGCCGCGTTGAGCGGGGTCATCACCAGCGTCCCGCCCAAAAGGCTTTTTGCATCGCCAATTGCAGAAACCGTGATGTCGATCTTGCTTCCCGCCCGCGCGAAAGGTGGCAGGCTTGCAGTGACAAAAACCGCCGCGACATTCTTGGGGCGAAATTGCTCTCCGGCGACGTTGACGCCAAGACGCTCAAGAATGTTCGACATGATTTCTTCGGTAAACGGTGCGTTGCGCAGACCGTCACCGGTTCCGTTCAGACCGACGACAAGACCATAGCCGACAAGGTCGTTCCCGCGCACGCCGTCGAACTCTACGAGGTCTTTCAAGCGGATCGGGCTGGCCCCCGCCATTAGCGGCAATAAGGTAAGAACGGCGGCAAGAAAAAGACGCATCATCTGAGGAAATCCGATAGGTTCAGGCGCGAAAGACGCGCGGTCATGGTGTAAAGCAACTCAAGACTGCTTTCGACATTCTGCAATTCTGTTGCGGCTTCGTACGGATCGATCGCCGTGATCGAACTGTGCGCCAATTCGACTGCATGCCGTTCTGTTCCGATTTCAGTGAGCCGATTTTCCAGCAGCGCCTGATTGGTGCCGATACGGCCTTGTTGCTCGATCAGTTTGGCGTTCGCACCAATAAGCGTTTCGGCCGATGTTGCCGCAAGCGTTGCCCGTTCTGAGTCCGGAAGCGTATTGCTATTTTCCGAAACGATCGCAGCCATAACAAAGCCACGTAGCGTTTCTTTAATATCGTCATCAATGGCAGTCAGCGGTTCACTGACCAAAACGCCTTCACCAACGACAAGGGCCGATGCTGGAACAGTCGCGCCTTGATAATGATTGGTCTCAAACGCGCCGCCTGTTTGAAACCAGGTCTCAAGCGTGGTTGAAATATCCGCTGCCGTTGTCAGGCCGTTAACGGCTGCCTTTGCTGCGGTCATAATATCAGCAGCAGGTGAAAGTGGTTTGGTATCAATGTCCTGACCTGCAAGCAAAGTCCGTCCAGAGATTTGTGTATTCAGGGCGGAGACAACGCTTGCAAATTCGACCTCGGCCGCTTGGCTGGATGCGGACAGCAGTTTTGAATTGCCACTGTTGGCGCTTGATAGCAGGCGCGGCGCCATTTCACTACTGCGTGCGTTTACCTGCTCAAGAACCGCCTGAAGCCCGTCGGTCAACAAGACCGCCTGCTGGCTGGATTGTTCATAGCCCGACAGCCGGGTCAACGATGCCTCAAGGCCTGCAAGGAGTCGGAATCCACCCTGCACAGCGTCGGTGAGATCGTGGTGTTGCCCCGTCGCAATTTCTTTGGTGAGCCGCTGAAAATCACTGCGCAGGTCTGCATTATGACGGCGCATCGACATGCTTTGTGCCAGATCACCGATGCTCGAAATTGTCATGCTTAAATCCTTAACAGCGCGTCGATCATTTCGCCGACGGTTTGGATTACCCGAGCATTGGCAGAATAAGCCTGTTCGATCAAAAGCAGCTTCTGCATTTCCTGATCGGTATCGACACCATTTTCCAGCTCAGCAGAACGAAAGCCGTTTTGTTGGGTCGTCGCGAAAAGAACCTCAGATCCGGTATCAAGTTTTTGCCGCCCAAGTTCGGATAAAAAATCGGCATTTAAACCAGTGAGAGAGCGCGCACTTGTTGTAAATCCCCCTGACTGCGTCGGATTGAGTGCCTGCAGCGCATCAACCATTGCTGTCAAACGGCTGCTATCCCCCGGTGCGCCCTGAACCGCCGCGCCCAGACCATCACGCAGTCGCCAAAGATCACCACCCTGACTTGGATCCAGGCCCGCGTTAACCTTAACGCGGGCGGCGAGGCCTGTTTCATCTGCGATGTTTAAGGCGGCTCCACCATCTGTGAAGAACCCCGGATCACCAGGTGCGCGTGTCGCATCGACCGCGGTAGATTCAAAACGGCCAATCAGGTCGCGCGCAACCGCATCAATCTGGCGCTGGGCCGTCACTGCCAGCTCGTCGCGCACCTCAAAATGCCCAGCAAGTGAACCACCGGCAAAAACTGTTGCGGCATCAACAGGTGTGCCATTGATCTCAAGGCCGCCAAGAAGGCCGTTGTCCTGGGTCATTTGCGGGACAATCAGTCCAGAGGCGTTAAATGTAATGTCACTGACCTGTCCACTTAACAGCTGTGTGCCGCCGGTCGTAAAAAGTGAAATCTGGCCATTGTCGCCGTGCACCTCGCGCAGTGGAACAATGCGGCTTACATCGTCAAGAAGTGCTGCGCGATGATCTTCAAGTGCCGCGGTTGAATGACCGCCCAGGCCACGCCTGGCAATGTCAAAGTTAAGATCACGGATCTGGCCAAGCTTCGTCGTGAGCGCATTAACCTCGGTCGCGATGCTGGTGTCTGCATCCATACGAAGTGACTGAATATCCTCGGATACTGCATTTATATGATCCGCCACAGACCCTGCAGCCGTCACCACAGCGCGCAAATGCGCATCAGATGCCGGTTGGCTGGTCGCCTGAATCAGATCGCGCTCAAAAGCATTTATCTTGGTGGACAGCGAGTTTGCGTCAGTGGGTATTCCAACGCTTGTCTCAACGCGTTGGAAGAAGCTGTTGCGCGTTTGTGCGTTCGCTACATCCGCATCAGCGTGCCTGCGGTCCGTAAGCAACGCCTGGTCGACGACACGATTTACCCCTGCAACCGAAACGCCCCCCGACAACGTGCCACCATCGCGCGCCGAGAGTTCAATCTCTCGGCGGGCATAGTCGGGGTTGGTTACATTGGCGAGGTTGGCCGATACCAGCTCTGCCGATCGCGATACAGCGGTCAGCCCGGATAGAGCGTTTGAAAGAGAAGAAGAAATGCTCATCGCGTCATCCTTTCAGGACTACCGGCGCTTAGCGTTTGATGTTCGTTGTTTCCTGCAACATCTCGTCCACAGTCTGGATGACCTTTGCGTTCGATGAATAAGCGCGCTGGGTTTGGATCAGTTGTGTCAGCTCACCCGCAACATCCGTGGCCGATTCTTCACGCGCAAAGCCGACCACATCACCGGTTGGCCCATCGCCGGCATCCCACAAGAAGAAAGATCCGCTTTCTGGTGAAGCCTGATAGGTTTGATGATCCAGCGGAATAAGTCCATTTGGATTTGGCACGTCAATCAGGGGTACCTGATAGATGACGCGATTGAGGCCGATATCGAAGAAGGCATGCACAAAACCGTTCTCATCCACCTCGACCGAGGTCATGTTCCCGATTGGTGAGCCATCTTTGTTGATGTTCACCGGTGCAAACTTATCGGACAGCTGGGTAATCCCGTTTGAATCGCCATAGACACCGATGTTGATGTTAATCGGCCCCCCCGCGACATTGACTGTGATATCGCCGGTCGCTGCATTATACCCAACACCGCTTGTCATGCTCACATTCGACAAGGTGCCGCCACCCGTGCGGCTGTCTTGGAACTGCAGAACATATTCACCGATTGTGACGCCCGGCTGTGCAGAGTCAGTGACGACCATTGTCCATTCATTCGACGAGCCGCTGGAAGGGATCGTAGGCGTAAACTCTACCATCACATTCTTCGAGGTTCCTAGGTTATCGAAGTATTCAACCGAAAGATCTTTGGGGCCGCCGACACTTGTCGAAGAAGTCTCTGTTGCAGGCAGATTCATCCCAAGCGTCATCCGTGTCGTCGGTTTGCCACCGAACTGGTTGACGTTGATCTGTACTGGTTCAAGCCCGTCTGAGGTATCGCGGGGATAGGTTGGCATCGTGCCATCGGAAAGCGCAGGCCACCCCATCAAAACAAGGCCGGATTCGGTTTTCAAAAAGCCATCGGCATCGGTTCGGAACGATCCGGTTGTGGTCATGAAAAGGGGGTTCTCACCATTTTCGACGCCCACAGCAGCTTCGGATGTGACGGGAAGCATGCCGCGCCCGCGAACGGCAAGATCGGTTGCGTTGGATGTCGAAACCAGAGGGCCGCGTTCGTCGATCAAGCGCTGTGTTGTAACGCGCACGCCACCTGCAGAATAAGAGCCCGTGCCGCTTGTGATAACCATCGAATGGAAATCCGCCGAGGCACGTTTATAACCGTATGTGGCTGAGTTTGCGATATTGTCGGAAATTGTTGCCAGACGGCTTGCATTAGCCGCAAGGCCTGCAACGCCCGCATTAAGCGAGGAAGAAATTGTCATAAGGTGCGCCTTTCTGCTGCATCAACCGATTGGTCTGGCACAACAGTTAAGGGCGCAGGTTTAACACCAGCCTAACATCTAAAATTGAACTTACTTTAGCGCAGCACAATCACCTCGACCCGATCATTCATCACCGCCATTGTATCAGCAACTGATGGGATCTGACTTGCGTGACCACGCACCGTTCGGATCCGATCATTGGCAAAGCCGGAAGCTGACATTAGTAGCCGCATCTCACGGGCCCGGTTCATCGAGATATCCCACGTCGCATTCTTCTTGAGAACAATAGGCTGCGCGCGCATGTGTCCAGCGATGGCGATATCGTTGCTGATTGTCCCAAGAACACGTGTCAGCATTTCGCCAAGTGCAATCATCAGCTTTGTCGGCTCTGCCCCATTCACAAAGAGCGGTTTATCCGGTTGGGACCGTAATTCGATCAGCAGACCTTCTTCAGTGCGCTTGGTCACGATATGTCGAAGCAAGTCCTGATCCACCATGCTTTCACCGCTGTTCGCGGCAAGCATCTCTTGCACAGAACTCAACGCGCTGGCGTCTTCTTCCGCGCCGTCATTCTTGCCCTTTGCATCAGCGTTATCATTGACGCCCGTGGCCCCTTTCGACTTATTCGAAGCCGTCGGCACCTGCTTGCTCGCCCCGGTACCATTCTGCGCCATGGTTTCTTCTGAAAAGATGCTGTCACCCCCAAAGGCACCATCGCCACCACCTGAGATCCGATTGATCGGAATCGTCGGCGAGAAGTAATCAGCAACGCCCTTGCGTTGTTTTTCCGTTGTTGCATTCAACAGCCACATCAGCATGAAAAAGGCCATCATTGCGGTCACGAAGTCAGCATAGGCGACCTTCCAGGCACCCCCATGATGACCGCCACCTTGAACGATCTTTTTCTTTTTGATGATGACTGGTGCGTTTTTTTGCACACCCATCACACCACCACATTTTTCACCCAAGAGCAGTCTTAGGCGGCAAATGTGAAGGGCGGCTTAACAACTAAAATGCAAACTTCTTAGAAGTAGCTGCGCACAAGGCTCCCGGCGATAAGGCTCCACCCGTCTGCAACAACGAAGAAAGCAAGCTTGAACGGCAGCGAAACGATTGCGGGGGGGACCATCATCATACCCATCGACATCAACACGGCTGCTACCACTAGGTCGATAACAAGGAAGGGCAGGAAGATCAGAAAGCCGATCTGAAAGGCACGTTCGATCTCGCTAATCAGAAAAGATGGGACAAGCAGCGATAATGGCACATCCGCGTCAGTGACAGAAATGTCAGTTGCTGCACGTAGATCAGCAAGACTGAGGAACGTTTCGGGATCGACCCGTGCTGACATGAACTCGCGGAATGGTGTGATCCCAAGTTGAAATGCCTCTTCGATCGCAATTTCTTCGGCCATCAGCGGAACCATCCCGGCATTCCATGCTGATGTGAAAACAGGCTCCATCACGAAGTAAGTTAGAAACAGGGCCAAACTGATAATCAGCATATTCGGCGGTGATTGCTGCAGTCCAATCGCTTGCCGCAGGATTGCAAGAACAGTCACGATGAACGGAAAGCAGGTAATCATCATCGCGAGTCCGGGTACCAGACTAAGGATCGTCACGAGCACCAAAAGCTGGATGCTTCGCGCCGCCAACGAGCTGTCATCACCCAATGATAGTGTGACTTCCTGAGCGGAAGCAGGCAGCGCCAAGCAGCCCAAAGCCAGCAAAAGCAAAGCGCATCGCAGGATCATTCTGCAGCGCCGCCCAAGCCCGTTACCTCGGTCAGCCGTACGGCCAACTGCCCGCCTTCCCCATCGATCTCCTGGAGCTCACCACGTGCAATCAGCTTATCACCAATATACAGTTCGACCGGGTCGTCGATGCGACGATCCAGCGTCAGAATCGCGTTCTCGTCTAAAGACAAAAGCTCTTTCACGGTTGGTCTGGCCGTCCCGACCGAGATCGTGACTTCAATCGGGACGTCTTTGAAACCGGAGGTGTCAGACGGCATTTGCATGCTCCTCAGAGAGGTTTGGTTGCAAGGTGTAGAAATCGGAAATCGCGGTCGCAATCTCAGCACTCAGGGCGGGAAGATCGATCTGATGTTGGATCGCGCCCAGATCCAGATTGGCTTGTCCCGGCATAAGTGTCGCTTCATCCACAAGGCGAAGCGGCAGGTCCGTATGCCCTTCCAGTGCTGCTTCAAGCGATGCACGATCTTCTGGCGCAATGCGTATTGTCAGCTCTGTCTCAAGGCTTGATTCAGCCGTAGCGAGCACCTTCTCGACGATCAGCGGCGCAAGGCTGCCCTGTGCGATTTGCGGCAAGATATTCGTTGCCAATTGCTCCATCAGCGGTCGCAAGGCAGCAAGAGTATGAGCTTTTGCCTCAGCCAATGTGAAAGACAAATCCGACAGGGTCTGTGTCGCGGCAGTTTCAATGGCTGCCGCACCATCTGTCATTGCGGCATTGGCGTCGTCCCAACCGGCTTTAAAGCCTGTCTCATACGCTTCAAGACGCTGATCTTCGGACAGGCCTGCGCCGCCTTCCGCAGACGAAGCTGGTCTGACAGGTGTGCTGAAATCCTCATATGCGTAAAGCTGGTCGGTCATGCGGTTTCCTCTTCCATCCAGTTGCGGAGGATCTCCATCGTTTCATCTTGCCGTTCTTCGATCATCTGGCGCAGGCGCAAGACAGGATCTTCCGATGTCACACTGCCTGTTTGCACACTGGGTGCTATCACTTCGCCAGTCTGCATTGTCGTGCCGGTCAAAGCCGGAAGCGCCCCATCCGGAGCATTAGCCAAATCCACTGGTGCGGGCAGGCTGGCTGTGGCTGAACTTGTCAAAATTGGCCTGACGACAAACAGCCCAAGAACAAGAGAGGTGAGCGCCAGAACGCAGACCTGAATGATAGACATCAAATCGATAGTGATACCGTCAAGCATGGATCCCGCTGCTGGGGTCCCAGGCAGCTCCAGTGGCGCCATTTCGAGCGATTTCAGCGTGATGACGTCACCGCGCGCTTCGTCAAACCCGATGGCAGAAGCGACGAGATCGCGCAGCGTTTCCATCTCGGTTTCGTTACGTGGCGTCCATGTTGTTGTGCCATCTTCATTGGTCGTGCGGATGCCGTCGACCATCACGGCGACCGTCAGGCGTTTGATCGCACCGGGGCCGCGCAACACTTCGCGCTGGGTTTCTGATACTTCAAAGTTTATCCGCTCCCGCGTTTCCGAGTTTTGCGAAGACGAAGCCCCGCCGCCCCCTGCCGCATCGCCATCTGGCAGGTTCGATGCAACTGTGACACCGCCCGCCGCGCTATCGTTTGCCTCGGTCGAGCGTTCTTCCGTATCAGTGCTGATTGCGACCCGCCCTTCGGGATCAAAGCGACGCTCAACAATGGATTCGCGGTCTGTGATCGTCTCAAGTGACACTTCAACGATGGCCTTGCCGTAGCCAACATGCGCTTCCAACAACCGCTCGACACTCGCGCGCAAGGCCTGTTCGCGGTCGGCTTTGGCTCCGCTCGACACTGCATCGTCTCGCCCAACCAATATGCCATCCTCGGTGATGATCGAAACGTCATCCGGGGTCAGTCCTGAAACGGCCGAAGACACCAGATATTTCAAAGCTTTCGCTTGCCCTGCTGAAACGCCGTCGCCAGCAGCAGTGACCGTAACCGACGCTGTTGGTTTGATGTTACGTGCAAATGCACGCGATGAAGGTGTCGCAATATGGACGCGCGCGCTTCTGATCCAAGGGCTGGCGGAAATTGTGCGCGACAGCTCACCCTCTTTGGCGCGCCAGTAGGCTGCATCGAACATTTGCGATGTGGTCCCAAAGCCTGACAGCGAATCAAGTAGTTCGTATCCGGCTGATCCATTTGCGGGAATACCGTCTCGTGCCAGGGTCATACGCAACTGATCGCGTTGAGCTTGTGGAACGTAAATCGCCCCGCCACGGACTTCGAAAGGGATGCCTGACTGTTCAAGCCTGGCGACAACTTCGCCAGCAGCCCCTTGTTCAAGACCTGAATACAGCAAGGCCATATTCGGAGTTGTGGCCAATCTTGAAACGCCAAGAATCGCGGCGAACATCAAAAGGGTCGCGATGGTGACGAACACTCGACGTTGCAGTGTCAGTGACGACCAAACAGAGAGAATCTGCTGCACGATATAGCTCCTGTAAAGGCGGACCTTCTGCCCGCCGGCTCCTCCTTCATGACGGAATGGCCTTAACAATCGGTTAGTGCTCTTCGGTCTATAGATGAGGAAATCGAAAACGAGGGCCGCTATGGCAGATGCTGAAACCGCTCAAGCAGATGGTGCAGAAGAGACACCGAAGAAATCGCTTAAAATGCCGATCCTTATCGGGCTTATTCTTGCAATCCTCGGCGGTGCCGGAGGTTATTTTGCTGTGCAGATGGGCTTACTTTTCGGCAGTGAAGATGCGGCGGCCCATGCCGAAGAAGCGCCGCTGGATGCATTGCCAGACATAACCTTTGTGCCCGTTGATCCGCTTGTTATCTCGCTGAACGAAGATGGTACGAATCGCTACTTGAAGTTCCGGGCTCAGCTTGAAGTGGAAGGTGTGGCGGCCGACGATGTGCAGCAGCTTATGCCCCGCGTGGTCGATGTTTTGAACAATTACCTAAGGGCTGTTGATATCGCTTTGTTAAGCGAAACATCGGCTTTGGTTTCCTTGCGCGCTCAGATGTTGCGGCGGGTTCAGGTTGTTGTTGGCCATGGCCGTGTGCGCGACTTGCTCATTATGGAATTTGTGCTGAATTAGGAGAGGTGAAATGACCCTCATTGCAGACGCTTTACTGATCGCCGGTGCACTGGGTGCAACGCTTTATTGCATCGTACTGGCGCGTAAACTCAACAAGTTAAATGATCTTGAAAAGGGTGTTGGCGGCGCAGTGGCGGTGATGTCGGCGCAAGTTGACGACATGACCAAAACGCTCAAGCAAGCAGAGGCTGAAGCAAAACGCTCCGCTGCTGATCTTGAGGCTGCGACTGGACGGGCAGAAGCGGCGGTGACACGTCTTGAGCTGCTCTTGGCCTCGCTTCACGACTTGCCGGAACAACCATCGACTCAGCCGTCACCCGCCCCGGTGCCAGTCAATGAAACTGCTCCGCCCCCGACGGCCTTTGTGCGGCATCGCGAAAGAGGTGGGGCATAAAATGGCGAAGACGCGAAAATCCAGACCTAAGGTTCTGATGATCCTTTGCTGTCTTTTGCTTGGCTCAGCCGCTTTGCGAAGCGTTGAAATTGCGGGCCCTGCAATCGCGGCGGCATCTGAAAAGATGGATTTTTCTCAACCCGATACGCCGACTGAGAATCCTGAAAACGATGCGCTACTTGCCAGACTGCTTGAACGCGATGCTGCACTTCGCGACCGTGAGCAGAAGCTGGAAGAACGCCTTGCGATGCTTGCAATTGCTGAAGCAGATTTGACAGAAATGCTTGCTGCGCTTGACGCTGCAGAAGCAAAACTGGCCGCAACCATCGCCCTGTCCGAGACCGCATCAAGTGATGATATCGCGTTACTGACGCGTGTCTACCAACAGATGAAACCAAAGGATGCAGCGGCTGTTTTCGAACAGATGACACCCGAGTTTGCGGCAGGTTTCTTGGGCGCGATGAAACCAGATGGCGCTGCTGCGATCCTGTCGGGGCTGTCGCCTGAAAAAGCATACGGTATCAGCGTCTTGCTTGCTGGGCGAAATGCGAACGCGCCAACCGAATAGAGACGGTTTCTTAACAGGTTTCTGAAAGTCTGGCCGCAACGCAACGGAGGCGTCTCATGATTAGTATTGTTGGCATTGCTGTGATCTTCATCATGGTGTTCGGCGGGTACATTGCTGCCGGCGGCAAGATGGCGATCATCCTGAAATCGCTTCCATACGAAATGACGATGATTGGTGGCGCTGCAGTTGGCGCCTTCCTGTTGGCAAATGATTTTCCTGCCGTCAAAAAAACGATCAAGGACATCGGAAAGGTCTTCAAAGGCCCCATTTGGAAAGCCGATGATTACCGTGATCTTTTGTGCTTGCTGTTTGAACTCATTCGGCTGGCCCGTTCGAATCCTGTCGGGCTGGAAGAGCATATCGAAGATCCTGAAGCATCCGCGATTTTCTCGAAATATCCGAAAATTCAGAAGGATCACGAAGCTGTTGATCTCATTTGTGATACGCTGCGATCCGCCTCTATGAATTACGATGATCCGCATCAGGTTGAAGAGGTTCTTGAAAAGCGGATGGATGCAAATCTGCACCATTCCCTGCACTCTAGCCATGCCCTGCAAAGTATGGCGGATGCCTTGCCTGCGCTTGGTATCGTTGCGGCTGTTTTGGGCGTTATCAAGACGATGGGCTCTATCGATCAGCCGCCTGAAATACTTGGCAAACTCATTGGTGGTGCGCTTGTTGGTACGTTTTTGGGCGTCTTTCTGGCGTATGGGATCGTTGGTCCTTTTTCTGGAAAAGTGAAAGCAGTGATCGAAGAAGACAGCCACTTCTACCTGTTGATCCGCGAGGTCTTGGTTGCAAATCTGCACAACCACGCCACGAATATCTGTATCGAAGTTGGGCGCCAGAACATGCCTCATCAGCATCGCCCGTCCTTCACAGACCTCGATGAAGCCTTAGCTGTTATAAAGAAAGAAGCTGCATGAGGGTGATCTGGGCGGTTATTCTGCTATTTGCGCCGGGACTGGCCGATGCAGAGGCGTTGCAAATCAAAGCAGCCGATCACGACGCTTTTTCGCGTATTGTCTTTTATGGCCAGACTGCCAATGACTGGGCGGTTCTGAAGACATCGGAAGGCTATCTCTTGCGGCAGCCGAATGCTGAATTTGATACGTCTCAAGTGTTTCAGCGTATGTCGAAAACACGTGTGTCAGATCTTATTGCAACCGACGACGGCGTGTTTCTGAATGTCGCATGTGATTGCAATGCCAACGCGTTTTTTCTCGCTCCGGATATGGTTGTTATTGATATCAACGACGGCTCTGGCACCGACCTTGGCCTGACCCGTGCGGCTCTGACGCCTAAACAGCGTGCGGGTCTACAGGCGGCATTGGCAAAGCCCAAAGCAAAAGTTCAACCGGTGGATCTGCAGCAATTAGAGAAGGACAATGAGTTGTCCGAGGCGATTTCCATTGCCGAGGCCTTGTTGATCGAGCAATTGGGTCGAGCTGCAAGCCAGGGCCTTGCTTCTCCTCGAGAACAGACCGTGCCTGTCGATCCTAAGCGCATTACCCCAATGACGCCGCGCGTGCCCTCCATTGAAAGTGATGTGCTGACGACATCCAGCACAATAGACTTCGTTGATCCGGAAGCCGAAGAAGCTGAAAGGCATGCTGCGGAGTGCCTCTCTGAAAACTGGCTGCCATCAAGGGAGTGGAGCCGAACCGGTAATTTCGCGGACGGTCTTGCCGAGTTGCGGACAGAGTTGGCTGATCCCACAGATGCGATATCACCTGCTCGACAATTAGCGCTTGCGCGGCACTATCTGGCACATGGATTTACGCTTGAAGCGGTAGACATCGTTGCGGATAACACCTCGCAGGAAGCAAACACTCTAAGACATCTTGCTTTGCTGATCGACCAGTCGGACAACCCGACCAAATGGCTGTCTGTGCCTGATGATTGTCCGGGAACCTCGGCGATCTGGCAAATCTTGTCGTCACCAACCGATCAAGTTTCGGACGAAACCAAACAGAATGCACTGCAGGCATTGCCCCGGTTACCCTTGGACCTTGCCCGAATTGTTGTGCCACGGCTTATTGAAATTGCCTACTTGGCCGAGCAACCAAAGCTTGCTGCCGATTTTGCGTCGCAGTTGCGATACCTTATCGGACCCGACGCCCAGACGCTTTCAAATACGCTGCCTGTTGCGTCGCTTGCAGCATCATCGGAACAGATCAAACTGCTTGAGCTGGCGCGCAGTTCAAACCCTGAATCGTCTGAGGCATTGGTGGCCTATGTCGCCTTGCAATTTGGTGAGCAAAAGCCGTTGCCGGCCGATATCCCAAACCTTATCGACGCTTATGCATTTGAATCCAAAGGTACACCTCTTGGCGCAGATCTTGAGCGTGCACGCATTATGGCTTCGGGCCTGGCGGGCGATTTTGGAACCCTGTTCGGGAGCCTCCAAAACAAACCAGAGGATATCGAGCTGTTGACAGGCGCGTTTGCCCTGCTCGCAAAGAATGGCTCAGATATTCAATTCCTCCGCCACAGCGCGCAGGAGGTCCCCGCTCTTAATGCAAATCTACATCTTAAGATCGCCGAGCGGATGATGACGCTTGGCTTTTTTGATCTGGCCAATATCTGGCTGCCCAACGATATGACGCCCGAAACCCGTCTGATGCGCGCGCGTGTCTTTCTAGAAAGTGATCGCTTTGAAGATGCACTGACAGAGCTTTCGGGTCAGCTTTCAAGACCTGCCACGATGTTGCGGGCCAAGGTGCGTTTAAGGCAGCGCGCCTATTCTGATGCTGCCCGTATCTTTGCAGATATCGACATGGACGCCCCTGCTTTGCGTGCTGCATTCCTAGCGAATGAGCCTGAGCTGATCGCGCAGAATTGGGTTGCGGAACAAGCTGAAAGCTTTCTGGTGCCGCTACCGGAATCCGCCGAAGACGATCCAAGCCTGTCGGCTGACCAGCATCTGATCGAGGTCACACAGCAAAAGAGCGCAGCAATAAAAGATGCGCTGGCAACTTTCGCAACGCCATAAAACGGATCGTGGTTACTAAATGTAAAGACCCGTTCCCTACGTTCACAAATAAGCAGCAGAAGGCGCTTTTTTGTGAACTATTCCACAGTACTTACTCTTTCTTTTCTTGTATTTGCTGGTGTTTCCGCATCGTCAAAGGTGGATGCCAGCGCCGACATGTGCCTCGAAGCGGCCCATATCGCCTCAGAAGAAATGGGCGTACCGGTCTCTGTTCTGTGGGCAATCAGCCTGACCGAGACTGGCCGAAAGAAATCAGGGTCATTCCAACCTTGGCCATGGACCGTCAACATGGAAGGCAAAGGGCTTTGGTTTGACTCAGATGAAGAGGCGCGGGCCTATGTTTTCAAGCACTACAAACAGGGTGCCCGCAGCTTTGACGTTGGTTGCTTTCAAATCAATTACAAATGGCACGGTGAAAACTTTACATCGATCGAACAAATGTTCGAGCCGATCCCAAATGCGCTCTACGCTGCAAAGTTTCTTGCCGACTTGTATCGTGAGTTAGGCGACTGGAGCAAAGCGGCAGGCGCTTACCACTCTCGCACGGAAAAATACGCGCGGAAGTATCGCAAACGATTTGATGCTTTGCATGCATCCTTCGCAGATCAAGTGCCAGCGCGCCCGGATATCCCGACGACGCCGGCACCCGTCAAAGTCGCCGTGCGCACCCCAGAGACAACCCGCGAGAACCGCTTCCCGTTCCTAATTGAGTCTCCGCAGCGCGGGGCGCTTGGATCCCTTGTTCCTTTGAATGAAAACGGCGCGCAGCCGTTCTTTGGTCAACCACGGGGATAATCCAGTGACCTTGACCCTTTACAAGATATTCCAACCGACGATCCTCTTGGCTCTCGCGTTAATGGCCGTCATCTTGATGATGATCCTGCCGATGCCTTCCTGGGTTCTTGATATCGGCCTTGCTGGATCATTTGCGTTAGCAATTCTAATCTTCACGATTACCCTTTTTATTGAGCGCCCGCTCGACTTTTCTGTTTTCCCGACGGTTCTGTTGGCGTCCTTAATGCTGCGCCTGTCGATGAACGTATCGTCGACCAAACTCATCATTGGCGAAGGTCACACTGGCACAAACGCAGCGGGCGACGTCATCGAAGCCTTTGCAAATTTCATCATGGGTGGCAGCGTCCTGATGGGCCTTGTGGTTTTCGGTGTGCTTTTGATTGTGAACTTCATCGTCATTACCAAGGGCGCAGCCCGTATGGCGGAAGTTGGGGCGCGCTTTGCGTTGGACGGTATGCCGGGCAAACAGCTGGCCATCGACAGCGATATGTCCGCTGGCGCCATCGATCATGCCGAGGCCAAGGCCCGCCGTGAAATCGAACAGGCCGAGACAACGTTCTTTGGATCGCTCGACGGTGCCTCAAAGTTTGTAAAAGGTGATGCAGTCGCCGGGTTGCTTATCACCCTTTTGAACATGGTCATGGGTCTTGTGATCGGCGTCACATTGCATGGCATGCCTTTGGGGACAGCATTTGAAACCTATGCGATCCTGACCGTCGGCGATGGTCTTGTGACGCAAATCCCCGCCGTTATCATCTCTATCGCATCGGCTTTATTGCTGGCGAGGGGCGGCGCAAAAGGCACTGCTGATCTGGCTTTGATGGGGCAACTTGGCCGCTATCCTGCAGCGCTTGCAACCGTTGCTGTCCTAATGGCGATCTTCGCATTTGTGCCTGGTCTGCCCTTTACCCCCTTCATCGTCGGTGGGCTTGTTCTTGGCGCCTGCGCTTTCAAGATTTACCGCGATCAAGCCAACGCAGTCGTACCTATTGAAGACGCCCCGCAAGACGTAAAAGAAGAGGCGCAAAGCCTTGGCGATATTCTTGATCTGGATGATATCCACGTCGAATTTGCACCCGATCTTATCAACATGGTGCTTGATCCGGCGACCGGATTGGATGCCCGTATCGCAAACATGCGGGTGCATGTCGCCACCAGCTTTGGGCTTATTCTACCTGACATTCGTTTGACAGATGATCCGTCACTTCCCGTGGGCCACTACGCGGTGAAAATTCAAGGGGTCAAGCAGGCGGAAGATCGGCTTCGCCCTTCACATGTGCTTGCGATCGGCGGTGAGCCGCATCAACTTCCCGAAGGTGAAGATGTCAGTGAGCCTGTTTATCAAGCGCCTGCACGTTGGGTGTCACCCGACGATCAGGATGAGCTTGCGTTGAACGGCGTCACGACCGTCACCCCGACCGAAGTGCTCGCGACGCATTTGCTGGAGATCATTAAAAGCAACTTCTCGCGCCTTTTATCGCTCAAAGCGTTGCGTCGTTTACTTGATGAAATGGTAAACCTTTCAGATCAAAAGCGATCTGAAGCGAACCGGAAGATCATCGACGAACTGATGCCCGACAAGGTATCACCGGACTTGCTTTTGTCTGTTCTGCGACTGCTACTGGAAGAGCGTGTGTCGATCCGAAACCTGCCTCTTATCCTTGAGGCCACGGCGGAAGCGCGTGCGATTTATCCGAATGCAGAAGCGATTTGCGAGCATGTGCGCCAGCGGCTTGGGTTCCAGATGATCGCCGAGCTACGTCGCCCAGATGGCACCATTCCCCTTATCCAACTTGCGCCCGAGTGGGAAGAAACCTTCGCGACGTATACCCTTGATGCTGAGCGAAACCCGGGTGATGT
Organism: uncultured Paracoccaceae bacterium; assembly: GCA_937883775.1. Classification (GTDB taxonomy): domain Bacteria; phylum Pseudomonadota; class Alphaproteobacteria; order Rhodobacterales; family Rhodobacteraceae; genus JAHTBL01. Next base: position 34,155 of record CAKZXZ010000165.1, read on the forward strand.
TGCACTACCACCGTCTGACTTCAATCGTCTTGCAACCGGTGTTGCAGACAAGCTTGCCAAGGCGAGCGAGACTGGAATTTACCCCGCGATTGTCACCTCTGTTCGACGTAGAAGATTTTTGCGTACCGTTATGGTCGCCAAAGGTATCACCAATCCTGTACTGTCTTTCGACGAAATTGGGACAGATGCTCGGCCCTCTCTTGTTGGGCTTGTGACATCATGATCGAGGGGCTCGATACCATCGCGGGCCTGTCGCAGGATTTGCTTTGGATCAGCTTCGTCGTCTTCCTGAGGGTCGGGGCAATGATGTCGCTCATGCCCGGCTTTGGGGAACAAAGTGTGCCGCAGCGTATTCGTTTGATCCTGGCTTTTTGCTTTAGCCTGATCGTTATCCCCGCGCTGATAACCCAAATCCCTGCCCAAACAGATCTGGCACCGCTTGATGTTTTACGGATCATATTCGTCGAAGTTCTGGCAGGCCTCGCGCTGGGCATCGCAGTCCGCCTGTTTGTACTTGCGTTGCAAACCTCGGCGGCAATTGCGGCGCAATCGACATCACTGTCGCAAGTCTTTGGCGGTGTTGGCGTTGATCCACAGCCAGCGATTGGCGGTATTCTTTTGGTGTCTGGGCTGGCGATTGCGGTGATGTCCGGCTTGCATTTGCAAGCAGTCAAACTGATCTTGCTGTCCTACCAAATCATGCCAAGCGGCGCATTTCCGGTCGCCTCCGATCTAAGCGCCTGGGGGCTACAGCAGGTCGCGCACGCCTTTGCACTGGCGTTTACATTGGCCGCCCCATTTGTCATCGCGTCGTTGATCTACAATGTCGCCTTGGGTGTCATTAACAAGGCGATGCCACAGTTGATGGTCGCCTTCGTCGGCGCACCTGCGATCACCGCGGGCGGTATGATGCTGATGGTAATCGCCATCCCGATCATGCTGAGTATCTGGGTCGATGATCTGGGTCACTTCTTCCTCAATCCATTTGGAGGTGCGGAATGAGCGAAGATGAAAGCGGTGAAAAGCAGCACGAACCGACCCAGAAAAAGCTCGATGATGCGCGTAAGAAAGGGGAGGTTCCCCGATCAACTGATCTTAATACTGCCGCCGCCTATGGCGGTTTTCTGATTGTGGCAATTGCCTTGGGAGCTGCACTTTTAAAAGACACCGGCACCGCTTTGATGGTCTTCATTGATCGTTCGAATGAGCTATCCCAACTGATGTTTGAGGGTCCGGCGGCGCCGGTTGTTGGGGGCGCGATGCTAAGCATTGGTCGCTCGCTTTTGCCTTGGTTTGGCCTTCCTGCGGCGGCTGTTCTTGTGACGATCATCGCGCAGCGCAGTTTCATCGTGACACCGGATAAACTAATGCCCAAGGCCTCGCGCGTTTCGATTCTTTCAAATGCAAAGAATAAATTTGGCAGAACCGGCCTGTTTGAATTTGCCAAAAGCACAACAAAGCTGACGATCTACTCGATCTTGCTGGGCGTCTTTCTGATGGCCAATCTGAACGATATTGTCAGCACGATTTACCTGTCGCCTGCCATGGCGCTTTCGCTGTTGGCAGCGCTGACAGTCAAGTTTCTGGGCGTTGTGCTCGTCATCTCTCTGGCCGTTGGCGGCGTCGATTTCTTTTGGCAACGCTATGACCATATGATGAAAAATCGCATGTCGCATGAAGATCTCAAGAACGAAGTGAAATCGTCTGAGGGTGATCCGCAGATGAAGCAGCAGCGGCGTCAGCGTGGGTATGAAATTGCGATGAATCAGATGTTGGCTGACGTGCCCAAGGCCGACGTTGTTATCGTGAACCCAACGCATTACGCGGTTGCTTTGAGTTGGAGCCGACAGGCCGGTGCGGCGCCTATTGTCGTCGCCAAGGGTGTCGATGAAATCGCAGCACGCATTCGCGAAACTGCAACGGAAGCCAGTGTCGCGATCCATTCGGATCCCCCGACAGCGCGCGCGATTTTCGCAGCTGTCGAGATTGGGCAAGAAGTTTTGCCTGAGCACTACAAACCCGTTGCGGCCGCCATCCGGTTTGCAGATGCACTGCGTGGAAAGGCGAAGAAAAAGAATGAGTGAACGCATCAAAAAGCTTGAGCAACTGAAAGCTCTCGCCGCTTTGATCCACGCAGGGCAGGAAGCCCAGCTGGCGTCCGCGCGCCAATCTGAACGCGCAACGCAGGACGAAATCGCATCGCTACGTGATGCGCGTCAGGCTGAAATGGACGGGCTTGCGGACGCGCAGGGTGCCGCTGCAATCGAAGCCTGGTTGGGGTGGTCGCGGGCGCAGATTGGTGCTGCGCAGTCCAAACAGGCGCTGCAGCGCGCCGAAGTTGAAACACGGCTCGCTGTTTTCAGAAAGACGTTCGGTCGGTCTGCAGCGATTGATGATTTGTTGGAAAAAGAGCGTTTGGCACAACGTCAAAAACAGACGCGTGCCTAGCTATCCTGACGGACGATATCTGTAATCAGAACATCTTGAACAGCAGGGCCAAGACTTTCGGTCGCCACTGTTCTAAGGGCGTGCCGCAGCGTGTCCATGGAAGACGAATTCGTAAAGGCGCCATCGAACCCGCCGATATTGGCATGATCGAACATCACCTGTAAAAACGCATCCCGCAGACGCGGTTCGCGCGCATAAACAGCCTCGCGTTCACCTAGCGCAATCTCGACGGTAAGTGCTAGCACGACAAGCGATATCACTTTACCCTCTGAAATGACGGGAACCACAAACTGGTTGTTCAGTTTGACATATTCCACGTCATCGGGCTGTTCCGCCTCGACTTCGACTGGTTCTGCAGGGGCTTCGGCGGTCACGGGGTCTGGCGCAGGCTTCATGAGCTTACCACCGAAAATGCCCGCACCCGCGCCCAGCGCAAGCATTAGGATTGGAAGTATCTTACCCATCATACCCTCCTAGAACGGCAGGAAGATATCGGCGACCTGCTGCCCATATCGCGGTTGCTGAACATCTGTGATTTGCCCGCGACCGCCATAGGAAATGCGTGCTGACGCAATTTTATCCGAGGTGATTTCGTTCTGCCTTGAGATGTCTTCCGGCCGCACAAAACCGCTGACCAGAAGCTCACGCAGCTCGAAGTTAACGCGCACTTCCTGTGAACCTTTGATCGCCAGAACACCATTTGGCATCACGTTGACGATCGTTGCAGCAACCCGCAACGTCAGCTTCTCGCGCCGTTTGACAGAGCCGTCCCCACCTGAGCTGCTGGATGAGTTCAGATCAACGGCGCTGCCAAGCGATGCACCCGCTGGCAACTTTGGATTGATCCGCTCCGGGATGCCAAGCAAGCTGGGGATCTCAAGTGCCTCCTTACCGCTCCGGCTACGTTTTGAGGAATTTGAAATTTCGGCTTTTTCGTCGATTTCGATCACGACGGTTAGAATATCCCCCTGTTGAACAGCGCGTCGATCACCCAAAAGCGATTGCCGGCCTCCATCCCACAACGATGCTTGATCTAGCGGGCTTTCGGCCTCGGTTCGTGCAGGAAGACCAGGCGACAGCATCGCAAGGCTTTCATTGTTGCTTTGCACCGGCGTGAATTCTGGGGCTTGCCCGATGCTTTCAACACGCGCGCAGCCTGCAACTACTAAGGCGCAAATCAGAAGAGGTTTGTGCATTTATTGTCCAATCTGGATGTGACCGTCAGCCGTGACGGTGCCGTTAACTGTGCTGCGCGATGACAGGTTCATCGCCTTGACCATGTCGCCCACTGCGCCGCGCTCAAGTGCGCGCCCTTCGGTCGATATTTTCAAACCATTCTGACTGACGATCAGCGTCACGATCTGGTTGCGTTCGATAAGCGCGGGCGCCGTAATGTCGTCGGCTAAAATTGGGCGTCCTGCATAAAGCACGACGCGCGACTCGCGCCCAATCGCTTGGGATAGCGCCGATAACGTGCCGGGAAGCACACCCTCTTTGAGGGTCACATCCTCGGCTGTGATTACCGATTGGCTGCGCACCGTGCGCGTTGCGAACACCGTATCAGCCGCCATCGGTGCGGCCATAAGGCAAAGGAGGATCGCCAGTTTCATCACCGGATTTGCGTTGTTGCCGAAAGCATCTGATCCGCTGCGGTTATGACCTTGGCGTTCAGTTCATACCCACGCTGTGCTTCGATCAGATCAGTGACTTCCTTAACCGCATCGACCGAGCTGTCTTCAAGGTATCCTTGACGTACAATGCCCAATCCCTCTTCGCCCGGTGTGCCGACTGTGGCCGGACCCGAGGCGGATGTTTCAAGAAAGAGGTTGCTTCCCATCGCTTCAAGCCCCTTTGGATTGGCAAATCCTGCAAGGGTGAACTGACCCAAAAGCTCTGCCTCAACCCGGTCGTTGAAATAGGCGTAAACCTCACCGTCGGCGTTTATCGAGATGCTGCGTGCGTCGTTGGGTACGGTGATTTCCGGTGCAACCGGATGTCCGTCCGAGGTGACGATCAATCCATCAGCAGATCGTTTCAGCGCGCCGTCTCGCGTATAGCCGGACAAACCAGACGGCAGTGTCACTTCAAGATAACCCTGGCCTTCGATCGCAATATCCAGATCGCCGCCCGAAATCGAAAGGGCGCCCTGGGCAAGGTTAACGGAAACAGCAGTGGGCCGCACACCAAGGCCAAGTTGCACACCGGCAGGTAGGACAGACCCACTGGATGAACTGATCGTTCCCGGGCGGCTTTGCTGCTGATAATGCAAATCGGCAAATTCTGCACGGCGGGCGTTATACCCTGTCGTATTCATGTTCGCGAGGTTGTTTGAAATCACCTCAACCCGCATCTGTTGCGCGGTCATACCGGTGGCTGCAATTTTCAGGGCGCGCATTCTGGCACCTCCTATCGGCCTACGAGTTTCTGGACAGAGCGGAGCCGCTCGTCTTCTTTCTCAAGAAATTTCTGGCCCAGTTCATATGAACGCTGAACCTCGATCATGCGGGCAATTTCGGTCACTGGATCGACATTGGATCCTTCAAGAAACCCCTGCAGAACTGTCCCACCAATCAGCGGCTCAACTCCTGTGGTGGCCTCGAACATTGTGCTGCCAACCCGCTGTAATCCGTTTGGATCTGCTGTGAACAAGCCAAGCTGAGAGATAGGCGCACCATCCGCGCTCATCGTTCCATCTGCGGCGATACTTATGCTTGCGGCGGAAGGCGGAATGAAAACCGGCGCCCCGCCCGCATCTAGCACGTGAAACCCTTCGGGCGTGACCAGATCACCTTCGCCGTTCGACATGAAATGTCCCGCGCGGGTAAGGCGTTCGCCATCCGGCGTCTCGATCATAAAGTAACCGTCGCCCTCAATCGCCAGATCAAGCGGCCCGCCCGTTTTCTCAAAGCCGCCCTGACGTGTGTCAATGTGATGGCCACCAGCTTGCGCCATCGAAAGGGACGGTACATCGCCAAGATTTGTGACATGTTCCGAGAACACGATTCCCTCGCGCCGAAACCCGGTGGTTGAAGCGTTGGCGATGTTGTTGGCGACCGATTGCATCTCGCGCATAAGGCCTGATTGCCGGGTCAGGGTTGTGTAGCTGCCGTTCTCCATCGATCAGATCCCCGCGATCAATGGGACAAGCTGGTTCTGAAAGAACGACACCAGCGTTTCCGACATGAAGCCCATCGTCATCCAGAATACGACAACGATGGCGCCAAGTTTCGGGACGAATGTCAGCGTCATTTCCTGCACAGATGTCAGTGCTTGAAACAGGCCAACGAACAGACCAGTGATAAGGGCAACAGTGAGGATCGGGATTGATACGACCACCGAAATCCAAAGCGCTTGTCGCAATGTATCGTAGAAAAGGACGTCATCCATCTGACTACACCGGCATCCTGAGGATTTCCTGATACGCCTCGACAACCTTGTTGCGGACGGTCACCGCCGTCTCGACCGCAAGTTCTGTCTGAGCAAGCGCTTCGACCAGCGCATGAGGATCGGCGCCACCCGACATCGCCGCTTTTGCGGTCGCTTCGCTTTCCTGCAAAGTGGCGGCAAAAGACTTTGCTGCATCTTGCAAGGCCCCGCCAGCATCGCCTTTTGGCGTTAGCGCAGGCTTTGTTGCAGCATATCCTTGGGCTGCAAAAGAGGATCGGATGTCCATTCTGGTCTCCTTTATTTGCGCAGCAGTTCAAGCAATTTCGACGACATATTCCGCGTCTGCTCGAACATTTTGAGGTTCGCCTCATAACTGCGTTGCGCCTCTCGGGCGTCTGCAATTTCGACCACCAGATCGACATTTGATCCATCATAGTAGCCGTCTTCATTCGACATTGGGTGGGCGGGGTCGAAGATCCGGGAAAGCTCTGTGCGATCCAGCGATATCCCGGCCGAGCGCACCTCCCCGGTCTTCGCCCCGTCTTTCGACACCTGCTCGAAATTCATGATTTTGCGCCGATAACCGGGTGTGTCGGTATTGGCGATATTTTCTGAAACGTGCCGCAACCGCGTCGATTGCGCGCGCATTCCGCTAACCGCAGTCTGTAGGGAATTTGAAAAATCACTCATCGCATCAGCCCCTATCGCCGACCAAGGCTCGCGCGCAAAATATCAAGCGACGACTTATAGATCGTCATTGCCCGACTATGCTGGCGCTCTGCCTCGATTGATTTGAACATTTCGCTCTCAAGCGAAACGGAGTTGCCGTTTGGCGAAAGCCCGGATTGATCGCCCAGAATGATCGAAGCGGCGGTTGTCCGCGATCCGGCGTCGAAATGGCTGCTGCGCGTTGCCCTCATCTCTGTCCGGGATGCGTCACTTATTGGTGTGAACGTGGTCACATCCTTAGCGCGATATCCGGGTGTATCGGCGTTCGCGATATTTTCAGCAACGACGGATTGGCGCTGCGCCGCGTGGCGCGCCATTGCTCCGGCAGAGCGGAAAATCTCAAGATTATCAAACATCGGGGCTTCTCCCTCGAACTATCTCAACCAAGGCTTAACCCTGATTCCTTTAGAAAGGGTTTCAATGAACCAAAGGAGTTCCAACGTGGCCCATCCTGATCTCGGTTGCTTGTCGCAACGCCTGTCGCATGCGGTTCCGTCGCGGCGTGTTGGTCGTGTTGAATTGGTTGAAAAGGGTTTGCTGCGGATCTCGGGCCTAAACGATGTTGCGGCTTTGGGTGATCGTCTTGATGTATGCGGCCCATCGCTCGATCCGATCGGTGGCGAAGTCATTGGGCTGAATGACGGTACATTAACCATGTTGCCCGAACGCCCGCTTGGTGGCGTGGTAACAGGGATGCAGGTCCGCCATCTTGATCCGCTTCAGATCGCGCCACATCAAAGCTGGATTGGCCGGGTGATTGATCCGAATGGCTGTCCGCTTGATGGACGCGCGTTAATGCCGGGCGCACAGATTTGCCCGATCCACGCAACACCGCCGCTGCCTGCCAGCCGGGGCGGTTTTGGTAAACGGCTTGAAACAGGTTTGGCTGCATTCAACACGTTCTTGCCAATTGTCGAGGGGCAGCGCATCGGCCTCTTTGCGGGTTCTGGCGTTGGAAAATCCTCCCTGTTGGGAGACTTGGCCAAAGGCCTTGAGAGCGATATCTGCGTGATTGCCCTGATCGGTGAACGCGGGCGCGAGCTGCGCGATTTTGTTGATCGCATCTTGGGGCCTGACGGGATGGCGCGCACGATCATCGTCGCTGCGACATCCGACAGCTCACCGCTTTTGCGGCGTCAATGTGCCTGGACGGCCGCAACCATCGCCGAGTTTTTTCGTGACCAAGGACACCATGTCCTTTTTCTTGCTGACAGCCTCACCCGGTTTGCCGAAGCGCACCGCGAAATCGCTTTGGCTGCGGGTGAACCGGCAAGTCTAAGGGGGTATCCCCCCTCGACCGCACATATGCTTATGTCATTATGTGAGCGTTTGGGGCCCGGCGGTTTTGATGCTGGGCACATTACTGCGGTGCTATCGGTGCTTGTTGCAGGCTCGGACATGGATGAACCAATCGCGGATATCGTGCGCGGTGTCTTGGATGGACATGTGGTTCTTGATCGCAAAATCGCGGAACGTGGACGGTTTCCAGCGATTGATTTGCTACGCTCTGTCTCGCGTAGTCTACCGGATGCTGCGACCGCGGATGAAAATTCTGTGCTGACGCGCGGTCGCAGTCTTGCCGGGGCATATGCATCGGCTGAAATGATGGTTCAGGCAGGGCTTTACGCACCGGGTTCCGATCCACTTGTTGATGCAGCAGTCGCAAGTCATCAAGCATTGGATGAACTCATGAGCCTGCGCGCCCCTATTATGGAAAGCTACGTCGCCTTGCAGCAGGCAATAGGTTTCGAAGCCCAGGTCGGAGCACCTGATATTCCCTCGGTCGAGGGATGAAGCAAGGAAAGCAAATACAGCCCTCGTCAGCTTAAAGGCGCTCCGTTTGTCAAAAGCTACAGGTTGCTAAGCAGCGTCAGCGCGATAGACGCCGAAGATTGAAACGATTGGCCTTGGGAAATCTGGCTTCGCAAAAGAAAGGTTTCAACCAGATCATCCCGCGTTTCATCGGCTGAAAAGATTGCAGGATCACTTGATCCAAAGATACGGTCAGACTGTTCTTTGAACAGGTCAAGTTGCTGGTCCAGATCAAGCTGCGCGACGGATCCAGGCATGTTGAGCGCGGTTTCGAACACTTGCCTCAAGGGTGGATTACCCATGATTGAAAACCATTTTGTGTTTTCAGTTGTGGATTGGCTGACGATGTCAGAAAGGTCGCGCTGCAGGTTCAGTGCGAGCCGTAGATCATCGTCTTGCGCGCCAACGGCGACCTCAAACTGGCGAGATTGAAACTGCGTTACTATTTGATCCGCAAACCCAGCAGCTTGGCTAAGCGGAACCGCGTTATCACCAAACCCAAATGCGTCGGCCATCGCGAGATAGCGCTTATCAGCAAGCTTATTGCCAAGTGCTTCGGGGTCGAGCGTGCCGTCTTCAAGGATCTTTTGAACAAAGTACTTATTGCCGATATCAGCCTCAAGCCCGAACGCACCAAGCGCAACGCCAAGTAACCTGCGATCCGCGACAAGATCCTTAGCGCTGCTTATCTCGCCGATCTTTTCCCGGAAGTAGTCGGTATCGCGCTTGATGGTTGGACTGTTCTCGAACGCGGTGCGCTGCGTGTCCATTGTGCGATTGAGAAAGTTCCAACCCGCAAGCCCGGACAGGGGAATGATCGGCTGAAAGCTCATGCGAAGGAGGCGGAAAGCAAACGGTCTTCCCGTGGCAGTAAGCTGCGCAAAGCTTTAAGAGCCTTGTAGTAATCTTCATCCAGAACAGCGCTTGTAGCCAATGCCATGCAGCTTTTGCTGTCATGATCGGTCAGCGCAAGGCTAAGCTGTTCAATCCCGCGCAGCAGTTGATGTTTGGCGTCAGCTGCATCAGCATCGCCCGAAAGAACGAGCTGCGCGATATAGCAGACCCGTCTGACAGGTGTTTTCGCATCCTCAGGATGGATCGCGTCGCGCAAACGCAGGATGTTTGCATTCGGGGTCATCACAGCCAACCGACTGCGGCGATCCCCGTTTTCGACAACTGCACCATTAATCAGAACACGTTCTCGTGGTCCCAGTTTTAAAACCAGTCCGGCCATTTCAAATTCCTTTCGGCTTCAGGCCGCGCAGAATGGCGCTGTTGATGTCGATCAGAATATCGACTGCCCCATTTTTCTGCAGAACCTTGCTTGTGTGTTGTGAGACAAATTCGGACAGGTAGAAAATCTGTGCACGGATCGACGTGGGAAGTTGATTGTCGTCATCCGAAACATCCGCAGCCAAAAGTGTCCAAAGGCGCCGATTATCGTGAAGGGCGCGAACAAGGGCGGCGAAGGATGCGCTGTCGGCTGTCATACTTGCTTTTAAACGGCCAGTAATCTTGGCAATCGCCTCATACTCGGCACCGCGAGGTGTGCGAACGGAGTTTGCGGTCACAGAATAGGCGGTCTGTGCCATGTGTGGTGCTATCACGGGGGAATCCTTCCCTTGAGCGTGTAATCACTGTTTTGACGAGATCGAGTAAAGTGCAGGGCCAGCGCCAGCCGGCCCTGCAACATATCTTACCGGAAGAGCGACAGGAGCGACTGTGGCGCCTGGTTGGCGATGGACAGCGATTGGGTGCCCAACTGCTGTTGCACCTGCAAGGCTTGCAGTCGTGCAGAAGCTTCTTCCATATTCGCGTCGACGAGCGTGCCGATACCGGTCTTCAAGGAGTCGGTCAGCTTGCTGATAAAGTCGGATTGCGTCTCAATCCGTCCTTGTGCAGAACCAAACGATGCAGAGCTGTCGATCGAGTTCTGGATCAGGTTCTCAATGTTGGCCAACGCTGCATCGGCACCTTCATTTGTGCTCACGTCGATCTTATCAAGACCGAACAATCCGCCAGAGGCTGTACCACCTGATTGGCCGACCAGCGCAATGTTCTTTGCGGTGCTCGTATCGTTATCAACCTTTACCATCCAGGCGCCAGAGTCGTTTTGGCTGACTTTGGTTGTGACACCTTCAATCCCGGCACCGTCAATGGCAGTTTTCAGGCCTTTAGCAACATCTTCAAATGTCTCGCCCTGGCCGGCGACATATTGGAAGGTCTGAGAGCCGACCGTCATTTTGTAACCGTCGCCCGAGTTCACGTTTGCCGACGTTGAGAACGTCACATTTTCGGCCCGCTCTGCGATTGTTCCGCCTGTGACAGACGCATCACCCGCGCCAGTGCCGTCGACCGATAGCGTTGCTGTCACATCAACGGTTTCAAACGCACGTGTTGAGTTGACAGAAATTGCAGCAGCAGATGCAGAAGCACTGATGCCTTCAAGTCCCAGCGCATTGATACGACCAGCAATTTCTGCCGCAGCTGCATCCTGGTCCCCGCTCAATTCGCCTGCTTCGATCACAAGTGAAGTACCGGCAATTTCAAAGGTCAGGCCTTCATGGCTATAATCAGCATCCGTCGCCATCGTGATGGTGGCGGTATTTGCGGCATTGGTTGCTGTCGGCGCACTGCGGGTGCCGTTTGCATCCAATGGGCCACCATTACCGTACGTACCCGTCGAGGTCGTCATGTCCTGGCGCTGCATTGTGATGTTTTGCGCTTCGACACTACCATCACCGCTACGATCAAGCGACGAGAGGATGTTTACATCTTCCGTACCCTTGAGCATGTTCAGGCCGTTGAACTGCGCAGCATTCACAACCGAGTTGATCTGATTGCGTAGCGCCGAGATGTCTGTCTGGATCTTCTCACGATCAACATTTTCTTCCTGCGCGGCAACGACCTTGCCTTTGATCTGTGTCAGCAGGTCAGTGACGGTTTCAGAACCTTGGCGCGCAACGGCAACCGTCGATTCGCCAAGTGCCAGACTTTCCGAGATCGCCTTGAACCCGCTTACGTCGGATTCCATCACTTTCGAGATGGCCCAAACGGCGGCATTGTCCTTGGCGGACGCGACAGATTTACCAGTCGAAATCTCGTTCTGGGTTTTGGACAAATCCGTATTGATGGACTTGAGTGTTTGAAGCGCGACCATCGCACTGTTGTTCGTCAGAATGCTAGACATAGGTGCCTATCCTTTTTTTCTGGGCGCTTTTGCGTCCGTTTCAAGAACCGGCGAAAGCCGGAATTCTGTCGTTCTGACATTACATTTGTCCCGTTTTCCGGGGCACAGCATCCGTTTTGGCTGCGTGGTCACTATGAAAGGGAAAGTCCTAATAGATCTCTAAGCAAGGCACTGAAATTACTTAGGATTTTATTCGAAATCGCAGCTTAAATCCGCGATTCGAAGTCGCGTTTGCGCGGCTCGTTCAGGGCAGATCGCGCACCGTTCGCTGAATATGTTTGCAATGGCGCACCTGCGCCGCTGATTGCTTTGATCCGGCGAATGGCGCCGCGCAAACCACGCATTGCGGCACCAAGAAGTGCGTGGTTTTGATCGGCTGATGCGCGCAACCGTGCCTGTGCATCAGCATCAAGTGTCCGCACATTTGGAAGCATCGCTTCTTTTTGCTTTGCGATTTCGCTAAGCGCCTCCAGATTTCCGCCCATCAGGACGGTCCGTTCGCTTTCCAGAAGACGGGTCATCTTTTGCTCGATTGCGGTCATTCTGATCGCTCCTTTAATGCGTTGAAAATGGTCTCTGACAGTCCGATCCCGCCCGCCCGCACCATTTCCTTGGCTTGGGCGTCGCGCAGAAATGACCCGAATTGATCCTCGCCAATACCGCCACCAAACGCTTCGCGAGATTTGCCGACACCAGCCGATTTGAGCATCTCAGACAGAAAAGTAGCCTCAAGATCATCGGCAACCTCACGCAGTTTCGTGATCTGTGCTGGGGTATTGATCTTTGGGCTTGGTCCTATCGGGTCGGTCATTTTCGAATGCCTCAAATCGTCTGTATTTCGCTGAGTGTTGCCTGACAGAGGTAAAGAAATTCGTAACGAAACTGCGCCATACCGGCACCAGACATGCGGAAGAATTCCGGAGCCAAGATGCAATTGCCTTTCCCGACTGACCCAATCGCACCGTCCGTTAAGGAAGGGGGTGCCATCCCTGCCATCAAAACCGTTGAGGAGCCTTTTGATCGTGTGGAAATCGCCACATTCTCAATCGATTTGGTGGACGAGAGCATCGTTCCAGAGACGCCGATTGGCGATGGACTGATCCCGCTGGAGACGCCTGTAACCGTCAAGGCCGATCATGCTCAATTCAGCTTTCTGATTGAGAGCGCGGTGCCGATGCCACCTGACAATTCTGAAGATTTGCCTCTTCAGATACCCGCGACGCCAGCACCGGAAGCGATGAATGAAGAGCAGCCGGCAGATCATCGACCACCCTTAAGCCTGGATCCCAAAGAGGGACGGGCGACGCTGGTAAAAATGACATCAAAAGGTGTGGATACGCCAAGCGATATCGTTGCATCACAGCCAGGGTCAGCAGATTTGGAAGTGGCGCATAAAGTGCCCGCAAAGCCCGAGCACACGATAGAAATCTCGCATATTGCGCCCAGGCAGGCCTCCAAAGTCGATACGCCGGATCATCCTACCGTGAAAGCTGAACTGGCCGTTGCGCCCGCTCTAGTTGCGACGACAGCCAATGTTGTGCAGGCTGACTTTGGGACCGATGCACTGCGAAAAACGTCTCTCACTTCGACCGGTCAGCAGGTTACGGCACCCCCAGAAATGCGGCGCGCCGTTCCTGTTAAGCCAGATCTGGCAGAAGAGGTCACGTTACCCGCCAAGGGTAAGCCCACGCCAATCGATCCGCGCGGCGTACAAAAGGCGGTTGTCAAACTGGACAGCGGCGACAGCGCAGATGTCCAGGCCGTTTCGTATGCCGTAAATTCCGAAAAGGCCAAGGCACCGGCTCTCAGCCGGGCCGCGGCTGAAAAAACCTTGGAACCAGCGAAACATAAGCCTGTTCTAGGGTCCAATACCTCCGAAATTACGGTTCAGGCGGTGATGGATTTTGATATAGAAACCACCTCAGCTCAGCCTGCAGACCCAGAGTTGGCAGCCCCTCTCGACATGCGCCGCACCGAAGGGCCCAGCGCCTCTCCGCTGACCTTAAGGCCAGAAACACAGCGCGCTGTGATGGCTCAATTGGCTCAGGTCCCGCTTAAACCGGACCAACCCGTTGAACTGCGCCTCGACCCGCAGGAATTGGGCCAAGTCAGGATGGTGTTATCGTCTCAGGATCAAAGCCTGACCCTTGTGATGAGTGCCGAACGCCCTGAAACGCTGGATTTGATGCGCCGTCACATCGACCAATTGGCACAAGAATTTCAGGAGATGGGATATACCGACCTGAATTTCAGCTTCACCGACCAAGACACCCCCGCCGATCAACATCCCGCCGCGCCGGATAGCGCTGCCATATCTGCTGATCCAGTAGAAGGTGAGGCGCAGCCCCAAATCGTTACGCTTGGCCAGACAACCGGTCTTGACCTTCGCCTATAGGAGAACCCAATGGACGTGACACAAACTACCCCTTTGCCCAATGCGCAAACACCATCAGCCGGTTCCGGAGCAGCCTCTGACGAGGTGCAAAAGACGGTTATCAGTTCCGATTTTGAGACTTTTCTCAAAATGCTGACCGCACAGATGGAGAATCAGGATCCGCTGAATCCCATCGAGTCGACTGATTACGCAACCCAGCTGGCGACGTTCTCTGGGGTCGAGCAGCAGGTCCAAACCAATGATTTGTTGAAGTCGCTTGGCAGCCAGATGGGCGTCATGGGGATGGCGCATTTGTCTGGCTGGGTCGGCATGGAGGGGCGTGCCGCGGTTTCAGTGCCTTTTGATGGTAGTCCGATCACGCTTGATCCGGTTCCGCGAAGCGTTGCTGACAAGGCTTTCCTCGTCGTGCGTGATGCAACCGGGGCCGAGGTTCAGCGGTCTGAGTTGAACCTGTCAGGCGGTGCTATGGATTGGGTTGGTGTGGCGTCGGATGGCAACCCGCTGCCCTATGCAACCTACAGTTTTGAAGTTGAAAACCACTCTCAGGGGGCTGTGATCGGGTCCGATCCTGTGCCCGTTTACGCCGAAATTCAAGAAGCCCGGATGGAGGATGGACGCACTGTTCTCATCTTTGAGGGCGGCGCTAAACTGGCAGCGGATGAGGTGACAGCGATCCGAAAAGGCGGCTAGAGCGACAGCGCTGCAAAGACAGCCACGCCGCCGACAAGAAGGCCACTCATTGCCCAAAATACGGGTGACCAGTTGCGTTTTGGCATCTCAGGCGATGGGCTACCTGCCTGCCGGATCAAAGCGGCCTCTGCCATTTGTGGTAGCCTTGGGCCAAACCGTGCCAGAACGCGTGCAGTCTTTGCCAGATCAGCCAGCAAGGCTTTGGGGCCAATGCTTTCCTTGATGTAATCCTCGACCACGGGGCGGGCGACTTCCCAGATATTGATATGGGGGTTAAGCGTGCGTGCCACGCCTTCCACGACGACCATCGTGCGCTGCAGCAAGATCAGTTCGGTTCGGGTTTCCATGCCAAAGCGTTCGGTGACCTCGAAGAGGTAGGTCAACAGGCGCGCCATCGAAATGCGGGTCGCGTCCATGCCAAAAATTGGCTCGCCCACCGCGCGCAAGGCACGGGCAAATTCATCAACATCCTTGTCAGCCGGGACATACCCCGCCTCGAAATGGACTTCGGCGACGCGTTTGTAATCCTTGCGAATGAAGCCAAACAAGATTTCCGCATAGACCCTTCGGGTATATTCATCAATCCGTCCCATGATCCCGAAATCATAGGCAATGATATCGCCATTGGCCGCGATCTTAAGGTTTCCCTGATGCATATCACCATGGAAATAGCCATCGCGCAGCGCGTGGCTCAGGAACAATTGCAAGATCCGTTCGCCCAAAATACGGCGGTCATGGCCGGCTGCATCAATCGCCACAACGTCTCCTGCAGGGATCCCTTCGGCCCAGCCAAGCGTCATCACGCGTTTGGCCGATAAATCCCACTGCACCACAGGAAGCTGAAAGCCATCATCTTTACCGGTGTTTGCGGCGTATTCCGCGGCAGCCGAACTCTCCAAACGCAGATCCAGTTCACCCATCACGACACCTTCGAAATGGGTGATAACGTCCATTGGTTTGAGCCTGCGAGACGAGGGCGACAGCATCTCGACCATGGTCGCAGCCAGATAAAATGCATCAATATCTTTGCGGAAGGCCCGCTCAATCCCGGGCCGCAGCACCTTGATTGCAACATCTTCGCCTGTTTCGATCAGGGTGGCCTTGTGAACTTGCGCGATAGAGGCCGCCGCCACGGGTTCGCTGAAATTTGCAAAAACCTGATCGACAGGTACTTCTAGTTCACGCTCAATCTCGCGCTTGGCTTCTGCTTTTGGAAAGGGTGGCAGTTTGTCCTGCAAAACCCGCAATTGAAGCGCCAGATCGTCGCCGACCACATCCGGACGGGTTGATAAAATCTGTCCAAACTTGATGTAGGCAGGCCCAAGCGCCGTCAAAGCACGTGTGGCAGGTGGCATGCTTGGATCGCCCTTCAGGCCAAGCCATTTGAACGGCCAACCCAAAATACGCGCGACCAATCGCAGGCCGGGCGGAGCCTGAAATGCATCCAGCACCACACTCATCGCGCCCGTGCGCTCCAAGGTTGCGCCTGTTCGGATCAGACGCCAGATATTGTGCGGTCCGCGCATCGGTTATAGTTTCCAACCCGAATGAAGCGCTGCGATCCCCATGGACAGATTGCGGTACTTCGCATTCTCGAAACCTGCGTCGCGGACCATGCCTAGAAAGGTCTCTTGATCCGGGAAGTTGCGGATCGATTCGACCAGATATTGATAGCTGTCACGGTCATTCGCGATCAACTGACCCATCCGTGGGATCACGTTGAAGGAATAGATATCATAGGCCTTCTGCATCAGATCGTTTGGTATCTGGTTGAATTCCAACACCATCAAACGCCCACCAGGTTTAAGCACGCGAAAGGCCTCGTTCAGCGCGTCTTGCGGTCGCGTGACGTTCCTGATCCCGAAACTGATTGTGTAGACGTCGAATGTGTTATCCTCGAAAGGCAAAGCCATCGCGTCGCCTACAACCCAATCAAGACTGTCCGACAGAGAGGCCGCCTCGGCGCGCTTGCGCCCCTCGATCAGCATGTCTTCGGTCAAATCCAGAACTGTCGCATGCCCACGCCCTGCACGTTTGAGAAACCGGAACGAAATATCGCCCGTGCCACCGGCGACATCCAACAGCTTTTGCCCGGCGCGTGGGGCCAGCCAATCCATCATCGCATCTTTCCACAAGCGGTGTATGCCAACCGACATCACGTCGTTCATCACGTCATATCGAGAGGCCACGCTGGAAAAGACACCCTGCACGCGGCCCGCTTTCTCGGTCTCAGCAACCGTTTCAAAGCCAAAATGTGTCGTGTTTTCAGGTTTGTCGCTCATGAGGTCTTGCCGTCCTTGCATCTGCTCTTTCTTATAGAGCGTCCCGGGCGCGTTACAATGTGCGCTCCTGCTAAGGAAGTGCGACATGCCCGAATTACCAGAGGTCGAGACAGTGCGCCGCGGATTGCTGCCCGTGATGGAAGGGCAGCGCATCGCGAAAGCTGACATTCGCAGGCCTGATCTGCGCTGGCCTTTTCCTGAAAATATGGAAAAGCGGCTGACGGGGAAAACAATCACAGCGCTGCGGCGGCGGTCGAAATATATCCTTGCCGATCTCGACAGTGGCGAGACGCTGATTATTCATCTTGGCATGTCAGGCCGGATGCTGATCTCGGGTCAGACCATTGGTGAGTTTCATCATCCGCATCCAGTGCCCGAAAAACACGATCATGTCGTCCTTGATATGGATGGTGGCGGCCGTGTTACCTTCAATGATGCACGCCGCTTTGGGGCGATGGATCTGTCAAAGACAGCGCAGCTTCAGGATCATTGGCTGATTGCCCCGATCGGACCGGAACCTTTTGGCAATGACTTTAACGAAACATACCTCGCCGAACGTCTGAAGGGTCGGAACACGCCGATCAAATCAGCACTTCTGGATCAGAGAATCGTAGCGGGTCTGGGCAATATCTATGTCTGCGAGGTGCTGCATCGCGCGAAAATCTCTCCTAAACGCAAAGCGGGAAACCTCTCTGTCAAGCGGGCTGGTGCCCTTGTTCCGATCATTCGCGACGTTCTGGCCGAGGCCATCGAAGCAGGTGGCTCCTCGCTGCGCGATTACCGCCAAACCGATGGAGAGCTTGGATATTTTCAACACACGTTCCGGGTCTATGACCGCGAAGGCGCGCCATGTGTCACCGAAGGATGTGGCGGAACGATCCAGCGAATCGTGCAGTCCGGGCGGTCAAGTTTCTACTGCACGCAATGCCAAAGATAGCTTGAACACACTATTCACGGTGCTAAGCCTTGGTGCCTAAGTTCAACAGAAGCAGGCTTGCGCCATGGCATTTGAAACCATCATCGTCGAGATCGACGACCACGTCGCCTTGATCCGGCTGAACCGTCCTGATGCGCTCAATGCGCTGAACAGCAAATTGCTAGGCGAGCTAAGCCAGGCGCTGCGCGAGGCAGAGGCCAACGACAAGGTCCGTTGCATCGTGTTGACCGGATCCGAAAAGGCCTTTGCTGCAGGTGCTGACATCAAAGAGATGTCTGACAAGACATTCGTTGAGGTGTTTACCACCGATCTCTTTGCCGAAGATGCTGAACAAATCCTCAAATGTCGCAAGCCAATCATTGCGGCGGTCGCAGGCTATGCACTGGGCGGAGGATGTGAACTGGCAATGATGTGCGACTTTATCATCGCGGCCGATACCGCCAAATTTGGCCAGCCCGAGATTAATCTGGGCGTCGTTGCCGGTCTTGGTGGATCACAGCGTCTGACCCGTTTCGTAGGTAAATCGAAGTCGATGGAAATGCATCTCACAGGTCGCTTTATGGATGCCGACGAGGCAGAGCGCAGCGGGCTTGTCAGCCGCGTTGTGCCGGCCAAGAAGTTGATGGAAGAAGCGATGGCCGCCGCGCAAAAGATCACCGAAAAGTCGATGCTGACCGCGATGGTTGTGAAGGAATGCGTCAACCGCTCTTACGAGACGACGCTGCGCGAGGGGCTGCTCTTTGAACGTCGTGCGTTTCATTCCCTTTTCGCGACCGAGGACCAGACAGAAGGCATGGCTGCGTTCCTGGACAAACGCGAAGCGCAGTTTCGGGACAAATAGACAGGTCTACCCTGTTGACTTGCACGCGAGTCGGTCTTAGAGACGCGGCTTCAGATTATCACGAACCCGAAAAGTGGGACGTTGCACATGGCAAATTCGCCTCAAGCTAAAAAACGCGCGCGTCAGAACGAACGCCGCTTCGCCGTCAACAAAGCGCGTCGGTCGCGCATCCGCACCTTCCTGCGCAAAGTGGAAGAGGCGATTGCATCCGGTGACAAGGATGCTGCAAGCACTGCGTTGCAGCAGGCACAGCCTGAACTGATGCGCGGTGTGTCGAAAGGCATCCTGCACAAGAACACAGTTGCACGGAAAATGTCGCGCCTGTCTTCGCGTGTTAAAGCAATCGGCTGACACCGATTCCTTTCGGAAATGGTTAACAACGCGGCCTCTGGGCCGCGTTTTTCATTTTTGGGCGTCGTTGCATTTTTGTCATGAAAATAAGGTATCGCAACGGCTTGCCAGATTCGATTTCAGCTTTGTTTGAGTCAATAGCAAAGGTCGGTTGATCGGCTCCGGCGACGCTTGCTAGCAATAGTTATCGATTCACATCGTCCTTGGGGGGACATCACACCGGATCGCAGGATTGGCACCGCCAATCGTATATGCGGCGCGAAAGCAAACTGGCCAGCCGTTATAAGCCAGTCCTTGATGCGCAGGCTCTGTATTTTCAGGGCAAAGGTGGCTGTCTTTACACCCGTTTGAGGTGACGAGCAGGGAAACCTGCCATTCAAAGATACCCTGTAACGTGGGGTAGCGTCTGAGCACTCTTGTTCAGAGCACAGGATATCTTTGTCTGATGTGAGCGTAAGGGAAACCATCTGCGCGTGGCAGATCTATGCGGGACAGGAAAGGCTGAGGAACAGAATGACTGACGAGAAGTGGGGACAGGTTCGGGTTAATCTGATTAAGACTGTAGGTCAGAACAATTACAGAAATTGGATTGAGCCTTTGGAATTCTCGGCGTTGGATGATGGTATCGCCACATTCTTCGTTCCAACCAATTTTATGGGCAATTATGTGTCCCAGAACTTTGGCGATCAGATCCTGTACCAACTGACAACTGCCGGAGAAGCAGTTCAGCGTGTTGTGTTTCAAGTTCCCGCAAATCAGACGACAAGACCACAGCCCGCGAAACCCGTTGCCGTTGCAAAGTCTGCCAAGAAGGAAGTGCCCGGCGCACCGTTAGATAAACGCTTCCGCTTTGAGACATTTGTCGTCGGAAAGCCCAATGAGCTGGCCCATGCTGCCGCCAAACGAGTTGCAGAAGGGGGCCCGGTCACGTTTAACCCGCTCTTTCTTTACGGTGGCGTTGGCCTTGGTAAAACGCACCTGATGCACGCCATCGCGCATGAGTTGCAAGAACGCAAACCCGAACTGAACGTGGTCTATCTGTCGGCGGAACAGTTCATGTATCGTTTCGTCCAGGCCTTGCGTGAAAAGCGCATGATGGATTTCAAATCCCTGTTCCGGTCGGTCGATGTCCTGATGGTCGACGACGTGCAATTCATTGCTGGAAAAGAAAGCACGCAAGAAGAATTCTTCCACACATTCAACGCCTTGGTCGACCAGAACAAGCAAATCATCATCTCGGCTGATCGCGCACCCGGCGAGATTAAGGATATGGAAGATCGGATCAAATCGCGTCTGCAATGCGGTCTGGTCGTGGACCTGCACCCGACCGATTTTGAGCTGCGTCTAGGTGTCTTGCAGTCGAAAGTCGATCAATACAGTGCGCAATATCCGGGGCTTGAGCTTGATGATGGCGTGCTCGATTTCCTAGCGCATCGCATCTC
>CAKZXZ010000166.1 GCA_937883775.1 uncultured Paracoccaceae bacterium
GCCGATGCGCAACTGCGCGATAACCCTGCGCTGCCGCCAGAAGAGCGCAACGCCAATATCGCCCCCTCGGTGAACCCCTATAATCACCAGCGCCATCTCTATTCCAAGAACCAGCCCGAAAACCTCGACTTCCTCAAACGCTTCCGGTCCTTGCTAGAAGAATACCCCGGCGCCGCCGCCGTGGGCGAGGTGGGCGACGCCCAGTTCGGGCTAGAGCTGCTCGGCCAATACACCAAAGGCGAGGACGGCGTGCAGATGTGCTATGCGTTCGAGTTCCTCGCCAAAGACAAGCTCACCGCCGCGCGCATTGCCGAGGTGATGGACAAGCTCGACACCGTTGCGGGCGAAGGGTGGGCCTGTTGGGCGTTCTCAAACCACGATGTCATGCGCCATGCGACCCGCTGGAACCTGACCCCGGCTGCCACGCGCTGCCTTGCAACGCTGATCCTGACCTTGCGCGGCTCGGTCTGCCTTTACCAAGGCGAAGAGTTGGGCTTTCACGAGGCTGATGTCCCCTTCGAGGACCTGCAAGACCCCTACGGGATCGAGTTCTGGCCCGAATTCAAAGGCCGCGACGGCTGCCGAACGCCCATGGTCTGGGAGCCTAGCAACCAAAATGGCGGTTTCACCGCTGGCAATCCGTGGCTGCCTGTTAGCCACGAGCATCTGCAATGCTCGGTCGCCACACAAGAAGACGACCCTGCAGCACTGCTGCACCACTACCGCCGCGCCATCGCGTTCCGGCGCACCCATCCTGCGCTTACCAAAGGCGCTCATGAAGATGTGCAGGCAGAAGGCGACATCATTCGCTTCACGCGCACCCATGAAGGCCAAACGATCTTCTGCGCCTTCAATCTCAGTGACACGCCCAGCACATGCGCACTGCCCGAGGGCAACTGGATCCCCATCGGGGCGGAACTGGGCAGCGCGGGACCGATGGCGGATGGCAAAATGCATCTTGGACCGTGGCAGCCTTGCCTCGCGCTCAAGCAATAAAAGACCAAGGGAGGAGGGACCCAATGGCCGATCTTAAACTGACAGATGTCGCCAAGACCTATGGCGGCACGGTGGATGTGCTCAAGAACATCAACCTCGATATCAAACAGGGCGAGTTGATCGTGTTTGTCGGCCCCTCGGGCTGCGGGAAATCCACTCTGCTGCGGATGATCGCGGGTCTGGAAAAGATCACCGGTGGCACGCTGGAAATCGACGGCGTGCGCATGAACGACATGCCGCCTGCGCAGCGCGGCATCGCGATGGTGTTCCAAAGCTACGCGCTTTATCCGCATATGACCGTGCGCGATAACATGGCCTTCGCGCTGAAGCTGGCCAAGAAATCCCAGTCTGAGATTGACGCCGCCGTCGACCGCGCGGCCAAGGTGCTGCAGCTTGACGAATACCTCGACCGTTTGCCAAAGGCGCTGTCCGGCGGTCAACGCCAGCGCGTCGCCATTGGCCGCGCCATTGTGCGCGACCCGAAGGTCTATCTCTTTGATGAGCCGCTCTCGAACCTCGACGCCTCCCTTCGCGTCGCAACGCGCATCGAGATCGCCCAACTGAAAGAGGCGATGCCGGAAAGCACGATGATCTACGTGACCCACGATCAGGTCGAGGCGATGACGCTTGCCTCGCGCATCGTGGTGCTGGCCAACAAGGGCATCGCGCAGGTCGGCAGCCCGCTGGAGCTGTATGAGCGCCCCGAGAACGAGTTTGTCGCCCAATTCATCGGCTCCCCGTCGATGAACCTTCTCCCCGGTGTGATTGAAAAGACGGGAAAGAAAACCACCGTCAAGCTGGATGGCGGCGGCACTGCAGTCTCCGCCGTGCCGACGCAAACCGCCGACAAAGGCATGAAGGTCAATATTGGCGTGCGCCCCGAGGATCTGATCGAGACGACAGGCGATTATCTTTATCACGGCAAGGTCAACATCACCGAAGCCTTGGGCGAGGTGACAATCTTGTACTTTGCACCCGAAGCGGATGGCATTGATCCGGTTATCGGGAAACTCCCCGGTATCCATGGCGATCTGCGTGGCAATCTGGTGAAGCTGAACGCACCAGCTGACAAGATCCAGATCTTCCATGAGGGTAAATCGCTTTTGTACCGTTAAACAGTAAAATGTGTTCAAGAGTGCGAGGCCTCGCGGCAACGCGGGGCCTTTTGGGTTTCAAGCGCTCACTTGAGTGTGTTCTGCCTGAAATGCGGATGACACGGAGCAGTCAGAGCGTAGGGTCGCGCATATCCAATGACCTATAAGGAAAATCCCGATGCTGATGCCCCGCCAGAAAACCCCCGACCTGCAATTGCCAACGCTGGATCACGGTGACTTTGATCTGACCGGCGACAAAGGCGAGCGCGGCACAGTCATCTGCTTTTACCGCGGTCTGCACTGCCCGATTTGTGCGACCTACCTGACCGAGTTCCAAAAACGTGTCGCCGATTTCGTCGAACGCGGCGTGAAGACCATCGCGGTTAGCTCAGACGGGCAAGAGCGCACCCGCGCCATGGCCGACAAGATCGGCGCAGACACGCTCCGTTTCGCCTACGACCTGCCGCTCGCGAAGGCCCGCGAATGGGGCCTCTACATCTCGACCTCCCGTGGCAAGACCTCCATCGGGATCGAAGAGCCTGCACTTTTCTCCGAGCCGGGCCTCTTCATGGTGACGCCAGAACAGACGCTTTACTATGGCTCCGTGCAGACCATGCCCTTCGTCCGCCCGCATTTCAGTGAACTCGTCGGCGCGCTCGATTTCGCGATCAAGGCAAATTACCCTGCACGTGGGGAATATACCGGCGACGTCTAGTTGTTCAGCAGACGGGCTTCATTCGGGCTCATCCCAAGAAACAGAAACACCAGCCCGACCACGGCGATGCACAGGACAATACCCGCGATGCGCAACGCCTTTTGTGCAAAGATCGCAAGGGCAAGTCCGCCCAGAAAGAGGGCTATCAGAATGGGCATCGCGGTCTCCTATGCAATGGGGTCTGTCGCTATGATATAGGGCGCCTGTGTCACGCCAACGAGGGCAGCCACAGCACAATCATCGGAAACGCCACCAGCAGTGCGATTGTGATCCCGTCTGCGATAAAGAATGGTGTGACACCCTTAAAGACGTCCTGCACCGACAAATCATCGCGCACGCCTGCCACAACGAAACAGTTGAGCCCGATAGGGGGCGTAATCAGACAAAACTCGGCCATCTTCACCACAAGGATCCCGAACCAGATCGCGCACATCGGGCCGGACATACCAAAGGCTGAGTCTGCCGCGGCGACGGTCTCGCCCCCATTAAGCGCCATGACGGCCGGATAGACGACCGGCAGCGTCAAAAGCAGCATCCCGATCGCGTCCATGAACATCCCCAGCACGGCATAGGCCAGCAGGATGCAGACAAGGATCAGCATCGGTGACATCTCAAGCGATGTGATCCAGTCGCTGAATGCGCCCGGCAGGTCGGCAAAGCCCAGAAACCGCACATAGATCAGCACGCCCCAGATGATCGTGAAGATCATCACGGTCAG
>CAKZXZ010000167.1 GCA_937883775.1 uncultured Paracoccaceae bacterium
ACACAGCCGACCCTGCTGACCGAGGTCGATTATGAGCGCCTTTTCTTCCCGACCTCTATCGGGGGCACCCTGACCCTGCGGTTTGACGCAATGGCCTTTTACCGCGAGTCCGATCAGATCAGCATCGGCCGCGATGTGAACCGTGTCAGTGGGCGGCTGTCCTATGAAAGGGACTGGATCAGCCAGTTCGGATTGCTGACGGAAGCTGCTATTGCGTTGAACTATGACAGCTACCGGATCGAAGGCGAAGATGATGCGAACTTCGATGATGACGTTACGCAGCTGACGCCTTATGCTGGTCTTGAGTTCCGTTTGCCCCTTGCTCGCAGTGGTCCGTCGGGCGCGCGGCACGTGATTGAGCCAGTCGCGCAATTCGTCTGGAGCGATGATGACGGCGACCCAGTTCCGAACGAAGACAGCACCCGCTCGGAGCTGGATGAGGGCAATCTGTTTTCTTTCAACCGCTTTTCGGGAACAGATCAATACGAGCGCGGCGCGCGGGCAACACTGGCGATGGGCTATACTAGGTTCGATCCCGATGGATGGTCGCTTGGCGTGACTGTCGGGCGCAGCTACCGCGAAGAAGACCTGGGCCAGTTCACCGACACCAGCGGACTTAGTGGGTCGCAATCAGATTGGTTGACAGCAATCCGCTATGACAGTGGAGACCGGCTGAGCCTCACCGCGCGCGGCCTGATGGACAATGACTTTGACTTCAACCGCGCCGAGTTTCGCGCGGATTGGGACGGTCCGCGCTTTGATGTGGGCACCTCCTACATCTGGCAGGCCGAAGATGCTGCCGAGGACCGCGATGACGCAGTGTCCGAATGGACGGTGGATACCCGTTACCGGTTGGCCCGGCACTGGATCACTGATCTGGATTGGCGCTATGATTTCGTCGCCGATCAAGCCTCTCGCGCGCGGATCGGCGTCACATACCGCAATGAATGCGTAACACTGGGAGTTGCGGCTTCGCGCCGTTTTGCTTACTCGGATAGTGACGATGACGATACGACTTTTGATTTCTCTGTTGCGCTGAATGGGTTCGGCACAAGCGGAGGCCAGAGCAGCTACGCAAGAAGCTGCATAAAATAAACGAGGAAAGAGCTGCGACATGACCCTGTCACGCCTGTTTATCTGCATGTGTTTGACCTTTGGTCTGGCAATTTCTGCCACGGCCCAAAGCGCGTTTGCGCCGATCATCAAGGTCAATGACCGCGCAATCACGCAATATGAACTGGATCAGAGGATCCTGTTCCTCACGCTTCTGCGCTCTCCGGGTAATCTTGAAGAGCTGGCCACCGAGCAGTTGATCGATGACCGCTTGCGCCTTGATGCGATTGCCGCGGCGGGCATCACGCTGACGGACGAACAGATCGAAGGCGGCATGGCCGAGTTTGCTGGCCGCGCCAACCTTGAGCTTGAGCCATTCCTGCAAGCCCTGGCCCAAGGCGGCATCGACCGCGCGACCTTGCGTGAATTTGTGCGCGCAGGTCTGGGCTGGCGCCGCCTGTCTCGGGCGCGCTTTGCCCCGCGCGCTCAGGTTACCGAGGCCGAGATTGATCGCGCGATCAAAGCGGCCTCATCGGATGGCGGTATCCGGGTTCTTCTGAACGAGATCATTTTGCCCAACACCCCGCAGACATCTGCACAAACACAGCGCCGTGTTGCAGATATCCAGCGGATCGACACCATTGCGGGCTTTCAATCCGCTGCCCGCCAGTTTTCGGTTTCAGGCTCCCGCAGCCGGTCAGGCCAGCTGGATTGGTTGCCCCTTGGCAACCTGCCCCCGCAGATCCGCCAGATCGTTCTGGGCCTGAAACCCGGTGAGGTCAGCGCGCCGATCCCGATCCCCAATGCGGTGATCTTCTTTCAGCTGCGCGATATCGAAGAAACCGAAGCCGCGCCGATTGAATATGCAGCAATCGAGTACGCTGCCTATTACATCGACGGTGGCCGGTCCGAGGCCGGTCTTGCCGCCGCCGAGCGCGTGCGCGCCGAAGTGGACACTTGCGATGATCTGTACGGCGTCGCCCAAGGCCAGCCCGAAGAGGTGCTGGAACGCGGTGTTCTGGCCCCTGCCGATATCCCGCAGGACATCGCGGTTGAGCTTGCCAAGCTTGATGAAGGCGAGGTTTCGACCGCCCTGACCCGCGCGGGTGGTCAAACGCTGGTTTTCCTGATGATGTGTGGCCGCACCCCGACATTGGGCGAAGAGGTGGACCGCGAGAACGTGCGCTCTTCGCTGTTCAATCGCCGGGTTGAAAGCTTTGCCAACAACTATCTGGCCGAACTGCGCGCCGATGCGGTGATCGAATACCAATGACCCCTGCCTTGCCCATCGCGCTCAGCTGCGGTGAGCCTGCGGGCATCGGCCCCGAGATTGCAATGAAAGCCTGGGACGCTCTGAAAGAGAGCGTCCCGTTTTTCTATATTGGCGATCCTGCGCATCTGGACGGGCCTGTTTCTATCATATCAGAGCCTGCCAACGCGTTGGAGGCTTGTGCAACATCGCTGCCCGTGCTGCCCATGCCGTTTGAAGGTGCGCGCTGTCCTGGCCAGCCGCAACCTGCCCATGCCCAAAGCGTGATCGACGCCATCGCGCGTGGGGTGGCGCT
>CAKZXZ010000168.1 GCA_937883775.1 uncultured Paracoccaceae bacterium
TCTGGGCCACCCTGCCCTTCATCCTCTTTGCCGTCGCCCTGATCGCGGGACTGGAAGCGACCGGAGCCGCCTCGGTCCTGTCGAAAGCCTTTGAAGGGCGCGAAGTCCGGATGATTTTTCTGGCCGCCCTTTTCGGCGGGCTGGCCCCGTTCTGCTCTTGCGAGGTGATCCCCTTCATCGCAGCCTTGCTGGCCGTCGGCACGCCGCTTTCGGCAGTGATGGCGTTCTGGCTGGCCTCGCCGCTGATCGACCCGCCGAGCCTTGTCATCACCGCCGGGGCAATCAGTTGGCATTTCGCAATCGCCAAAGCCGTGGCCGCAGTTGGTATCGGACTGCTGGGCGGCTTTGTCACGAAGTGGATTGTCTCGACCGGCGCACTCTCCGACCCGCTGCGCGCTCGCAAAAGCGGGGGGTGCTGCAACAGTGATCCGCTCGCAGACCGCCCCGTCTGGCGCTTTTGGACAGACGCCGAGCGGATGGAGCGGTTCAAGACTGCGGGCCTGCACAACCTCGTCTTTTTGCTGAAATGGCTGACCTTCGCCTATTTCCTTGAAAGCCTACTGATTGCCTATATCCCGGCTGAAACAATCGCGGGCATTGTAGGCGGTGACGGCCTTGGACCGATCATTCTGGCGGCTTTGGTGGGCGCACCGGCCTATCTGAACGGCTATGCCGCCCCACCCCTTGTGGCCGGGCTGATGGAGCAAGGCATGACCGCAGGGGCCGCGATGTCGTTCATGGTCGCAGGGGCCGTCAGTTCAATTCCCGCAATGACGGCGGTTTTCGCATTGGTCCGGCGCGAGGTCTTTGCGCTTTACGTCGCCCTTGGCTTCACCGGGGCGGTGCTGAGCGGTGTGCTTTATAGCCTGACCTGAATACGCTCAGAAGTCCGTTGGCGCCCCGCCCTCGGCTTTGCGTTTCTCGACGAACTCAGCCAGCTCTTGCCGGATCGCGATATCCATCGGCGGCGCTTCAAACTCGGCGATGATCTGTTTGAAGATCTTATGGGCGCGCTCGGCCGTCCAGACGCCGCCTGCCAGTTCCCAACCTTCATAGTTGCGCCAGTCCGACAGGAAGGGCTGATAGAACGCGGTCTCGTAGCGGTCCTGCGTGTGCTGGATGCCGAAGAAATGGCCGTCATTGCCGACATCTGCGATGGCATCCACAGCGATCTCGTCAGGGCCGGTGTCCCAAATGACAGGCTCCATATACCGCTGGATATGCTGGATCACTTCGCAATCCATGATGAACTTTTCAGGACTGGCGATCAGGCCACCCTCAAGCCAACCGGCAGAGTGATAAACCACATTCGTGCCCGACTGAACCGACGCCCAAAGGGAGTTCGACGTCTCCCACATGGCCTGTCCGTCGGGCACATTCGCTGCGCACACGCCGGACGAGCGCATGGGCAACCCGTAAAACCGTGCCATCTGCCCGGTCATCTGCGTTGAACGCATATATTCGGGTGTGCCAAACGCAGGCGCGCCTGATTTCATATCGACATTGCTGGTGAAGGTGCCGATCACGCAAGGACACCCCGGGCGCACGTACTGAAACAGCGCGATGGCCGAAAGCGCTTCGGCCAGCGATTGCGCCACAGCGCCTGCCATGGTCACAGGCGCCATCGCGCCCGCCAAGGTGAACGGCGTGACGATCACCGCTTGACCGCGTCGGATCAGCCGCAAACAACCGTCAATCATCGGGATATCATGCTTGAGCGGTGAGGTGGAATTGATGTTGGTATACATCTTCGGCGAGGCGTCAAATTCCTCATGGCTCCATCCGCCAGAGATGCGCACCATCTCCATCACGTCTTCAACGCGCTCAGCGCCCAGCGAGTAGGCATGGGCCACCTTGTCACACAGCGTCAGCTTGTCATAGAGCACATCCAGATGCCGGACCGAGGCGTGGATATCCACCGGCTCCACCGGGTAGCCACCGACAAAATGAATGCAGTTGAAGTATTGCGACAGCTTGAGCAGATTGGCGCATTGCGCGCGGCTGCCGGATACTTTCGTGCCCATCTCAAGATCCATATAGTTGGGCGGTGAGGAGACATTGCCAAACAGAATATGCTTGCCGCCGATGGGTAAGGCGCGGTCCGGGTTGCGCGGGGTGATGGTGAATTCAGAGGGCGCTTTAGCGACCATCTCCATCACCCAGTGGCGGTCCATCTTGACGTTGGCGCCGTCGATCTTGCAGCCTGCCTGACGCAAGATCTCAAGACCTTCATCATTCAGAAACTCGATGCCGATCTCTTCGAGGATCCGCATCGCGCCGTTGTGGATCGCCTGCACGCCCTCTTCGGAAAGCGGTTCAACCGGAGCGTCCAGATTGACAGGGATGCGCCAGGGCATCTGGCTGATCGCCGCGCCGCCTGCGCGGTTTGCGTGGCCTTTGCGACCGCCTGAGCGGCGTCTGCGAGGGGCGGCGTCTTGCATGGAGGTCTCCGAAGCGTTGCTGTTGGCTTAGCAAACACCGCGAAGACAAAAGGTGGTTTCAGAAAACCGACATATTCTGTCGCTTTTCAAAGACGGGCGTTATTGAGCAGCTGTGCTGACCTGATCGAGATCGCTCAGCCATCCCGGTAACGCGCCGATATCCGGCAAGACCAGATCGGCGAGCGGCGCAAGTTCGGCTTCGGTCGCCAGGCCGGTCAGCACACCAACCGCAAACATGCCAGCCGCGCGAGCTGCAATCAGATCATGGCGACTGTCGCCCACCATCATGACCTCGTCAGGCTGCAGGTCCAGCCGGTCACAAAAGCCCAAAAGCGGGCCTGGTTCCGGCTTGGCGCCATAACCGCTATCAAACCCAACCACATAATCCAGCAAATCGCAGATGCCGGCCGACTTCAGATGCGCCCGTGCAGGTGCTTCGGCATCGTTGGTCACGCAACCCAGTTTGATCCCGTTGCTGCGCAACCGTCCCAAAAGCGGCAACAGCGGCGCGGCCTCGGTCTGGGGGGCTGTCGCAGAGGACCGATTGATATGAGTAATCAGCGCAGACGGTGTGGTGCCCGGTAAATGCGGCAACAATCGTTCGGCGATTTCACCAGGCGTGCCCGCCACCGCCGGAGACCCGGGCAAAAAGCGTTTATGACCCGCGTCATAGTCAATCGCATTTGAAAGCGCCTGCATCCGCAATGGATCGCCGCCCGAAAGCTCCATCAAAAAACCATAGGCCCACTGGCCCCATGTCCCGTGGAAATCAAATAACGTACCGTCTTTATCAAACAGCACACCTGAAAAGTGCATGATGCGATCCTCCCTCGCCTCTCTAAAATGGAGCGTGACGTGATCTTATGCAATAGTCTGCAACAAAGCTGCGACAGTCGGGCTGGCCCGGGCTGACTTTTTTAGTCAGTTTTGCCGCATTTTCAGGCAGATTGGTTAACGCCCGCCACAGGACAAGGCTGTTTGCGGGTCGCCGCCGGGGTCAGGTCCAATGCACCTGGGCACCACCGGGCAACGCCTGCCGGGCCATCTGTGGGACGGTGTAATCCAACCCATGGCCATCGCAAAACCGAATGACCCATGCGTCATCCATCATCAGGAAGTCCAAAACAGAGATCAGAAATTCGGGTTCTCCGGCTCGGCTGCGCAGATCCTCGGCGCTGACACCAGAGGCGCCCATGAAGACGTCGCGCAGGTCTTCTTCCGAAATCAGGAAGGCGAGCGCTTGCAGCGCGATGGTTTCGGCGGATTCTTGCTTCATAGGACGCAGGGTTAATAGATCGGGAACCTTTTATTAACCCTTTTCCGCGCAAGTTTGACCAAGTCTTTCAGAAAAGGGTTCCCAATGCCGGGACGTATCCTGATTATCGATCCGATCGCCACCAACCGTATCCTGCTCAAGGTGCGGCTGGGGGCCTCGAATTACCGTGTGCTCCAGGCCAGCTCGTTGAAAGAAGGCCTGTCGCTCACCCATTCGACCGCGCCGGACCTGATCGTGATCGACGATACGCTGATCGCCCCTGACATCACCGCGCTCACCGCACTGAATGAAGCGCACCCCTGCCCTGTCGTCGTGCTCACCCCGGGGGAAGAGCCGAATGCGCGGGCGCGGCTGCTGGCCGCGGGTGCCGCGGATTGCCTGCAAAAGCCGGTAAACGACGCGTTGCTGCTGGCGCGGCTGCGCAGCCTCATGCGGTTCGAGACGACCCGCCGCGAAACCGGGTTGCGCGATGATACCAGCCGCGCGCTGGGACTGGCCGAGGATGGCGTGGGCTTCGCGCCGCAAAGCCAGGTCGCCGTCATTGCCGCAACGCCCAGCCTCGCCAAGGACTGGAGCCAGCAACTGCGCGGTGAAACCAGCGCGCAGATCACCGTACTTAGCATCGACGCCGCCCTTGAGCTGACGGACGCAGACACCGCGCCCGATCTGTTCTTGATGGCGGTCGCCGAAGAGGCGACGTCGCTGCATCTGCAGGCCATTACCGAGTTGCGATCACGGGCAGCGACCCGCAGCGCGGCCATCATCGCCATCACCCCCGAGGAGGCCCCCGTAACCGCGGCCATGGCCCTTGATCTGGGCGCCGATGATATCGCTGTTTGTCCGTTCAATCCCGCCGAAGTGGGGCTGCGCATTACAACGCAGCTGCGCCACAAACACCGCGCCGATCAATTGCGGGCAACCGTACAGCACGGGCTGCAGGCCGCCGTTACCGATCCGCTGACGGGCCTTTTCAATCGCCGTTACGCGTTGGCCCACCTCAAACAGATTGCCCAACGAGCCGCCGATGAGGGAACACCCTACGCCGTCATGATCCTGGATATCGACCGGTTCAAGCTGGTCAATGACAGCCATGGCCACGCCGCAGGCGACTGCGTCTTGCGCGCGCTTTCGACCTGTCTGTGCGACAACCTGCGGTCAATCGACATGGTCGCGCGTCTGGGGGGCGAAGAATTCGTGATTGCCCTACCCGGCACGGGCGAGGCCGAAGCACGCATTGTAGCCGAACGGTTACGCAAGCTGATCTCGGACATGCCTGTGGTGATTGATGCGAAAACCACGCTGACCATCAGCGTCAGCATCGGGCTGACCATCGCACCGGCTGAAACACCCGAGATCTGCGATCCGACAGACCTGCTCAAACAAGCCGACAGCGCGCTTTATGGTGCCAAAGGCAACGGACGCAATCAGGTCATTATGAACCCGAACGCGGCCTAGGGCCGCTTTCCCGAACCGCGCTGCAAGACCTCTTGGAACCGGTCCGCAAAGGCGGCCCGGTCAGCAGGGCTCATGGCGGCGATGTAGTCTAGTAAGGCCGCTTTTGTGACCGTTTGACGGCTTTGCGCCATCTGAACCTGACGCTCAAACAGGCGCGTCATCTCGGCGACATCCAGCGGCTCGGTCCGCACAACAGCCAGAAACGCCTGAAAATTCTCGCGCCCGGCCGCGCGGTCAGACGCGCTTAAATCGCCGCGGATCTTTTCACGCAACGCCCGGCGATCTTCACGGCTCAGCGCAGCCGTGTACGGGCCAAAGCTGGCACCGCCCATCCGTGGCCCCCCCGTCTTTCCGTTAGAGACCGCCCCAATAACCGCCCCCACGATAAGCAGGTTCAGCGCCAAAGACAGCACCAGCGTCACCCGCATCCAACGCGGCGCGCGGCGTTTGTTTGTCTCGTCCGACATGGATTACCCCTCTTCCAGCAAGGCATCAAAGCCCGGCAGATATTCGACTGTTTGGGTCTCGATCAGCGTCTCGACCATGGCGGGCGGGCTGATGCCGATCCACACACCGGCCAGCGTCGCAGTGGCCAGCCCGGCCATGGCAGGCCAGCCCCCGACCGCCGCCAGAAAAGCATGCAAGCGCCCGGGAGGCGCCTTGGCAGGCGCACCCGCCGACGCCAGGACCGCATCTGCATCAGTCAGGATGCGGGCCTGCAACGCACCGGATGGCTGCGGAGCCTTGGCCCGCGCGGCATCGAAGTAAGCGTCCAGCGGATCGTTCTGTTCAGTCGTCATATCCCAACTCCTCGCGCTTGGGCGATAAAGCCGCGCTCAGCGCACGTTTGCCGCGGGCGGTCAGGCTTTCGACCGCCTCAGTGCTGATCTCCATGATCTGCGCAATCTCGGGGTTCGCCAAGCCCTCGATATGGCGCAGGATAACGGCTTCGCGTTGCCGGTCCGGCAACTGGTTCAGCGCCAGTTGCAGTGCCGCGGCCCGGTCTTGGGCGATCAACGCCGCCTCGACCGAAGGCGTGCCGTCTTCGGGCTCGGCGATCTGGTCCAGCCCCACCCCCCGGGCCTTGCGCAACCGGTCGATACACAGGTTGCGCACCACGCGGTAAAGCCATGTGGCTGGTTCGGCTTCACCCTGCCGCCACTCAGGGGCGATCTTCCAAAGCCGCAGCATCGCGTCTTGCGTGACGTCCTCGGCCTCGGCCGCGTCCCCCAGCATGCGCGTCGCAAAGCCAAGGGCACGCGGGCTCAGCCGCTGGGTCAACGCCACAGCGGCCAGCCGGTCACCATTGGCAAACCGGACCAGCAGGCCAGTATCACTGACATCTGACATGGCATCGAGCGGCATGTTCATAGCTCACGCTTAGTGCGAAACAGGCGGCGGGTCACCCCGCCCCCCTTGGCGCATCTTAACCGTCATTCTGACCACGACGATGGCCTGAATGCGCCCGACGCTTATCTTGGGCGGCCTCAAATTCAGCCTGTGAGATCGACCCATCGCGATCCGCGTCCATGCGTTCAAAGCCACCACCGCGCCGTTTGTCGCGCATCGCAGCAAGCTCTTCGGCGCTCAGTTCACCGTCGTCATTCGTGTCGATCCGTTCGATCATGCGGGCGGCGCGGTCTGCTTTGCGCTGTTCCGCAACAGCCGCCAGTTCCGCCGCGTTCAGGCTACCATTGCCGTCGCTGTCCATCGCGGCAAAGCGTGCCGCCCGATGCGCATCCAACTCGGCCTCGGTCACGGTGCCATCGCCATCTGCGTCCAGTTCTTCAAAGCTGATCCCGCGTGCGCCGGGCCCGCCTTCGGCGATCGCCATGGGCGCTGCGGCCAGCGAAGCACCAAGAATGATTGCACCTGTGAGAATGCTCAATTTGAGGGTCTCGGACATTTGCTGTTTTCCTTCCATTATGTACCACAACCAGCACCGCGCTGCCCGTGATCTGAGCGTTAAACGGCAGCTCCGCTGTTTTCCGTCGCGCTTTACGAAGACAATCTGCGGCATGCAGCCGCAAGGGCGCTCTGACCAATGGGAAAGCCCGATGAAAAGGCGCACGGTTATTGCGTAAAGGAAAAATCATGCCCTCATCCCCCGATCCCCTTTCAGAACGGCTTCTCCGCCCCGCCATGATGCGCGGCTGGCGACGCAAATGCCCGTGCTGCGGCACTGGCCCGATGATGGGCGGCTATCTGAAAGTGCGCGATCATTGCACCGTCTGCGGCGAAGAGCTGTCGCATCACCGCGCCGATGATGGCCCAGCCTATCTGACGATCCTGATCGTCGGGCATATCATGGCACCGCTTATGCATATCGCGTTCGTGCGCTACCGCCCGGACCCGCTGTTGATGGCCACAGCCTTTACCATTGGCTGCGTGGCGCTGTCGCTTTACCTTCTGCCCCGACTCAAAGGGGTGGTTGTGTCGTTGCAATGGGCCAAGCGCATGCATGGCTTCGGAGCCGCCCCCTCCACCTGACAGGGGCCTGATGGACAAATCCGCAATCAGAGACGCTGCAACCGTGATCGTGCTGCGCGATGCCGCAACGCGGCCCGCCGTGTTGATGGGTCAGCGCGGCGCGACCGCTGCATTCATGCCGAACAAGTTCGTCTTTCC
>CAKZXZ010000169.1 GCA_937883775.1 uncultured Paracoccaceae bacterium
GTAGTGCAGATCGGCGCGTAGCCGGTGCGCATCGGGCAGGAATGACACCATCGGCACGACCTGCCCCAGCGATAGGAAGGCCAGTTTCGGACCATCTGCAGGCACCCGCCCCGCGCGGATCAGATCAGCAAGGATCGACACGGCAAGGTGCGCGCCCGAAGAATGGCCGACGATCAAAACCTCATCTGCCTCGCTTTGCAACGCCTCGGCGATCAGATCCCCAAACGCGGCCATCCGCGTCTCAAGTTGCGGCGGATTTGCTCCGCGCCAACGAGCGGAATAGGCATAGTCATGCATCAAATAATAGGCAAAAAAACGGTTGTCATGTTTACGAAACCAGCGCAAAGCGGCGACCGTTCCACCGATCAGCAGGGCCGCTTCAATCAGATCCCCAAAGAGCCCTGTTGGGCCAACAAGCGCCTCGCCCCCATGCACAACGAGCCCCGCAATCAGCGTGCTCATCCCCAGCGCAAGGCCCAGTTGCAACAGCAACATGCCGACCGGATAAAGTGCGGCAATCACCGGCCCTTTACGTAGCCACATCAGCCGCCGCAACGCCCCGGTCGAGATATAGACCCAAGCCGTGCGCACAAGCTGGGCATAGGTTGCCACGATCCCCTGCGCCATCGAGCCACGCACAATGTCGGACCAGACCAGCACATCAATATCGGCTTGGGTTTGCAGATCGTCCATACGGGCCGTTACCTGCCAGCCATAGGGGCCTGCATCCTTTTTGGCGCTCACACCGATCTGGTATCCACTTATGGCAGCCTGCGCGGCACCTTCCTTGCGGTACAGCTCGCGGTAGCGGCGGGGATGAATCGGATCGTAGCCCGGGAGATACATCACCCGGCGCCGCGCAATCTGACCTGTCGCACCCGTTACCATAGACGCAACGCTAGCTCAGAATCTCGACGAAAATAAGCCCTATCCGAAGGCTTGCAGGGCGGGGAACTGTTCGTTCAGCCACCAGGCGAAATCTGTAAACTGTCCGGTCAGCATCATCAGACCGACAGTCCAAAGCAACAGGCCCATTACGCGCTCGATGCGCTCCATATGGCGCTTCATCCAGGCCATCAAACCCGTCATTGACGGAAAGAACGCAGCCACCAGCAGGAACGGGATGCCAAGACCGATAGCGTAAAAGCCAAGAAGAGTGGTGCCGCGTGTTACACTGGCCTCAGAGGCTGCAAGCGACAGGATTGAACCAAGGATCGGCCCGATACAGGGGGTCCAGCCAAAGGCGAAGGCCAGTCCCAGCACGTAAGCACCAAAGGCCGATCCTCCACGATCCCCGGCATCCACGCGCATCTCGCGGTCCATAAAGCCAATGCGGAAAACCCCCAGAAAATGCATCCCGAAAATCATCACAATCGCGCCTGCAATCGCGACAAACCACTCTTGGTTCATCAGAAAAAAGCGCCCGAAAACGGAGGCTGTAAAGCCTAAAAATAGGAAGACTGTCGATAGCCCCAGCACAAAGAAACTGGCAGATATCAGCGCCTTACGGCGCGCAGCAGCAACGCCCGACATCTCGCTGACAGAGACGCCGCTCATATAGGCCAGATAGGGTGGCACGATGGGCAGAACGCAAGGTGACAGGAATGACAAGATCCCTGCTGCGAGTGCGATTGTCATGGCAGGCACAAGGCTTGCGTCGATGATATCAAATCCAAACATATCTTCCCCAATAGTCCATCCCAGCTACGCCGTCACGCGCCTGCCGCTCACAAGTTAGTGGACAAGCTGTAACAACCGCGCCATATCGCAAGGCATGAGTGATAATTTGACGCTGGACGCTTTGGGGCTGCTGTGCCCTTTGCCTGTCCTGAAAGCCCGCAAACGCCTGAAATCTCTTGAAAAAGGCGATGTACTGACCGTTTTGGCCGATGACCCTGCGGCCATCGTCGATATTCCGCATTTCTGCGTGGAAAGCGGGCATGACCTTGTCCGGCAGGCCGATGCGGACGGCCATCAGATCTATGAGATCCGTAAAACCTGACTCAAGTTGCCACTTCACCTTTGCAAAGATGCGCTCACCGATGGCAAATCCCTAGGGCAACGCACCCTTGAAGCGCTGAACAATCTCGCGCACCGACAGGTCGCCTTGAAAGCCCAACTCATCTGCAAGGGACGTATCAAACGCTGACGGCCAGGTTCCGACAATCGCTTCGATTTTAGGATCAGGTCGCATCGTGACATGGGCGCGCGCTTCAGCGCCGCCAACATCCTCAAGCGCTTCAAGCATTTGCGCGACTTTGGCCGTGACACCGGGGACGTTCAGCGCGCTGAAAGACGGCCAGTCCGCCGTGGGCACCTCTGCCGCGCGGATCAAGGCGGCGATGGCCGTCTCAGGCGATGCGAGCCACATTTTCAAATCGGGAGACACAGGACAAACCGAGCTGACCCCCATCAACGGCTCCCGGAAGATCCCGGATGCAAAGGACGATGCGGCTGCATTGGGTGCACCCGGTCGTACGATGATCGTTGGCAGGCGCAAGGTGCGCGCCTCGGCAAAGCCTTTGCGGCGATAATCGCTCATCAGCATCTCTGACATGGCCTTGGCCATGCCATAGGAATTGCCCGGATGGGTCGCCGTTTTTTCCGTCAGGACTGGGGGCAATGCGCCGCCAAAGACGGCAAGCGATGAGGTTCCGATCACAGGTAGATTGCAGTCAGCCGCGCGTGCCGCCTCCAACACGTTACGCGTGCCATCGAAGTTGACATTTAGCCCAAGATCAAACTCGGCCTCTGCCTGGCCACTGACGACCGCCGCCAGATGATAGACGAGCTTTGTCCTGGAAGTGATGAGCGCGCGGACCTGCGCGGCATCCGTGATCTCAACCTCTTTCAAGGTAATCTTGCCTTTGAGCGCCGGATCAAGCTGGGCGCCAGGACGGTCCGCCAGAACGATCTCAAAACCATACAAGTCAGCGCCATCTGGCAAACGAAGGGTGCCTTTGGCCAAAAGGGCCAGCGCAAGACGCTGGCCCAAAAATCCACACCCACCTGTGATGACGATCTGCGCCATCCTAGCGACCCATCGACCACCAGCCCTTCTTCTTGGGCTTGTCGTCCTTGACTGGCGCTGGTTCCGGGGCGGCTGTCACGACCTCGGCCACAGGCTCAGGGTCCGGAGCCTTTTCTGGAGCAGCAGCGGGCTCTGCCGCTTTTGTCTCAGGAGCGGCTTCTGCCATTTCCGGCACAGGGGCGACCTCTTCTGTTGCTGCCTTCTTGGCAGGCGCCTTGCGCTTGCGTGGTGCGCGCTTTTTAGGCTTTTCTTCAGCAGCGTGTTCTGCAGGAGCCTCTTCGGGTTTTGCCTCCTCGGCTGCCGCGTCTGCCTCAACCACCTCGCTAGGAGCGTCTTCCTTGGGCGCGTCATCCGACTTCTTGCGGCGCGTGCGGGTGCGTTTCTTCGGCTTTTCTTCAGCCTCCGAAGCCTCAGCAGCGTCCTCTTTCGGGGCTTCTGCCTGTGCCGCTTCTTCTACCGCAGGCTCACCCTGAGGCGCGCCGTCGGGCGATTGATCCTCTGACTGGGTGTGATCGCCATTGCCGCCACCACCGCCACGACGACGACGACGCCGACGACGACGCTTGCGGGGCTGCTGATCGCCCTCTGCATTCTCATCAGCAACACGAGCGCCTTGGGCGGCGGGCGCTTCGTCTGCGTCCACCTCAACCGCGTCGTCGATGTCATCCATAATCGAGGAATCGACCGACACGACAGGCGCAACACGTTCAGCCACACGGCGGGTCGCCGTCTTGTACTTCTCGATGCTGAAATCAGGCGAGATCATCACCGGATCGCCTTCCAGACGCACCGACAGGCCGTACCGCTCTTCGATCTGGGCGATATGCTCGCGCTTGTTGTTGATAAGGAAGTTGATGATGCCGACAGGCGCCTTAACCAAAACTTCTTTGGAGCGGCCGCGCACGCCTTCTTCTTCCAACTGACGCAAGATCGACAGCGCGAGGTTGTCATCCGAGCGTAAAAGGCCCGTGCCGTGACAATGCGGGCATGGCTGGGTCGTCGCCTCGATCATGCCGGGGCGCAAACGCTGGCGGGACATTTCCATCAGACCAAAGCCCGAGATGCGACCAACCTGAATGCGGGCGCGGTCCGTCTTCAGCTTGTCTTTCATCCGCTTTTCAACGGCCGTGTTGTTGCGGCGTTCGTCCATATCGATGAAGTCAATCACGATCAGGCCCGCAAGGTCGCGCAGGCGCAGCTGGCGCGCCACTTCTTCGGCGGCTTCAAGGTTGGTCTTAAGCGCCGTTTCCTCGATCGAGCCTTCTTTTGTGGCTCTGCCTGAGTTCACGTCGATCGCCACAAGCGCCTCGGTCACGCCGATCACAATATAGCCGCCGGATTTCAACTGCACGGTCGGATTGAACATCGCCGACAGGTAGCTTTCGACCTGATGCCGTGCGAACAAAGGCAACGGATCGGTGTAATGCTTCACGTTCTTGGCGTGCGACGGCATAATCATTTTCATGAAGTCTTTGGCCACGCGGTAGCCGGCCTCGCCTTCAACAAAGACCTCGTCAATCTCGCGGTTATACAAATCGCGGATCGAGCGTTTAATCAGATCACCTTCCTCGTAAATCTTCGCAGGCGCGATGGATTTGAGGGTCAGCGCGCGGATCTCTTCCCAAAGTCGCTGCAGGTATTCGTAATCCCGCTTGATCTCGGACTTGGTGCGCTTGGCCCCTGCCGTCCGCACGATCAGACCGGCGCCATCGGGCACTTCGATCTCGTTGGCGATTTCCTTAAGCTTCTTACGGTCGGCAGCGTTGGTGATCTTGCGCGAGATACCACCACCCCGCGCTGTGTTGGGCATCAACACGCAATAACGACCGGCCAGCGACAGGTAAGTCGTCAGAGCAGCACCCTTGTTGCCACGCTCTTCCTTGACGACTTGCACCAGAAGGATCTGGCGCACTTTAATGACTTCCTGGATCTTGTACCGCCGCGGACGGGGTTTGCGCGCAGGGCGGATGTCGTCGCTGTCGTCCTCATCAGCAACAGATTCGATGCTGTCATCTTTGGCGCTGGCGTCGGATTTAGCGTCGGTGCCGTCATCCTCATCACTGTCGTCAGACGATGCTTCGGTCGCCTCGTCTTCTCCCACTTGAGGGGTTTCGACCGGCGTTTCGGCCACGGTCTCCATCGGGGACAGGCCTTCGTCAGAGCCGTCCAGATCGATGGTTTCCATGCCGCTGGGCGCATCTTCATCCGTCGCGACCTCAGCGGTTTCGACAGCATCCTCGACTTTAACCTCTTCGGCCTTGGCCTTGCCACCGCGGCGACGGCCACGACCGCGCTTGGGCTTGTCTTTCTCTTCCTCGGCGTCAGCCTTCAGCTGCTCTGCATAGGCCTTTTCTTCAGCCATCAGGGCTTCGCGATCAGCGACGGGAATTTGGTAGTAGTCCGGATGGATCTCGGAAAACGCGAGGAAACCATGCCGGTTTCCACCATAATCCACGAAAGCCGCCTGAAGCGACGGCTCAACCCGTGTTACTTTTGCGAGGTAGATGTTGCCAGCAAGCTGGCGTTTGTTTTCGGATTCAAAGTCGAACTCCTCGACCTTGTTTCCGTCAACCACCAC
The DNA here is from genome assembly GCA_937883775.1 of uncultured Paracoccaceae bacterium. GTDB lineage: Bacteria > Pseudomonadota > Alphaproteobacteria > Rhodobacterales > Rhodobacteraceae > JAHTBL01. Next base: position 5,610 of record CAKZXZ010000169.1, read on the forward strand.
GACGCGGGTCTCTTCCGCGTGGGTGGCGTCGATAAGCATTTTCTTAGCCATGTTTTCTCTGTGCACCGCGGCAAAACCCTGCTCCCGGGAGGAGCAAGCGCTTGCGGGTGGTGTCTGGTGATGGCGATGGCGCGCACGGAGCAAGCATGGGCGGTTTCGCCCCCTGCCAGTATCCTCAAATCTGTCGCGCGTTGCATCGCGTTTCTTCTCCGACAGACCATTTGGCCTGCCCATTAACGGCCCGGCGCGAATGGCGTCTCGGGCATTTTACGGGTCCCGCCTTTCGGCGCGAACCTGAATGTGCATCCGTCTCAGAGGGCGGGATTTCCCACGCAGAACGTCTCTGGACGATGAAACTTTTCAAGGCGCAGTCCACCACGCAGGTGTCGTTGCCTTCTCACAACATAAGGGACGTTTATCCCTCATTACAATGCCCAATTCACGCAGAGTCAAAAGAAGGCCGCAGAGTTTCCTCTACGGCCTGCACACATTTGATCAATCTGAGGTTGTCAAAACCCAGACCAGCCGGTCAAAGATAATCCGAGCGTTGCAGCCCGTATTTTGCCATTTTCTCATTCAGGGTTCGACGCGGCAACTGCAGCTCATCCATGACATTGACAATCGAGCCCTTGTGTCGCCGCATTGTATTGTCGATCAGCATCCGCTCGAACGCCTCGACATACTCTTTCAATGGCTTGCCTTCGGTCGTCATTGTCGGCGCAGCTTCTTCGTTATCGGCCATCAACAGGCTCGCAATCGAGCCAGAGCCACGGCGATTTTGCAGCACCGCGCGTTCCGCCACATTGATAAGCTGACGCACATTGCCGGGCCATGGCGCTTGCAGCAATTGCGCGGCTTCCTGCGCGCTGATCTCGGGCGCATCGCAGCCGTAATCATCGGCATATTGCTCGGACAGGCGGGTGAACAGTGTCAGGATATCCTCCCCGCGCTGGCGCAGCGGTGGAACGGTGATCTTCAGCGCTGCAAGCCGGTAGAACAAATCGCCCCGCAGGACGTCCTCGGACGTTTTGCCCCGCTCTTGCAAGTTCGAAATCGCAACGATGCGCGTCTCGGCTGGGGTGCCTTGATCGTTGATGACCGTCAACAGCTTGGCTTGCAACGGATCAGCCAGCGCTTCGATATCTTCAAGCACCAAGGTGCCGCCGCGCGCTTCTTCCACCGCCGGGATCGGTGCATCGTCTTCAACCGGGCCAAACAGACGCTGGGCCAACGCCTCTTCATCATAGGCGCCACAGCTGACCAGAACGAACTTCTTGGAGGCGCGTGCGCCAACAGCGTGCAGCGCATGAGCCACCAGCGTCTTGCCGGTGCCGGTCTCTCCTTCGATCAAGACATGGCCATCGGCCTGCCCCAGATCCAAAATATCCTCGCGCAGACGTTCCATCACTGGAGACGATCCGATAAGTTTGCGCATCAGCGCGCCCCCATCAGACAGCTCTTTGCGCAGCACACGGTTGTCCAGTGTCATCCGCCGCATCTGTGTGGCCTTTTTGGCCAGTTCAGTCATGCGATCGGGATTGAACGGCTTTTCCAGAAAATCGAACGCGCCGACGCGCATGGCTTCGACAGCCATGGGAACATCGCCGTGACCGGTAATCATAATGACCGGCAAACCGCTATCCACCGACATCAGCCGTTTCAGGAATTGCATCCCGTCCATGCCGGGCATCTTGATATCGCTGACCACGACGCCGGGATAATCATTGCCCAGCCCTTTCAGCGCATCCTCAGCGCTGGCAAATGTTTCGGTGTCATATCCCGACAGCGCCAGCCACTGGCTGATCGACTGCCGCATATCCTGCTCGTCGTCTACAATCGCAATCTTCATCGGACGTGCCATTGTGCACCTCTCATTCTGCTGCCTCTGTCGAGGCTTCCAATAGGGGCAATTGGACGTCAAACACGGCGCCCTTGCCTGCGGCATTCCTTGCGGTCAACCGCCCCCCCAAGTCCTTGACGATGCCGGACGAGATGGCAAGGCCAAGCCCGACACCATCGCCAGGGCGCTTGGTGGTATAAAATGGCTCGAAAAGCTCATCGAGGTCATCAATCCCCTGCCCGTTATCGCGCACGGTCAGCGTCGCTGTCTCACCGACGGAAAGCAGGATATCGACGCGCGGCTCCGCCTCGGCCTGAGTGGCATCCAGAGCGTTGCGCAGCAGATTGATGATGACCTGTTCAATGCGCAACGGATCCCCCATGACGATGACCGGCGCTTGCGGCAGGGTCTTGGTGATTTCGACCGTGCGGCGGCGCAATTGCGGCTCCATCATTGTCAGCGCACCTTTCACTGCATCCCTTAAATCCATGGGCTCTAGGGCATCACCAGCCTTGCGGGCGTAGGATTTAAGCTGGCGCGTGATGGCCCCCATCCGACCGATCAGATCGTCGATCCGCTGGAAAGAGCTCAACGCCTCATCCGGGCGTTTGCGCTGCAACAACAGCTTGGCCCCAGCAAGATATGTTTTCATCGCGGCAAGCGGTTGATTCAATTCATGACTCACCGCCGCTGACATCTCGCCCAAAGCCGCCAGTTTCGAACTTTGTGCAAGGGTCTGTTCGGCGCTTTGAAGGTTCTTTTCAACCCGCTCGCGCTCGGCAATTTCCCGCTGCAGGCGTGCGTTCAACTGGCGAAGTTCAGCCGATTCCTGCCGCACCGTGAGCAACCGCGACGTGGCCTTTCGGCTCACCGCATAGAAGGCCAAAGCCAGCAGAATCGCAAAGCCCATGATCTCAAGCGCGAGCACGCCGTTCACCCGCTCGCGCACCGATGCGTAGGTGGTGAAGGACGCGATTTTCCAACCCTGAAATGGCAATCGGTTCTCAAGGCGCATCACCGCGCGACCGCTGATATAGGCATCCACCGACTGGTTGGTCCAATCACCTGCAGCCCAAATGGCGCGTTCAATGGCTGATGGCGCAGATTGTAAGGCCAGCGCATCTTCCTCGGTCTGGCCACGCCATCGCGGCTCGGTCGCGAGGATCACAGTGCCTTCGGAATTGGTGACGATCACAGCATCCGAAATGCCGGCCCAACTCAGTTCAAACTGGCGCAGGTCCACTTCAACCACGATCACCCCAAGCGTCAGAGCATTGAACTCGATCTTGCGCGAATACGTGAAGCGGTATGATCCAGTATCAGTCTTGATGATGCTGAACACCGTCCCGTTTGAGCGCAGCGCATTGACGAAATACGATTCACCCCGATGGGTTGATCCCAGCTGCTCACGCTCAGTCACGGCCACGGCACGACCGTCCCCATCCAACAACATGAGCGACTTTGCCTCGATCTCTTCGACAAATGACAGCAGCCGCTGGGTGGATTGTGAATAGTCCGACGACGCCAGCGCCCCGATCAAGGCCGGATCCCGCGCCAGCAATTGCGGCACGATAGAATTGCGCCGGATCTCGGACATCAGGTTACCGGCATAAAGCGCCAGGCGCAGTTCGGCCCGGTTCTTGGTGCTTTCGGTAAAGCGTTCTGTCAAAAGGGAATTTGTCAGCCAAACGGTGGTGCAGGCAAATACCGCAAGCACCAAAAGCGCCAGCCGCGCGCGCCACGACAAAGGGCGCGTCAGATCGGCATCATCGCGTCTCGGGCCGCGCTTTGCATCTGGGTTGGCTGGCAGGCTCATGAGGGGAGGTTACGCGCCCTGCCCGCCGCGCTCAAGTCACACGTTTTCGAGCTGTCCGACCAATGTGCGGAAAAGCGCTTGGCCATCAGTGCCACCATGCGCCAGATCCACAGCGCGCTCAGGATGAGGCATCATGCCCAGAACACGGCGGTTTTCAGATAAAATACCTGCAATATCCGCAGTCGAGCCATTGGGGTTATCCGTGTAGCTAAATGCCACGCGATCCTGATCGCGCAACTGCGCAAGTGTCTCGGCATCGGCCACGTAATTTCCGTCATGATGAGCGACCGGAATGCTCAGCACGTCGCCCGCGTTATAGCCTTCGGTGAAAGCAGACCCCGAGGTGACGACCTGCAACCCGATGGATTTGCAAACGAACTTCAGCCCGGCATTACGCATCAGCGCGCCAGGCAACAGACCGGTTTCGGTCAGCACCTGAAAACCGTTGCAAACACCAAGCGCGTAGCCGCCCCGCTCGACATGGGCCACCAGCGCCTTACAGATCGGCGATTGCGCCGCAATAGCGCCGCAGCGCAGATAGTCGCCAAAGGAAAACCCGCCGGGAACAGCCACAACATCGACATCTGCTGGCAGATCCGCGTCCTTGTGCCAGACCATCTCAACATCAGCGCCCGCCGCTTTCAGCGCCACGGCCATGTCGCGATCACAGTTGGAACCCGGAAAGACAAGAACCGCCGCGCGCATCAGGACAGCTCGACCGAATAGCTTTCGATCACCGTATTGGCGAGCAGCTTTTCACACATCTCAGTCACCGTTGCCTCAGAGGTGCCATCGGCCAGATCAAGCTCGATCACCTTGCCTTGGCGCACCCCTTCGACACCGTCAAACCCAAGCGTACCAAGCGCGTGTTTCACGGCCTCGCCCTGCGGATCCAGCACCCCGTTTTTCAGCATCACATGAACCCGTGCTTTCATGACCTGTCTCTTCCCTGCTTACGCGCCGCCCCCGGCTTCGCTTTTTCCAAATATCCAAATCCGAACTTCAGTTAATCAGTGTCGGCTTGGGCATATGCGTCGCATTGGAAGGCAAAACCCCCAACCGGCGTGCAACTTCGGTATACGCATCCGAAAGTGAGCCCAGATCGCGCCGGAACACATCTTTGTCCAGCTTCTGACCGGTTTCGATATCCCACAAACGGCAGCTGTCCGGGCTGATCTCGTCAGCAACAACAAGACGCTGAAAATCATTGTCCCAAAGGCGCCCGATTTCGATCTTGAAGTCAACCAGACGAATGCCAACGCCATACATCAGCCCCGACATGAAATCGTTTACCCGCAAGGCTAGCGCGACCATGTCATCCAGATCCTGCTGGGTGGCCCAGTTGAACGCAATGATATGTTCTTCTGCGACCAGCGGATCACCAAGACTGTCGTCTTTATAGCAAAACTCGACGATGGGACGCGGCAGGCGCGTGCCCTCTTCCAGCCCCAGACGTTTGCTCATCGTACCGGCGGCATAATTGCGCACGATCACTTCAAGCGGGATGATCTCGACCTGACGGATCAGCTGCTCGCGCATGTTGATGCGTTTGAGGAAATGCGTTGGCACACCGATCGTCTCAAGCCCGATCATAAAGAACTCGGACAGGCGGTTGTTCAGTACCCCCTTACCCTCGATCACGTCCTTCTTTTCGGCGTTAAAGGCGGTGGCATCGTCTTTGAAATACTGCACGAATGTGCCCGGCTCGGGACCTTCGTAAAGAACCTTCGCCTTTCCTTCGTAGATCTTCTTGCGACGCGCCATGGCTCACTCCGTTCTCGCGCAGATCAGGCAACAGCCCACGCGTGGCGCAGCTATAAGACAAGGGCGCGGCCCTCGCAACTGCGGATCAGGGCCTGTCGGCTGCTGACCTTTAGCAATCGCTTCAAATGCCGGGCAAATGGCGCTGTGCATGCAATGCTTTGTTAACGCACCCCGTCGTAGCCCTGATGCATACGGAGTGAGAAGGGGTTCAGACCAATGTCCATTTTTGACAATCGTGATATCGCGTTTCAGGGAAAATACGCCCGCGATGCGGAAAATCAGTTCCGCGCCAAGGCGCGCCGTGCCCGTCTTTTGGGGCATTGGGCCGCCAAACTGCTTGGCAAAACCGGTGATGACGCTGCCGATTACGCCCGCGATGTCGTCTATGCCCATCTCAACGATGCTGTCGGCACCACGGTTTTCAACAAGCTCAGCGTCGATCTCGAAGGGGTTCTGGATGACGCCGCGATCAAGGCGAAAATCAGCGATTACATGAAGGAATCACGCAAACGCCCGCGCGCGACCGACTAGGGCGCTCTGCGTTCAAGCTGCCGCATATACAAACGCGCCATTCGTGCCTACATAGTCATCAACCCAAGCCCGATAAGGAGTGACCTGATGACGACATTCGATGACCGCGAAAATGCGTTTGAGAACAAATTCGCCCATGATGCCGAGATGCAATTCAAGGCAGAGGCACGCCGCAACAAGCTTTTGGGGCTGTGGGCGGCTGACTTGATGGGCAAATCCGGCGATGACGCGGCAGAATACGCCAAAGAGGTCATCAAAGCGGATTTCGAAGAAGCGGGCCACGAGGATGTTGTGCGTAAGGTCGCCGGTGATCTGGGCGCCAAGTCTGACCCGGACGCGATTCGTGCCAAAATGGCCGAATTGATGGCCGAGGCGAAATCCCAGTTGATGGACGAACTGTAAGGCACCCGCCCACAGTCTCTTTTTTGTACGCGTTAAGGTCAAAGTAAGGGGGTCGCGCTAGGTAAAGCGGACCTCAAAGGATTTATACGCTGTTTCGATTGTTTTTCACCCCACGCAACCTGCTGCCACCTGTTGCGGCGATAGCATGCCTTTGGTTGCTCAGCCAACGGCTGGACGCAGTTGATCTGCCTAGCGTGTGGATCGCCGTGCGCGACCTTGGCTGGCATCAATGGGTGTTGGGTGGGCTCGCAACCATCGGCAGTCTCGCAGCGGTTGGGCGTTATGATGTCGTGATGCACCGCGCCCTTGGCACAGGCATCGCACAAAAAGCGGCGGGACGCGCAGGCGTGATCGCGATTGCGCTTTCGCAAACCATCGGCTTTGGCATGATAAGCGGCGCGCTGGTGCGCTGGCGGATGCTGCCCGAACTTTCGTTATGGCGCGCGACCAAGCTTACGGCCATTGTCGCCGCATCTTTTCTGGCGGCCTGGGCGATCTTTACCTCTGTGGTCGTGCTCATCCTGCGGCCTGGCTTTTTGCCGTTTGAAGTACCGCTTGCCATCGTCGTCATGATGCTGCCGCTGGCGATGCTTGGCACCTTGCGCTTTATCAAACGCCCGGTCTGGCTTCCGAATTTGCTTGTCGTCGGCCCGCTTCTCCTGTGGGTCGCGGTTGACACGATCCTTGCGGCACTTGCGCTTTACTGGCTGCTGCCCACCGAAACAGCGATCAGCTTTGCAGTCCTGCTGCCCGCTTTCCTGATCGCGCTAGGCGTTGGCATGATCTCGGGCAGCCCGGCAGGTCTTGGCGCGTTCGAGCTGACATTACTGGCCCTGCTGCCTGCTGATCTGATGGCACCCTGCCTTGCGGCCATGCTTGCCTTTCGTCTGGTTTATTACGCCTTGCCCGCAGTGATCGCCCTTATCCCGCTGGCGCTGGCAGGACGCAAAACCCGCAAGACCGCCACCTCTTTTGCAATCCGGCCGGCACGCAATGGCATGTCAACGCGCCAGAATACCGAAGCAGCGATGTTGCGGCTAGATGGTGGTCTAACAGTGTCAAACGACCGTGCCGCATGGGGCGTGCGACACACGCCACACACATTGACGGCGATGGGCACACCACTTTACGGACCGCCCAGCGACGCCCTGCCCCTATTACAAACCGCCGCGCGGGAAACCGCACGCTTACCCTTGCTTTATAAGGCCGTGCCGCGCCTTGCCGCCCGCGCACGGACCAATGGCTGGGCGGTCACCCGCATCGCCCATGAAGCAGTTATAACACCGCAGCATTTCTCAACAGATGGTCCGCAGCGCCGCCAACTGCGCCGTGCCTTGCGCAAAGCAACCGACGCTGGCGTAGAGACAAAGCTGGCTCGCGGACGCCTGCCCGAGGCAGAGATGCTGTCGGT
>CAKZXZ010000170.1 GCA_937883775.1 uncultured Paracoccaceae bacterium
TCAAGCTTGAGAAACATCGCCATGCAATAGCCCCCGAGGCCGAAGAAGACGCCTTGGCCAAGGCTTAGAATGCCCCCTGCCCCCCAGCACAGCACCAGACCGACGGCGACGAACGCATAGGTCAGATACTTGCCGAAAAGGTTCAGACGGAAGCTGTCGAGCACGACGGGCAGTACGACGAAAATGATCGCAGCAAGAATGGCAAAGGCGATGATGTCTTGCCGGGTGAAGATACGGTTGGAAGCGGCTTGCATCGACAGGGCTCCTTACTTGCGCAGTTTGAGGGAAAAGAGACCTTGCGGGCGGATCATCAGGATGCCGACCACAACAAGCAGGGTCAGAACCTTGGCCATCGAGCCGGACAGGAAGAACTCCATGATCGACTGCGCCTGGCTAATCGAGAACGCGCTGGCGATGGTGCCCAGCAAGCTGCCTGCGCCACCAAAGACGACCACAAGGAAGGTGTCGACGATATAAAGCTGCCCTGCGGTCGGCCCGGTCGATCCGATCATCGTGAAGGCTGATCCGGCCACGCCCGCGACGCCGCAGCCGATGCCGAAGGTCAGTCGGTCGGTCCATGCGGTGTTGATACCAACCGCGTCGGCCATCGTGCGGTTCTGCCCGATGGCGCGCACTTGCAGGCCCCAGGACGAGCGGAACATCAGGATGTAAACGGCGAGTGAAATGCCCGTGGCAAGGACCATGACGAAGATCCCATTGATGGGCACCTCGATCAGGTCTGTTAGGGGGAGCGATCCCATCATCCAGTTGGGGATCGTCACGCCTACCTCGCGCGCACCAAAGACGCTGCGATAGGTTTGTTGCAGGATCAGGCTCAGACCCCACGTTGCCAGAAGCGTGTCCAGCGGGCGGGCGTACAGATGTCGTATGAGCCCCCATTCCACCAGCAACCCCAAAAGGCCGGACGCGATGAATGCAAGGAACATCGCTACGAAAAAGTAGATGCCGAACAGCTCGGGCATGTAGGCGGAAAAGACGTTGGATGTCAGATAGGTGACGTAAGCCCCAAGGATCATGAACTCCCCATGGGCCATGTTGATGACACCCATCTGCCCGAAGATGATCGCAAGGCCCAAGGCCATGAGCACAAAGACGGAAAACAGGATCAGACCAGCAAAACCCTGCATCGCGAAAATCGCGCCAAGCTCGCCCATTGAATAGCCGGAAAACATCGCAAACCTCTTGTGGGGAAAGAAAATCGGGGGGATTTGGGGGAGGACGCTCCTGGCGGCACGCCCTCCCACCTGGGAAAGCCTTGTACGAAAGGTTTACTGGTAGCCTTCCGGGAACGGATCGGGTTCGACCAGTTCTGCCGTCTCAAAGACCACATCGTATTGCCCATCGGCTTGCGCCCGGCCCACGCGGGTCTTGGACCACAGATGATGGTTTTCGTGGATCTTGACGTAGCCTTCGGGCGCGGTCGTCATCTCGATACCGGGGCTGGCCTCGCGGACTTTATCCACGTCGAACGAACCCGCTTTTTCCACCGCTGCTTTCCACAACCATGGGCCCAGATAGGCGGCCTGGGTGACGTCGCCGATCACGATGTCGTCGCCCCACATCTCTTTGAAGGCGGAGACGAAGGCCTGATTGTTTTCGTTCTCGAGGCTCTGGAAATACTTCATGCAGGCATAGGTGCCTTCGATGTTTTCGCCACCGATCCCGCGGATCTCGTCCTCGGTCACCGAGATGGTCAGAACCAGCGGGCTTTCACCAGCCGGATCAATACCTGCGGCTTTAAGCTGCTTGTAGAACGCCACGTTCGAGCCACCCACGACGATGGCATAGATCACATCGGGCTTGCGCAGGCGGATCTTGTTGATGACGGAATTGAACTGTGTGTGACCCAGCGGATAGTATTCCTCACCCACCACCTCAGAGCCTTCGAGGAAGTTCTCGATATGCTTGCGGGCGATCTTGTTGGAGGTGCGCGGCCAGATGTAGTCAGAGCCAAGCAGGTAGAACGATTTCGCGCCTTTCGTCTCGGACACCCAATCAAGGCCCGCGATGATCTGCTGGGTCGCTTCCTGGCCAGTGTAAATCACGTTCGGCGACTGTTCGAGGCCCTCGTAAAATGTCGGATAATATAGGAACCCGTTATGCTGCTCAAACACCGGCAGGACCGCTTTGCGGCTGGCGGACGTCCAACACCCCATGACCGACGCAACCTTGTCGTTGACGAGAAGCTTGCGCGCCTTCTCGGCAAAGGTTGGCCAGTCAGAGGCGCCATCCTCCTGGATGAACTCGATCTTGCGGCCCAGAATGCCGCCCTGTTCGTTGATCTGCGAAATCGCCAGTTTTTCAGCCTGAACCGACCCGGTCTCCGAGATCGCCATGGTGCCCGTGACCGAATGCAGGATGCCCACGGTGACCGTATCATCGGTGACGGCCAGCCCTGTGGTGTTCACCTCGGCGGTCGGGAAATCCTGTGCGCGCAACTCTTTCGGCATAAACAGTGACGCGGTCAGTGCAGTGCCTCCGGCAAGAACAGCGCGGCGGTTCGGGCCGCTCACAGGTTTCGGTGTTTTGGGATCAGACATGACAGCTCCTTGTCGGGATGGATGAATAATTGTGCAGAATCTCGTGATCTGCTCCGACTATCCGTCAGCGCATCCGCAAAGCCGTATACGTCGATTGACGTATGCTGTTGCGCGTAACTACCCTGTAGGCTGCTATTTGACATGAGAGGCCCAAGGGGCCGGGAGACCCCTTTGCAGCTGCGATTTGCGGCGCACCCTTTCATGTGCAGAGGCATGTGACCTGGGGGCCTTCATGGCTACGCTATACCGTGCGACAAAAGAGAAGCGGCGTTACAACCGCTGGGTCGCCAATGAGACAATGGAAGACTTTGCGCTGCGCTTCACCGCGCGCCGGGCGCGCCGTTGGTCTTACGCACGGGTCGCCAATACGGCGATTGGATCCATCTCTTTTCTCGCGTTAGAGGCAATCGGCGGTGCGCTGACGCTGACCTATGGCTTTGACATCGCAATCATGGCGATCATGCTGGTGGGCGCGTTCCTGTTCATGACCGCCTTCCCGATCAGCTATTACGCCGCCCGCTATAGCGTCGATATCGACCTGCTGACGCGTGGCGCGGGCTTTGGCTATATCGGCTCGACCATCACCTCCCTGATATACGCGACGTTTACCTTCATCTTCTTCGCTCTTGAGGCAGCGATCCTCGCTCTGGCGCTGGAATACTGCTTTGGCATCCCTTTGGTGCTGGGCTATCTCATCAGCGCGTTGGTCGTGATCCCTTTGGTTATCAACGGCTTTTCCAAAATCTCGGCCTTTCAGGCATGGACGCAGCCGCTTTGGGTAGTGCTGCATATCACGCCCTTCATCATCCTCGCTTTCGTCGGATACGACTTTGAAGGCTGGTCCAGTTTCGAGGGCAACGTCACGCAACCCGAAAACAACGCTGGCAAGCTCATTATGCTGGGTGCCGCGTCGGGGGTGATCTTTTCACTGATCGCGCAGGTGGGCGAGCAGGTCGATTACCTGCGCTTTCTGCCCGAACCCAAGACACGCGCTGACAAGCGGCGCTGGTGGACGGCGTTGATTATCGCAGGGCCCGGTTGGTCGGTTCTGGGGATGCTCAAGATGCTGGCGGGTTCGTATCTGATGACACTGGCTATTGCACACGGGGTTTCCCCCACAGAGGCGACAGATCCCACGCGCATGTATGAAACCGTCTTTAGCCAGACGATCAATTCGCCGCTTCTGGTGCTGCTGCTGACCAGTACGTTCGTGATCCTGAGCCAGCTCAAGATCAACGTGACCAACGCCTATGCAGGCTCTATCGCGTGGTCCAACTTCTTCTCGCGGCTGACCCATGCGCATCCCGGGCGTGTGGTGTGGCTGGTTTTTAACGTGGGCATCGCGGTGATGCTGATGGAGCTAGGCGTTTTCGGCGCGCTGGAGAGCACGCTGGCGCTTTATTCCCATGTGGCGCTGGCGTGGATCGGCGCTTTGGTTGCAGACCTCGTTGTCAACAAACCGCTGGGCTATAGCCCGCCGGGGATCGAGTTTCGCCGCGCCCATCTTTACGACATCAACCCGGTTGGTATCGGGGCCATGGCCACCGCCTGCGTGCTGTCGCTGCTGGCTTATGGCGGTCTTTTCGGTCAGCTGCCCGAGGCGATGTCGTCGTTTATCGCGCTTGGCAGTTCCTTTGTGCTAGCCCCGGTTATCGCCGGGGCCACCCAAGGGCGTTATTATATCGCCCGCCCGGTTCCAAACCTTCACCAAACCGAGCAAACCTGCATCGTGTGCGAATACACGTTCGATGCCGAAGACATGACAAACTGTCCCTTCCACGAGGGCCCGATCTGTTCGCTGTGCTGCACGCTTGACAGCAACTGCCGGGATGCGTGCAAACCCCATGCGCGGCTGGCCGACACCTCGCGCAACTTTCTGCATCAGGTGTTCCCGAAACCCGTCGCACAGGCTTTGATGTCGCGCATGTCGCGCTTTATTCTGGTCACATCGTTGATCGGCGCCACCTTTGGGGGCTTGCTGCTTTCGGTACGCGGCTTCAAATATGCCGAGAATTTCGATGCGATCCTGTGGGTGATTTTTTCCATGGTGCTGATCGTCATCGGCATCGTGGTCTGGATGTATCTGCTGATCTCGGAAAGCCAGCATCAGGCCCGTGACGAGGCGGAAAAACAAACCGAACGCCTATTGTTCGAAGTGCGCGCCCATGAACGCACCGATCTGGAATTGCAACGCGCCAAGGAAAAGGCCGAGGCCGCGAACCTGGCCAAGACGCGGTACATGACTGGCCTCAGTCATGAGCTGCGCACGCCACTTAATTCGATCTACGGGTTCGCGCAGATTCTTGAGAACGCGCCAGACTTGCCTACCCGCAGGCGCAATTCGATCACCACGATCCGGCGCAGCAGCGAACATCTTGCCGGGCTTATCGAAGGTCTTTTGGACATCTCACGCATAGAAGCGGGTCGGCTTGAGATCAGCCGCGACCGCATCAACTTGCGGCTGTTCCTGCAACAGGTTGCCTCGATCTTTGATGAGGCGGCGCGCGAAAAGGGTCTGACCTTTTCGATGACGACCAGCGACCACCTGCCCTTATGGATCACGTTTGATGAAAAGCGGCTGCGCCAGATCATCATCAACCTGCTCTCCAACGCGATCCGCTATACCGAGCATGGATCGGTCAGTCTGAGCATCAACTACCGCAACGAGGTCGCGATCATCGAAGTGTGCGACACCGGCATCGGCATCGCCCCCGAAGACCGCGCCCGCATCTGGGACCCGTTCGAGCGGGGGCGCGGAGCACTGCCTTCGGGATCGGGCCTTGGCCTGACGATCACCAAATTGCTCGTCGAAATTCTGGGCGGTGATATTGAGCTGGAAAGCGAGGTTGGGGGCGGCAGCACGTTCCGTATCCGTCTTATGCTGCCCTCCGTGCCCGTCGACACACAGCATGCCAGCACAGCCCCCATGGCCGAGACGCGCAACCTGTCGATCCGCCGGGTCGAAGGCTCGCGCAAGACGTTGTTGGTCGTTGATGACGACCTTAACCATCTGGCGTTGGTCGATAATTTCCTTTCACCCCTTGGCTTTGCAGTTCTCACCGCATCAAACGCCGAACAGGCGCTGTATATGCTGGATGACATCAAGCCAGACCTGTTCATCCTTGATATCGACCTGCCCGGTCAGGACGGCTGGACCCTGGCGGCCAAGCTGCGCAAAGGGGCGCATCGCTCCACGCCGATTGTGATGATTTCGGGCCACGCAATGGACGAACAGCGCCGCACGCCCGAGGTCGCGCTGAGCGACGCGTTTCTGGCCAAGCCTTACAATCTGGATGATTTGCTGGCGCGCATGGCCCAGATGCTGCATCTCAAACTGATCCTGGATGATGCCACACCCCCGCAAACCGCGCGGGTATCGGCGCTGTCTGATGCCGACCGCGCTGATCTGATCGCGCTGGCGCGCAACGGGATGGCCAAGGCGCTGACCGATCGGATCGCTGAGCTGGCCGAAGAGGGCAGCTTGCGCGGCCCGATGCTGGTCCGGCTCAACAAGATGACGTCTGTGTTTGATCTGCCCGGCGTCGTCGATGTTCTGGAGGAGGCCCGCAATGCCACACTCTGAACTTGCGCATCGCAACATAGCGTTGGTCGTCGACGACAGCCCGGATTCGCTTGGCATGATCTCAACCGCGCTGGAAGAAAACGGCATCAGTGTCGTGGTCGCCCGCAGCGGCGCATCGGCGATTGATCTAGCGCAGCGCGTGCTGCCGGACGTGATCTTGATGGATGCGGTGATGCCTGAACTGGACGGATTCGAAACCTGTCGCCTGCTCAAGGCTGATGACCGCCTCGCCTATGCACCGATCATCTTTATGACCGGCCTGACCGAGCCTGAACATATCATCAAAGGGCTGATTTCAGGAGGTGTTGACTACCTGACAAAGCCCGTCGTGATTGACGAGCTTGTCGCCCGGATTACCACGCATATCCTGAACGCAAGGGCGATCCAAAGTGCGCGGCAGGCGCTGGACACATCGGGGCGGTCTGTGATCGCCGTTGATCTGGACGGCGCAGTTCTATGGGGCAGCCCCAAGGCGCTGAGGATGATCGAACCGGTCATGACAGAGCCGGGACTGATCGCCAATGGCGCGCCTGACTTCACCCAATGGCTTGAAGCAAGCCTGCGCCTGCCTACGTCGCCACCGCGTGTTTTCCCTCTGAGCGAAATTATGTTGGCCTATATCGGCACGTCGCCGTCAAATGAGATTTTGCTAAAAGTGTGCAACTCAAACCGTGCCTCACCCTATCAGGTTCTTGAGCAAACATTTGTCCTGACCCCACGCGAGGCAGAGGTGCTTTATTGGTTGTCTATGGGCAAAACCAATCGCGATATCGCGCAGATCCTCGAGCTTAGCAGCCGGACCATCAACAAACATCTCGAACAGATCTTTCAAAAGATGGGCGTCGACAACCGGACGTCAGCAGCAGTGTCCGCCGACCGAGTGATAAATCAGGTTACCCAGTAAGAACGCCCCCAGAGTCACCCACATTTCGAATAGCCGCACGATCCGCAGGTCATGCAGCCTTCGACCATGCGCATGTCATACTGACCGCAAGACGGGCAAGCTTTGCCGCGCCCCTCGGTCAGGTTCACAACTGCAGCCTGCGGGTCAGATTTCAGGCCCATGCCTTCGCCTGCGATGAAGCCGATCTCGATCATGTGCCGCTCAATCACGCCGCCGATGGCGGCAAGGATTGACGGAACATATTTGCCCTGCATCCAGGCGCCGCCGCGCGGGTCGAACACGGCCTTCAGTTCCTCGACAACAAACGACACATCGCCGCCGCGCCGGAACACGGCCGAGATCATACGCGTCAACGCCACGGTCCAGGCAAAATGCTCCATGTTTTTGGAGTTGATAAACACCTCAAATGGTCGGCGGTGGCCCCCAATGGTCACATCGTTGATCGTGATATAGATCGCATGCTCACTATCGGGCCATTTCAGCTTATAGGTATTGCCTTCAAGCGCTTGCGGACGATCGAGCGGCTCGGCGATATAGACGACATCGGCGCCTGTATCGATTTCGGGCGTTGTCTCGGACGTCTCTGAGACACTTAGAACAGAGCCCGTCACATCGTTGGGGCGGTAGGTGGTGCAGCCTTTGCAGCCGGTATCCCACGCCTCCATATAGACCTCTTTGAAGGCCTCAAAGCTGATGTCTTCGGGACAGTTAATCGTCTTCGAGATGCTTGAATCGATCCACTTTTGCGCAGCGGCCTGCATCTTGACGTGATCCAGCGGCGCGAGCGTTTGAGCATTCACGAAATAGTCGGGCAGTTCTTTATCCCCAAACTTCTCACGCCAAAGCTGTACGGCGTAATCCACCACCTCCTCTTCGGTGCGGGTGCCGTCTTTCTGCAGAACCTTGCGAGTGTAGGCATAGGCAAAAACTGGTTCGATCCCAGAACTGACATTGCCCGCATAGAGGCTGATCGTGCCTGTCGGCGCGATCGAAGTCAGCAACGCATTGCGGATACCGTGCTCGGCAATTGCATCGCGCACATCGTCATCCATCGCCTGCATCGCGCCTGATGCGAGGAATTTGTCGGCCTCAAACAGCGGGAACGCGCCCTTTTCTTTGGCCAGGTCCACCGAGGCCAGATACGACGCCCGCGCAATCTGCTTCATCCATGCCTCGGTCTGGGCGGCGGCCTCGTCTGATCCGTAGCGCAGGCCAACCATAAGCAAAGCATCCGCCAACCCTGTGACGCCCAGACCGATCCGACGCTTGGCCTGAGCTTCTTGCGCCTGCGCCTCCAGCGGGAAGCGGCTTGCATCGACGACGTTGTCCATCATGCGTACGGCGGTCGCCACCAGGTCGGTCAGCGCGTCCTCGTCCAGACGCGCAACATCTTCGAACGGGTCGCTGACCAGCTTGGCCATATTGATCGAACCCAGCAAACACGCACCATAGGGCGGCAAAGGCTGCTCACCGCAGGGGTTTGTCGCCGCAATCGTCTCGCAATAATTCAGGTTATTCGCCGCGTTGATGCGGTCGATGAAGATCACACCGGGCTCTGCATAATCATAGGTCGAGCGCATGATCTTGTTCCACAGATCCCGCGCCTGAACCGTCTGATAAACGGTGCCGTCGAATTGCAAATCCCATGAGGCATCGGCTTTGACCGCATCCATGAAGGCATCCGTGACAAGAACCGACACGTTGAACATGCGGAGCCGCGCTGCATCGGATTTGGCCGTAATGAAATCCTCGATGTCAGGATGATCGCAGCGCATCGTCGCCATCATCGCGCCGCGGCGTGACCCTGCGGACATGATTGTGCGGCACATCGCATCCCAAACGTCCATAAAGCTGAGCGGCCCAGATGCATCTGCCGCGACGCCTTTGACCCCTGCCCCTTTCGGCCGGATCGTGCTGAAGTCATACCCGATCCCACCGCCCTGCTGCATGGTCAGTGCGGCTTCCTTGAGCATGTCGAAAATGCCACCCATGCTGTCGGGGATCGTGCCCATGACAAAACAGTTGAATAGCGTCACCGAACGCTCGGTGCCTGCGCCAGCCGTAATGCGTCCGGCGGGCAGGTATTTAAAATCTTCCAGCGCGTGGTAAAACGTATCTTCCCAGAGCTTTGGATCGGCCTCGACCGACGCCAGCGACCGCGCGATGCGGCGCCAAGTATCTTCAACCGATTGGTCGATCGGGCTGCCGTCTGCCTCTTTGAAACGGTATTTCATGTCCCAGATTTGCTCGGCAATGGGGGCAGTAAAACGGCTCATGACGGCGATCCTGTGCAGCGTGGAGGGCTACACAGGATAGCGTGAGATCGTGATTTGGTCAACTTGAACCCGCGCGTAAAACTGCTACTCTTCTACCATCACTGGGGGTGAATCTGTGGATAAGTCCATAAATCTTGTAAAACTCTGCGTTGGCGCGGAAAAGGTCGAAGACCTGCTGAACTGGCAGAAAAATCCCCGCGCCAAAGGTCCGGATGGTAAGCCACGTCATGTCACGCGTATGTGGCCCAAACGAGAAGCTGAAATTCTGAACGGCGGGTCGATCTATTGGGTGTTCAAAGGGGTGATCCTGTGTCGTCAGCGGATCGAGCGGCTGGACGAGGTGATTGGCCAAGACGGCATTCGCCGCTGCGGGATCGTTCTAAACAGCGACGTGCAACGCACAGAACATGCCATGCGGCGACCGTTTCAAGGCTGGCGGTATCTCACAAATGAAGACGCTCCCGCAGATCTCAGCGCAGCGCGGGCGCGCGAAGAAGCACTCCCTGTCGAGCTGAGCGCGGCACTTGCAGAGATTGGCGTCCGCTGACCCCTTGATAACGCTCGCCCTCGGAAAGAAACAGTGCTGCAGCGGACGCTTTTAGACGCCCAGTTTTTTTACCAAGTTCGACAGCCTCATACGGTTTTCATCCGACCATGCAGCAGCGCGTGATTTAAACAGCGTCGCCTGAGACCGCAGGATCGGCCCGTCGCTAAGAATGCGCAGGTGGTTCGCGCGCAACGTCTCTCCGGTCGATGTAATGTCGGCTACGGCTTCTGCTGTGAGGTTGGCAACCGTTCCCTCAGTCGCCCCCTGGCTGTCGACCAGTTGATAATCCGCGACACCCGCCTCTTTCAGATGCTCGCGCACCAGCCGGTGGTATTTTGTAGCAATCCGCAGACGGAACCCGTGATCGCGCCGGAACGCAGCGGCGACAGCGTCAAGATCGCCCAATGTGTCAACATCGACCCACGCGCCCGGTACCGCAATCACCAGATCAGCGTGCCCAAAGCCCATCGCCGCCAGTTCGCTGACGCGATCCTCCCACGTAGCAAGCTTTTCGCGGACCATATCTATCCCGGTAACGCCCAGATGAATGCGGCCTGCGGCCAATTCGCGGGGCACTTCACCCGCCGACAGTAAAACCAGTTCAATTCCGTCAATGCCACTCACTGCACCAGCATATTCGCGGTCTGATCCCGTGCGGCGCAGCGCGATTCCACGTTTGCCGAACCAATCAAACGTCTTTTCCATCAACCGACCTTTTGAGGGAACACCCAGCTTGATCGTCATGGTGCAATCTCCAAGGCGATGCCCGGGCGAATAACGCCCCCCACAGCGGGGATTTCCCGACCCTGCCCCAAAACGCGGGTCAGCGCATCATAGCGCCCGCCCGTTGCAACCGGAGGCAACTCGGGGCGCTTTGCTGCGTAAAAGCCAAAAACGAAGCCGTCGTAATATTCAAGCGCCGTGCGGCCATACCCGGCATCAAATTCCAAGGTATCGACATCAATGCCGCGCGCAGCCAATGCATCAAGTCGCAGTGCCATCCGCTCGACCGAGGGGCGCAGTTCGGGCAAATCAACGGCAATGTCGCGCAACGCGATCAGCACATTTGGCGCGGTTTCCCGCAACTCGAGTATCGTATCAATCAACGCCATTTCGCCCTCAGGTATCGGCGGCTGACTGGCCTCATGCTGCAACGCACTAATCCGCTCGGCGATCTGGGTTCGGGTGCGCAGCCCGGTGAGCGGCACATCCGTTCGCATCGGATCGCTGGCAGTCAGCAAGGCCGCGCGCGCGGCTGGTATCTCGGTCCGGCCACCAAACCGGTCAAGCAACGCTCGGAACCGGCGCGGGCGCCAGATATGCCGCGAAAGCGCGGCTTTGCGCCGATCTGAGGTGTTCAACCCAGCGATTGCCGCCTTCAAAATTCCGATATCGCCGGTGACAGCCCGAACATTCAGCGGCGCAAGCGCATTGAGGATTAGGGCAAAAACCTCTGCATCTGCAGCTTCGGGAGCATCCCGGTCAAAGACCTCGTACCCCACCTGCATATACTCCGAAGGCCGCCCAGTTTCGGTTTCCTGACGGCGAAAAACCTCGCCCATATAGGTATAGCGCGCAGGCGCAGCCCCGTCGGCCATGTGCATTTGCACAACCGGGACCGTAAAGTCAGGGCGCAACATCTGCTCACCGCGCAGCGGATCTTGGGTGACATAAGCGCGCGCGCGAATGTCCTCACCGTACAGATCCAGAAGCGCTTCGGCCGGTTGCAGGATATCGGCTTCGACAATATCGGCCCCCGCAGCCGTAAAGCCGTCCAGATAACGCGCCGCTGCGGCGCGGATATCGGCTTTCGACGCCATATCCTAGCCCTGCCCGTCCAGGATCTGGCGTATTTTTGCAACCAGCTGATCGCGCGGCACCTCGAACTGCGAGGGCCTTTCGCGCCACTCTTCAAGCGTGGCGTTTTCCGCGATTTGCGCGCCCAGGATCAGATCCTTGATCTGCACCATGCCATTGGCTTTTTCGTCCGCCCCTTCAATGACCGCAACCGGTGAGCCGCGCCGGTCAGCGTATTTCAACTGATTGCCAAAACTCTTGGGATTGCCCAGATACACCTCGGCGCGAATGCCAGCTTGCCGCAATTCAGCGACCATCGACTGATAATCCGCCATCCGATCCCGGTCCATCACGGTGACGACAACCGGACCGGCCGCCTGCTGATCCAAGCGGCCTTTCGCTGCCAAAGCCGCAAGCAGGCGGTCAACCCCAATGGAAATACCAGTTGCAGGTACGACCTGACCAGTAAACCGCTTGACCAGATCATCGTAGCGCCCGCCTCCGGCTACCGACCCGAACTGACGCTTGCGCCCTTTTTCGTCAAGGATTTCAAAGGTCAATTCGGCTTCATAGACCGGGCCGGTGTAGTAACCCAGACCACGTACCACGGATGGGTCAATCACGATCCGGTCCGCGCCATAGCCCTGCGCCTCTAGCAGAGCGGCGATTTCTTCAAGCTCGGAAACGCCTTCTTGTCCCATGGTCGAGCCTTCGACCAATGCACGCAAGCGCGCGATGGTCTCGGCACCGGTGTCACGCTTGGCATCCATAAAGCCGATCACGATCTCGGCTTGCGCCTCATCCAGACCGGCGCCTTTGGTAAAGTCACCGCTTTCATCTTCACGCCCAGCACCCAGCAGCGCCCGCACACCCTGCAGGCCAAGCCGGTCCAGCTTGTCGATGGCCCGCAAAACGATGCCGCGTTCGTCTTCGAACTTGGCGGGGTCAGCGGGATCAAGAACGCCCACGACTTCCATGACACCGTTCAGCACTTTGCGGTTGTTGACGCGCACAATGTAGTCGCCACGTTCAATGCCCACGGCCTCAAGCGTATCGCTTAGCATCGCGCAAATCTCGGCATCCGCCGCAACCGAGCCAGAGCCGACTGTATCTGCATCGCATTGATAAAACTGCCGGAACCTGCCGGGTCCGGGTTTTTCGTTCCGCCATACAGGACCCATCGTGTAGCGCCGATAAGGCGTTGGCAGATCATTACGGTGCTGCGCAAAAACACGCGCCAGCGGCGCGGTCATGTCATAGCGCAGCGCAAGCCAGTTACCGTCTTCCTCCTCTTGCCAGGCAAAGACACCCGCGTTCGGGCGGTCCACGTCCGGCAGAAATTTACCCAACGCCTCGACCGTTTCGACAGCGCTTGTTTCAAGCGCGTCGAATCCATAGCGATGATACACCTCGGCAATCGTACGCAGCATCTCTGTGCGCACGGTCACCTCTGTGCCGAAATAGTCGCGAAATCCCTTTGGCGTTTGCGCCTTAGGACGGGGCTGTTTCTTTTGCTTGGCCATGCGTATCTCTTTGGGTCTGGCGTTTGGCGCGACGCTTACCGCGCCCACGCGCGCGGGGCAAGTTGAGCCAGGCCGCATGATATGCAATGAGGACATGATCGCCACAAAGGACGTCGCCATGAGCATCGCGCTGGAAGAAACCGTCGCCCATCTGACCCGCGTGGTCGAAGAGTTATCAGATGTCGTCGCTCGGCAAGAAACCGAGATCACAATGCTCAAGCGCCGCTTGCAAATGGTGATGGAGCGCGAGGCCGAACGCGAGTTTAGCGAAGGTGGCACCGTGCCATTGGCAGATCAAAAACCGCCGCATTATTAGACCGGTCATAC
>CAKZXZ010000171.1 GCA_937883775.1 uncultured Paracoccaceae bacterium
GCGCGCGCAAGCCGCTTGATCGGCCGCAACTGATTGCGCAGGAACACAAAAGCAATAATGGTCATCAAAAGCCCTGTGAACACCATCAATACCAGCAGCTGATGCGGGTTTGAGGCCGACACCCGCCGCCGATCGAACATGATCTCAAGCGCGCCGTGCACCGTCATCATCTGCACCCGCACATCGCGGTCGTCACTGGCAAGATCAATTGCCGTAATGCCGTCGAGCCGCTCATTCAGAACGCGCATCACAACCCGACCGGTCAAATCGTAAAACGCGCGAGAGTTAAAGCGCCGTTCGGTGACCGGGAAAGTCGCCTCAAAGAACAGCGGCTGCACCAACTGGTCCAACGCCGCCTGCGCGCCGCGTGTGTTCGGCGCGTTATTCACCTGATCCAGCAGGTATTCCAGCTCAAGCGCAACATTGCGTGTCATCTGCTCGGTCACGTCCTCGAAATGGCGCTGAATAAAGACCACCGACACCACCAATTGCAGCGTCAGGATCGGCACCAACAAAATCAGGGCCGCGCGCCCGTAAAGAGAGCGCGGCATGTAGCGTTTGAGCCATGAGAACAACATGGGCTATGTCTATCCGGGCAGAATGGGGCGCGAAAGGGCGAAGATGCAGCAGTTGGAACCGGGTCTGCGCCTTGTGCGCGCAAACAACCCCTCGCCGATGACATACACGGGCACAAACACCTATCTTCTAGGCACACGCGAGGTCGCCGTGATTGACCCCGGACCAGATGATCCCGCCCATCTTGAGGCGATCCGCGCCGCACTGCCGGACGGGGCAAAGATCACGCATATTCTGGTGACCCACTCCCATCTTGACCACGCACCGCTTGCCCGTCCGCTGGCGCAACGGACCGGCGCGCCCATTTATGCAAGGGGCGACAGCACCGCCGGGCGCAGCCCGATCATGACCCAGCTTGCCGCTAGCGGTCTGGTGGGCGGCGGAGAAGGGGTCGATCCGACTTTTCGTCCCGATATCTTTGCGGCAGATAGCGAAAGGCTACACAGCGCCGACTGGGAGATCGAGGTGCTCTACACGCCGGGACATTTCGGAAACCACATTTGCTTTGCAACGCAGGATATTGTTTTTACCGGCGATCACGTGATGGGATGGGCCAGCTCCCTTGTCTCGCCGCCAGATGGTGATCTGACCCAGTTCATGGCGTCTTGTGATAGGCTCAAAACGCACCCTGCGCGTGTTTTCTACGCCGGTCACGGCGATCCAATCACAGATCCGCAAGCGCGGCTGGACTGGCTGATCGCACATCGCAAATCCCGCGAAGCGCAGATCATCGAGGCCCTGCGCTTTGGCCCGGCAACTGCGGCAACGCTGGCGAAGATCATCTATACCGATGTCGATCCCCGCCTTTTGGCCGCTGCAGAACGAAATGTGCTGGCACATCTGATAGACCTAACGCAAAAAGAATATATCGTCCCTCAAGGCGCGCTGTCTGCAACGGTTTCGTTTGCACTACAAAAACCCTGACGTTTTGCACGAAACCCTCTGGACGCGCGGAATCGTCATTGCTATAGGGGCGCTCAGTTCCGGCGTAGCTCAGCGGTAGAGCAGTTGACTGTTAATCAATTGGTCGTAGGTTCGATCCCTACCGCCGGAGCCAATCATCCTTTCCGACAAGTCATGACGCAGCCAAATCGCGCTGTTTGACCCAGCAAAAAGCAGATGGTCGAAATCAGGCTTTCTGTGTGAATGGTGTTTTCATCGTGTGGATGCGCAAATGGCGCATGAAAGCTCTTGCGACGGCGGGGCTTGGCTGGTGATCGTTCATGGCGAAATACGTCCGATATTCGATCGGTGAGGTGAAGGCCCGGAAAATCACGTCATTTGAGCGGTATTGCGCAACCGGGAACGGGTTCACAACCGCAAGCCCCAACCCTTCCCGCGCCAAATCCACCGCTGCAAAAGACGTCGAGGCTTCGGCGACAATGCGCGGCGTGCTTCGGCTGTTTGTCAGCACCTTATCCAGTTGGGATCGCCGGGAATGACGGTGCGTCAGCGCAATCAGCGGCTGGTCATGGAGGTCCTGCGGGCAAATGGCGTCGCGCTCTGCCAGCGGGTGATCCACCGGCATCGCACACACGGCCGAGGACAGCCTGTAAGGCATCAGTGTCACGCCTTCGCGGGTCAATTCGACGCCGATCAGACCAAGATCAAAACGCTCTTCCTGAAGGCCTTTGATGACATCTTCAGAGGACGCGACCTCGAGACTGACAAAGAAATTCGGGTTCGACTTCAGAAAGGTTGCGATATGACCGACAAGAAAGCGGTGGGCAAATGTGGGCGGCGCGATCAGTCGCAAGGTCTCGCGCGCGGGCTCGGTCGGGCCATCGATGCGATCAAGCGCTTCAAAAAGCGGATCAAGCCGCTTGTTCAGTTGCGTGGCATCCAGTGTGGGGCGCAAACGGCCGCCTTCGCGCTCAAACAGGATCCGACCCGAACGCGCCTCAAGACTGGCAATCGAGCGGCTGATCGCGGATTGCGACAAGCCCAACCGCGCAGCCGCCCGCGATGTGGTGCCACTTTCCATCAGCGCGCGCAGCGCCTCGTATTCAGGCAGACTGTGCCATGTGCGTCCCGACATTTTTGCCTCTGCAAAAGCCTCATGAGTCTATGACTTATTATCATCGATATCGCCGTAGCATATGAGAATTTCTGCGGTAGGCTGATTGCAACGCTCTTTTTGAAAGCGATGACGTCTTGGAACTCCCAACCCAGCCTGCGATTTTCGATGGACATAACGATGTCTTGTTAAAGCTCTTTCAGGCGGGCGGCGTTGCGGCTGCGGCCAGCTTTCTGACTGGCCGCGACGGCGCGATTGATCTTCCAGCGGCAAAAACGGGCGGCTTTGGGGGTGGTTTCTTTGCGGTCTATGTCCCCTCTCCGATGGATCTTGAGTTCAAGTTCGAAGAGATGACCAAAGACAGCTACGATCTGCCCCTGCCCGATCCGATTGACTGGGAGGACGCGTTTTCGGTTGTCATGGCGCAGGCCGCCATTCTGTTTGATCTGGAAAAACGCGGCGCGCTGACGGTTTGCCGAACCGCTGCAGATCTGCGCCAAACGCTTGATGCAGGCCAGATCGCCGCGATCTTTCATATCGAAGGAGCCGAGGCGATTGATCCCGACCTGCATACGCTCGAAGTGCTCTTTCAGGCGGGCCTACGGTCTCTTGGGCCGGTCTGGAGCCGCTCCACGATCTTTGGGCATGGCGTTCCATTCCGGTATCCCAGCACGCCCGACATTGGCACGGGCCTCACCGACCATGGTCTGCGCCTTGTCAAACGCTGCAACGAATTGGGCGTCATGATTGATCTGTCGCATCTCAACGCGGCAGGGTTTTGGGATGTTGCGCGCCATTCAAGCATGCCGCTGGTCGCCACCCATTCGAATGCTCACGCGATCTGCCCGCATTCGCGCAACCTGACCGACAAACAACTCAAGGCAATTGCCGAAAGTGATGGTATGGTCGGTTTGAACTTCGCGGTGGCGTTTTTGCGCGACGACGGCAAGATGCTGCCAGAGGTGTCATTTGAACAGATGATCCGGCATCTGGATCATCTGATCGACATGCTCGGCGAAGACCGGGTGGGGTTCGGCTCTGATTATGACGGCGCAATCGTGCCCAACGATCTGACATCCTGTGCCGGTCTGCCCAATTTGCGCGCAGCCATGCGCCAGCACGGCTATGACGACGCTTTAATGAGGAAGCTCTGCCAGGAGAACTGGCTTAGAGTTCTCGAGAAAACCTGGGGGCGATAACCCAGGCGATGCACAAGAAACGATTTTGACACAGAGAGGACTATCCAAATGAACACTATTTCAAAGCTGCTCACAGGAGCCGCGATTGGCCTGGCGGTCAGCGTGACTTCCTTCTCGGCGATCGCCGAGACACCGGCGAATATGCTGGTGATTGCCCACCGTATTGATGACATTACAACCGTTGATCCCGCCGAAAGCTTCGAATTCGCAGGATCGGACATCAGCCGCAACATCTATAGCCGTCTTGTGAATCTTGACCCCAATGATCTGGCCGCCGGATATCAGCCCGATCTGGCCGAAAGCTGGGAGGTGTCGGAAGACGGGATGACCATTACCTTCACGATGCGCGAAGGTGTCACGTTCCACTCGGGCAACCCGGTGCGCGCCGAAGATGCCGCGTTCTCGCTCCAGCGCGCTGTCATCCTCGACAAGACACCGGCGTTTATCCTGACGCAGTTCGGTTTCACCCCCGAAAACGTCGCCGAGACGATCCGCGCCGAAGGCAATCAACTGATTATCACCACCGACAAGCGCTACGCGACGTCCTTCATCCTGAACTGTCTGACCGCCACAATCGGGGCGGTTGTGGATAAGGAACTCGTCATGGCGAACGAGGTCGATGGCGATATGGGCAACGCGTGGCTGCAGACAAATTCAGCCGGTTCTGGCCCCTACAAGCTTGACAGCTGGAAGCCCAACGAAAGCGTCACGATGTCCTCGAACCCGGACTATTATGACGGCGCACCTGCGATGGAGCGCGTGATTGTGCGCCACGTTCTTGAAAGCGCGTCCCAGCGCCTGCTGCTGGAGCGTGGAGATGTAGATATCGCCCGCAACCTGAACCCCGAAGACATCGCCGGGGCGTCTGCCATGGAGGGGATCCGGATCGAAGACGAGCTGAAGGGCCGTCTGATGTATATCGCCCTGAACCAGAAGCACCCTGAACTCAGCAAACCCGAGGTCCGTCAGGCCTTCAAGTATCTGATCGACTATGAAGGCATGCGCGACAGCTTCCTGAAGGGGCAGTATACGATCCATCAGAACTTCCTGCCCGCGACCTATCTGGGAGCCTCCGAGGAAAATCCGTTCTCGTATAACCTTGAGAAAGCCAAAGAGCTGTTGGACGCCGCCGGCGTCGAGGGGCTTGAAATCGAGATCGGCGTACGCGAAGCGCAAGAGCGGATCGAGATCGGCCAAAGTTTCCAGAATGCTGCTGCGCAAGTTGGCATTACGGTGAATATCACCGTTGGCACCGCTAAGCAGATCCTGGGGCGCTACCGTGCGCGCGAGCTGGACGTCTATCTCGGCGCATGGGGGCCGGACTATCCGGATCCGCAGACCAATGCAGGCACATTCGCCTACAACCCCGACAATTCGGATGAAGCACAGGCAACTGGTCTTCTGGCCTGGCGCAACAGCTGGGACACGGGTGGCTTGACCGAAAAGGTCGAAGCGGCTGTGGTCGAAAACGACCGCGACACGCGCATCCAGATGTATCAGGACATTCAGGCTGAATTCCGCGAGACATCGCCATTCGTCGTCATGTTCCAGCAGATTGAACAATCGGCCCTGCGTGATAACGTGACCGACTGGTCAACCGGTCAGGCTGTGACCTCTGCCGCCTATTGGCAGGTCACCAAGTAAATGGCGCTGAGCGAAGAAAACCGGAAGGGGCGCGACCGTGCGTCCCTTCCCCCGTGGGTCAAGACAACGGCCCTGACAATGGGCTCTATCGCCGTGACGATGCTGGGCCTTTTGTTCGTCACCTTCATCATTGGCCGCGTGATGCCGATTGACCCGGTGCTTGCGATTGTGGGCGAACGTGCCTCGCAATCGACCTATGATGCGGTCTACCTAGAACTGGGTCTCGATAAGCCGCTTGTTGTGCAATTCGCCTATTACATCTGGGATGTGCTACACCTTGATTTCGGCACTTCGCTGCTGAACGCGCGCCCCGTGTCCGAAGACATCGCTCGCGTCTTTCCGGCCACGCTTGAACTGGCAACCCTTGGCATCATCATCGGCGTAGTTATCGGAGTACCGCTGGGCGTAATCGCCGCCGTGCGCAAAGGCAGCTGGACCGACCAAGTCGCCCGCGTCGTGGCCCTTGTCGGCTATTCGATGCCCATCTTCTGGCTCGGCCTGATGGGCCTTTTGATCTTCTACGGCATTCTGGGTTGGGTTGGCGGACCCGGGCGCGTTGGCATTTTTTACGTCGATGTCGTGCCCAGCGTTACAGGCCTGATCCTTGTTGATGCCGCCCTTGATGGCAATTGGGATGTCTTCAAAAACGCATTTAGCCATATCATCTTGCCGGCCTCCCTGCTTGGGTATTTCTCGCTGGCTTATATCAGCCGGATGACGCGCAGTTTCATGCTGGAACAGCTCTCGGCCGAGTATATCACCACCGCGCGGGTCAAGGGCATGTCGGAATGGGACGTTGTCTGGAAACACGCCTTCAAGAACATCCGCGTGCAGCTGGTGACTGTGATCGCGCTCAGCTATGCGGGCCTGCTTGAAGGTTCTGTCCTGACCGAGATCATCTTTTCCTGGCCCGGCATCGGCAGCTACATCACAACAGCCCTGCTGAGTGCGGATATGAACGCCGTGCTGGGTGGCACAGTCGTCGTCGGGCTGATCTTCATCCTGCTCAACATCTTTTCAGACCTGCTTTACAAGGTCTTCGATCCAAGGGCGAAATAGATGGCCGAACAAACCCTTCGCGCATGGCTTCTGACCGATACCCCCTCGTCGCGCCGCCATGCGAAACTGTCAGCGCTCTATCAGGGATGGCTATCGTTTCGCTCAAACACCATGGCGATGGTAGGCTTAGGCATCCTGATTGCGCTGATGCTGATCGCAGCGGCGGCACCACTGCTGTCGCCGCATGATCCGTTCGTGCAAGACCTTGGCAACCGCCTCGCGCCACTGGGCACAGAAGGCCACATCCTCGGCACGGACAGCCTTGGGCGCGATATCCTGTCAAGGCTGATCTACGGCGCGCGGATCACGCTCTACATCGTTGCGCTCGTTGCTTTGATCGCCCCCGTTGTCGGGCTTTTGGTCGGTACTGTCTCGGGCTATGTCGGCGGCTGGGTCGATATCGTCCTGATGCGGATCACCGACATTTTTCTGGCCTTCCCGCGTCTCGTTTTAGCACTGGCTTTCGTGGCCGCCCTAGGTGCGGGGATCGAGAACGCGGTGATCGCCATATCGCTCACCGCGTGGCCACCCTATGCAAGGATCGCGCGGGCCGAGACCCTGACAATCCGCTCGTCGGACTATATCTCGGCCATCCAGCTGCAAGGGGCCGGAGGGTTTCGGATCATCACGAAACACATCTGGCCACTGTGCATCTCGTCGCTCATCGTGCGTGTCACGCTTGATATGGCAGGGATCATTCTAGCAGCAGCCGGACTTGGCTTTCTGGGCCTTGGCGCGCAACCGCCCAGCCCGGAATGGGGGGCGATGATCTCGGAAGGGCGGCGCTTTATTCTGGATCACTGGTGGGTCGCCACGATGCCCGGGCTGGCGATCTTCACCGTGTCCTTGGCCTTCAACCTTTTGGGTGACGGGCTACGCGACGTGCTTGATCCGAAGGCAGGCGAATGATGCAGACCCTTCTGGATGTCGAAAACCTGTGGGTCAAGTTCCCCACCCGGCAAGGCGTTTTTGACGCTGTGCGCGGGGTCTCGTTCACCTTGGGCAAGGAACGTCTGGGCATCGTCGGTGAAAGCGGCTCGGGCAAGTCGATGACCGGCCGCGCCATCCTGCGGCTGATCCGTCCGCCTGGCATTGTCGAAGCCGATCATGTGAAACTCGACGGCGTTGACCTGCTGCGCAAATCCGAAAAGGACATGCGCGCTGTGCGCGGGCAGCGCATTTCGATGGTGATGCAGGATCCCAAATTCTCGCTGAACCCGGTGATGACCATCGGCGCACAGATCATCGAGGCGTATCGCCTGCACAACAGCGCATCGAAAACAGATGCGCACACAAAGGCCGTTGAGATGCTTGAGGCCGTATCGATCCGCAACCCTGAGCGCGTGATGCGCGCCTATCCGCACGAGATGTCTGGCGGGATGGGACAACGGATCATGATCGCGATGATGCTGATCCCGAACCCCGAAATCCTGATCGCGGATGAGCCGACCTCGGCGCTTGATGTGTCGGTGCAAAGACAGGTCCTTGATATCATGGACAAGCTTGTCAAAGAGCGGGGCATGGGCCTGATCTTTATCAGCCACGATCTGAACCTGGTGGCCGATTTCTGTGACCGTGTGCTCATCATGTATGCAGGCCGCATCGTTGAGGTCTGCGATGCCGATAAGCTGCACGAGGCCAAACATCCCTACACCCAGGGACTGCTGAACTCCCTGCCCCGGCTGGATGCGCCGCGCGACCGGCTTGAAGTGCTCAAACGCGATCCAGAATGGTCCAAAGCCCAAAGCGTGAGTGGCCGCGTATGAGCATGCTGCAGATTGAGAAGCTGAACGTCTGGTTCGGCCGTGATCGCGACCGTGTGGATGCGGTGATAGATGCCACGTTCGACGTCGCTGAAGGCCAAAGTTTCGGGCTGGTGGGCGAAAGCGGGTCGGGCAAATCGACAATCCTGCGCGCGATTGTCGGGCTGGCGCCCACCTGGTCCGGCCATATCGCCGTTGCCGGCGCGCCTATCGGAAAGCGTCGCCCCAAGAGCTTTTACAAGCAGGTACAGATGGTGTTTCAGGACCCCTACGCGTCGTTGCATCCGCGCCATTCAGTGGACGCTGTTCTGGGCGAAACGCTGCAACTGCATGGCTTTACAGATATCGACGCTCGGGTCGTGAAACTGCTGGATGACGTTGGCCTGGGTCAGAAGTTCCGCTTCCGCTACCCGCACCAGCTGTCGGGCGGTCAACGTCAGCGCGTGGCCATCGCCCGCGCTCTGGCGCCTGAACCGGAACTGCTGTTGCTGGACGAGCCGACTTCGGCATTGGATGTCTCAGTGCAGGCGGAAATCCTGAATTTGCTTGCCGATCTGCGACAAGAGCATAACCTGACCTACCTGATGGTCTCACATGATCTTAGCGTCGTGGGCCATATGTGTGATCGGCTTGCCGTGATGAAAGATGGCAAGGTGGTCGAGACCATGGATGTGGCCGCATTGCGTGCGATGAAAGCCGAACATCCCTATTCACAGCATCTGCTTCAAGCTTCGGTCTGAGGCATCATTCAACAGGGGGATTATCATGTTTCATTTCAAGACAAGCCTGCTTGCCGGACTGATGGCCAGCACTTTGGCTGTTGCATCTGTGCAGGCCGCAACACCCGACAACATGCTGGTGGTGGCCCAGAATATCGATGACATCGTCACGATCGATCCGGCATCTGCCTATGAATTCAGCTCGGGCGAATACGTCGCCAATACCTACGACACACTGGTGCGCTATGACGCGGCGGACACAACGGTTCTGGCCCCTGCCCTTGCCACCGAATGGCGCGTTGATGCCGACAACAAGACAGTCACCTTCACCTTGCGCGAAGGTGTCACCTTCCATTCTGGCAATCCTCTGCGCGGTGAAGATGTGGTCGGCTCATGGAAGCGGGTTGTCTCGCTCGACAAGGCACCGGCCTTTATCCTGACCCAACTGGGCTGGACCCCCGACAATATCGAACAGATGGTCACCGCCGAAGGCAACACCGTGACCGTTCGCTATGAGGGCGATTTTGCACCGTCATTCGTTCTGAACGTGCTGGCCGCGCGGCCCGCCTCTATTGTAGATATGCAAACCGTCATGGCCAACGAGGTCGACGGCGACATGGGTCACGCTTGGATGAACCAGAATTCTGCAGGCACCGGCCCGTTTGCGCTGCAAAGCTACCGCCCTGCCGAGATCCTGACATTGCAGGCCAACCCTGACTATTATCAGGGCGCCCCCGCGATGGAGCGCGTGGTGATCCAGCACAATCCCGAAGGCGCATCGCAGCGCCTGTTGCTTGAGAATGGCGATGTGGACATGGCCAAGAACCTCGATCCCAACCAGATTGCGGGTCTTGACGGGGTCGACGGTGTCACCGTCGAAACCTATCCGCAAGCCGCTGTGCATTGGGTGTCGTTCAACCAGAAGGTTGATACGCTGACCGATCCTGCCGTTTGGGAAGCCGCCCGGTATCTGGTCGATTATGACGGCATGGCAAGCAGTCTTCTCAAAGGTCAGATGAAAGTGCATCAGGCGTTCTGGCCCGATGGCTTTCCCGGCGCCTTGACCGATACGCCCTTCAGCTACGATCCCGCCAAAGCACAGCAAATCCTTGCGGAGGCCGGGGTTGATCTGCCGATCAATGTCACGCTCGACGTGATTTCGGCACCACCTTTCACAGACATGGCGCAATCGCTGCAAGCATCCTTTGCCGAAGGCGGCATTAACCTTGAGATCGTCGCAGGCACCGGCGCTCAGGTCATCACAAAGTACCGCGCCCGCACCCATGAGGCGATGCTGCTCTACTGGGGGCCCGATTTCATGGACCCGCATTCCAACGCCAAGGCTTTTGCGTTCAATGCCGATAATGCCGACGACAAATATGCCTCTACGACCACATGGCGCAATGCGTGGATGCCACCAGCCGAGATGAACCAAAAGACGATGGCGGCCCTTGCCGAACAGGACGCCGAAGCGCGTTTGGCGATGTACCGCGAATTGCAGCAAGAGACACAAGCCAAGGCCCCATTCGTCATCATGTTCCAAGCGATCAAACAAGTGGCCATGCGCGACGCCGTCACGGGCTTTGTCAACGGGGCCACGTCTGATTATGTCTTCTATCGCCTGGTCGAAAAAGAGTGACCGACACGCTCTCTGCCGAGGCGGTTTATGCACAGTTGCACAAGGCCACCGGGGGGCGGCTTTTCACCGTGACCGTGCTGGACCGCGCGGCGGGTCTGGCTCGCCGTGTCTACAGCTCACATCCCGAAACCTACCCCGTGTCCGGCACCAAGCCCATGTCACAAGGGGCATGGACCGATATGGTCGTCGAGCGAGGTGAGGTTTTCGTGGCCAATACGGTGGCCGAGTTCGCGATCTATTTTCCCGATCATGCGGTCATCGAAAGCCTTGGCTGCGCGTCGGCCTTGAATATCCCGATCACACAGGGTGTCGTCATCGGGACGGTCAACATTCTGGACAGCGCGCAGTATTTCTCGTCACAGGTTGTGAGCCATTGCCTGGCCCAGGTCGAGGCTCGGCACGCACCGTTGGTTTCAGCACTCAAACAGCACGCCCTATAAGCTGCCGCTAAGCGATCAAGGCCAGACACCGCGCAAGCAATTGCGCGTTTTGGCGGTCTTCGTTGAAATCGTTTTCGACCTTGCGGCGCGCGGCGGTGGCCAGCTGTGTTGAAAGCGCCGGATCCTGAAACAGCGCAAGGATATTTGCGCACAGCCCCTCAATGTCATGTTCATCAGACAGCAACCCGCTTTCACGGTGGCTGACCAGCTCCGGAATGCCAGAGTGACGGGTGGTGCAGACAGGCGTACCCAAAGCCATCGCTTCCATAAGCGTCACCGGAATGCCCTCCTGATCGCCGTCGGATGCGGTGACGCTGGGCACCAGCAACGCGTCTGCCTCGGCAATGCGGTGCAGCGTTTGCTCATGCGAAAGTGGCCCAAGAAACGCAACGCGGTCTTGCAGACCGGCGTCAATCACCTGTTGTTGAAGAGCGTCCGAAAGCGGGCCGTCGCCGCCGATAGCATACTGCCAGTCGATCCCGGGATGGGCCGCGTGCAGCATGCCAAGCGCTGCAATCGCCACATGCAGCCCCTTCTTATCAACCAGACGACTGACGCTTAGCAACTTGTAGGGGCTCCGCGGTTGCGGCGGGAAAAAAGCATATTGCGCGACAGGGATCCCAAGGTGGTGGGTCGCCACACGCTCGGCAGGTGCGCCCGATTGGACCAGCAAATCGGCAAATGGCGCGTTCACGGTCAGATGAAGATCACCCTCGTCGAAAAGCCCTTCGTAACGGCTAAGACCATTGCGGCGATGTTCGACGCTGACATCTCGTCCGTGAAAAATAGTAACCAGCGGCGGGCGCCCGTGCCAACCGCGTTGCGCCCGAGCAACGGCCGCACCCCGGTAGCCGAAATGGGCAATCACCAAATCCGCGTCACATGTCCTGCGCCACAGATCACGACGCAACCGCGCGACAATGCGGTCCGCCCATCCCGTCGGTAAAAGTCCCAAAAGCAAAGGCTTTCTGCGCGGCCAGATCACGATCCGAACCTGCTCAAGCGCTGCACGCACGTCCTCTGACAACGGCGTATCTGGTGCGTAATCCTGACAGGCGACGGTCACCTCATGGCCTTGTCGCACCGCATAAAGCACCTGCGTGGTGACAAAGGTTTGCGACAAAGCGGGAAAGACCGAAACGCTGAAACAAATCTTCAACGGCCCACCTCCCTTACCGCAAGCGCCGGTTCACGCATCGCTTAGTGCATCCTGTCGGGCGATGGCGCTTTCCAACACCGACAGAAACGTCTCGTGCTGGCGATGAAAATCAAGCGCAGGACGTTTTGCATACTCCAGCGCTTTGGCGGACAGATCAGCATAAGCAGCCTCGTCGAACCAAAGCGTGCGCAAAGCGTCCACCCAAACCTCGGTCGGGGCATCATGGGGCAAAGCAATGCCCCCCGGCCCAATCGCCTGCCCCAAACCACCCCGGTCCGACCCCAGAACCGGGATCGCGCTGCAATGCGCCTCAGACGCGACACGGCCCCAGGCCTCTTCCCACTGGCTGGGCGCCAGCAGCACCTTGGTGCGGCCATACACGGTCGACATATCCGAGGTCCGCCGCATGAACGTAACATTGGGCAGGGCATCAAGCTCGGCCATGATCTGATCGAAAAGCTGATCCCACAAGGTCCAGGCCTCGACAAACAGGAACGGGATATCAGGGCACGCGCGGGCCATATCCCGGGCAACCTCATAGCCTTTCTTGGGGTGAATATTTACCAGCGTTGCAAATTCGCGTGTGGTCGGACCGGCATAGTGATCGAACTGGATGGTTGGCGTAATCACCGTGCAATCGATCCCATACGCCGTCTTGTAAGCCTGTGCCGTGAAATCGGAATTGGCGATGAACTGCGCCCCCGGAATTGCGCTGACATCGCCTTCGTTTTCCTCAAACTCGACATTGCGCAGATACAGCACGACCGGCACGCCAAGGGCGGCAAACGCCTTGCCCAACGCAGCCGAGCGACGCGTCTGGATCACCACAACATCCGGGCGAAAGCGCTGCACAGCAGCCGCGATGCGCTGCGGCTCGGTCGGCTCCCAGGTGCGCATGACCTCATACCCTTGGGTCGTGTCCACACTGAACGGGCGTCCGGTCAATTTGCGTTGCACTTTCATGCGAAAGCCAAAAACGCCACGCCCGGAAAATCCGCAATAAACGGCGCAGTCATGCCCTTTTGCAAGGCTTTGCCGGATCAGATGATCGGTGCTGTTCTGGGTGCCGCCGCTGGCTTCTGGAAGCCAGCCATTTCCGCCTGCAAAGAGAATACGCATCGAAGTCTCCTGGTCGATATCAAAGGGGGTCTGTTGCATCTCAGCTTGCACCA